>NZ_KQ031382.1:3119062-3431568 GCF_000384335.2 Hyphomicrobium sp. 99
GGTGCCTTCGTGAATGACACCGCCAAACTGGTGTTGCGACGCGCCGACCACCGCGATGCAGAGGAGCGTAGCGGGAATGTTCCACCACCAGCCGAGGCCCGCCGCTGCGACCGCGCCGTAGCTCCAAATCGTCAATCCAATCGATGCAGCGATGACGAGATAGACAAACGCGATATGGCGGAAATTCGTGTAGTTATCCCGCTTTTTGAGTTCTCGGATGGCGTCGCCGCGACGGACGCCCCGCGGACGGTCTGCGGCCTTCCCTGGCGCAGGTGCACCAGCAGTTTCTCGCGCGGCAATGCCTGCAGCATTCAATGCAGAACCAGCATTCAAAGTCATCTATCGACCCTTGCGAATTCAACGGGGCTTAAGCAATCGGCATCTCCCCTTTGGGGACGCGGCTTGCTACTCACCCAACCGATGTATTCTGCTTCAGACTCAGGTCCGCCGGCACATCGTACGGCATTGAATATTGATCCAAAAGTCAATTTCGCTAATACGACAAATAGCCTTCTTGTTTGGACGGTTAGTAAAGCTCTTTTTCGAGCGGACCTACACACCTCGCTACGAATGAGACCGCGCTGCTGCGATTCGTCCGCAGGCGTGCCTCACACTCGTCCAATATCACCGTGTAGGCATCGGTTTCGACCGTCCTTCACATCAAGCACAGCGATAAACAAGGACCGCCGAAACATTCGGCACATTTATGCTAATGTCGGCCATCCTGGGCTCAGCATTTTACTCCTTCGGAGCCCACGGGCGCTGCCGGCATTTTCGGCGTGGCTTTCTCCATCGGCATAACTGTCATGCTGACCGCTTTCGCCATCGGCCATGTGTCCGGCGGACATTAAAATCCGGCCGTAACGCTCGGTCTCGTTGCAGGCGCCCGTTTCCAGCTTGGAACAGCGGTGTTCTACATTCTGGCTCAGTTCATCGGAGCGTTCGCTGCTTGCGGAATCTTCTCGCTCGTCGGGCACACGAGCCCAACGTTCGCAGCCAACGGCTAGGGCCAGCTCTCGATGCTCAAGGCGAGCCTGCCCGAGGTGTTCATCCTCGAGACCGTGCTGATGTCGATCCCGATCTCCAATACGTCGGTCAACCCGGCCCGAAGCTTCGGACCGGCCGTCTATGCCGGCGGCGAGCCCCTCTGTCCCAGGTTTGGGTGTTCTTTGCTGCTCGCATCCTGGGCGGCATCATTGGAGGCCTATTCGGGAAATGGCTCCTCAAGGACTAAGCCGTCCGTGGCGATACGGGGCGGGCTGCCTATTTCGCTCGCCCCGATCCCTCCCCTGTGACACAACCTCGCGGGCTCAGCCCCCTGAACTGGCGAGTTTCCCTTGCGCTTGGGCGGGATGTATGCGAGCACCCAAACGTGCCGGAGCGCAGGGGATCGATTTGCGCATTTTTTAAATGCTTTTGATCCGCACTCCTATTCGGCTTAGGTCCTTTCGGCACCCGCCCCCTGCGCTCTCGAAAGACTGTCTGACGCCGAGTGCGCCGGACCATCCGAGCTGTGCAGATGGAGATACTGACTTTTGGAAACCAAGACGTTCGCTGACCTAGGGCTGTCGCCCAAGGTTCAAGCAGCCATTACGGCTGCGGGTTACGTCAGCCCCACACCGATTCAAGCCGCCGCCATCCCGGTTGCCGTTACCGGAAGAGACGTGCTCGGCATCGCCCAGACGGGCACCGGAAAAACGGCATCGTTCGTCCTCCCGATGATCACGCGCCTCGAAACGGGCCGCGCGCGGGCGCGAATGCCCCGTTCACTGATCCTCGCGCCGACGCGAGAGCTTGCCGCCCAGGTCGCGCAAAGCTTCGAAAAATACGGCGTCAATCACAAGCTCCAGGTCGCGCTTCTCATCGGCGGCGTGTCGATGGACGATCAGGTCAAGAAGCTCGATCGCGGCGTCGACGTTTTGATCGCCACCCCCGGCCGGCTGCTGGACCATTTCGGGCGCGGCCGCGTCATGCTGATGGGTGTCGAAATCCTCGTCATCGACGAAGCCGACCGCATGCTCGACATGGGCTTCATCCCGGACATCGAGAAGATCTGCAAGCTTCTGCCGCCACGGCGCCAGACGCTGTTCTTCTCGGCGACGATGCCGCCCGAGATCACGCGGCTCGTCAATCAGTTCCTGAACAATCCCGAGCGTGTCGAAGTCGCAAAACCCGCGACGACCGCGAAGACCATCACGCAGAATTTCGTCTATTGCCCGAACGGCGAAGACTGGGCGAAGCGGGAAGTCCTGCGCGATCTGATCCGTGGCAACAACGTCAAGAACGCCATCATCTTCTGTAACCGGAAGCGCGACGTTGCCGTTCTTCACAAATCGCTGACGAAACACGGCTTCAACGCCGGCGCTCTTCATGGCGACATGGATCAGTCGAGCCGCACTGAAACACTCGACAAATTCCGCGCAGGCGAAATCATGCTGCTCGCAGCTTCCGATGTCGCTGCACGCGGTCTCGATATCCCGGAAGTCTCCCACGTCTTCAATTTCGATTTGCCGTGGGCCGCCGATGACTACGTTCACCGCATCGGGCGAACGGGTCGCGCCGGACATGAGGGACACGCCATTTCTCTCGTGAGCCCCGATGACCTGAAGTTCTGCAAGGACATCGAGAAGGTAACGACCGAAGCGCCCGTATGGCTTGGCGATCCTCCGACCGAAGAAGATATTGCAGGCGCCGGCAAACGCCGCCGCGGTCGCGGCGGACGCGGCCAAAGCTCAAGCCCCGACAAATCGCGGCGGCCGCAGCAAGGCTCCCATCGCGGCGGTCGCGCCCCGGAGCATCGGGCCCGCTCGTCCGAACAGCCGGCGCGGTCAGTCGAACAGAGCGCCCACCAGCCGGAACCAAGGCATCGTCAACCGGAACATCCGGCCAGTCAGCCTGATCAACCTCAGGCAGCGGCGGCCGAGCATCCGCATCACGAGCGCAGACGCGCACCGCGTCCGGAAAGAGCACCGCAACCGCAGCACGCCGAGCAACCGAGGCCCGACCATCCAAGGTCAGAGCAGCCACGCCCAGAGCAGGCCAAACGGTCCGCTGAGACCGCGCGGCGTCCTCAGCGTTCGCGACCAGCTCCAGCACCTGATGCATGGACCGATCAGCCTGCACCCGCACAACGGTCGGCTCGCCAAGAGCGGCCCGAAAAGCGGGATGGTGCAAAGGAAGCTCCGCGCAAGCCGCAGCCATCCCACAAAGGCGACGAACGCCTGGGCTTTGCCGAGAACGTGCCCGCGTTCATGCGAAAGCCGCCCCGTCCGATGAAGGTCCCCGGACGCGGCTAAGGTTCATCATGTCTTCGGCTTGCCTGCACGCTTCGCCGTTCCGGCGACGCGTGCCGGCTTGGCCTTTCGGCCCGCTTGCGAAGCAGCATGTTTCGCCGCCGCGACTGAAGCGGATGCCCATTCCGTGAGTTCATCGGCATCATCGAGAAGGCGCTCGGGAAGCCGCCAGTAGGAATGAAGCGCCGCGCTGCCATTCTTCGTCATGTACGAGAACGCGCGCGAATGCTCCGCCTCGAACACCGGCCGCGTAGCCTCCGACGTTTTGAGATAGATCACGCCGTCATCGATGATGGCGAAGAAGATGCCATCGAAATAAACCCCAACGCCGCCGAACATGCGCCGCCCGGAAACCGAGCCGGCGCGCTCCAGCGCATCTTTCAGAATTTGGAGAATTTCGTCGTTGGCGGACATGACCTTTTCACGCCCGCGATCGCATCAAGCCTCTGCGGGAGCAAATCCTGGGGGCGTCGCCGGTTCGAGATTGACGCTCTCGCCGCAACCGCACGCACTCTTCTGGTTCGGGTTGTTGAACACGAACTGCGAGGAAAGCTTGTCGGTCTTATAATCCATCTCGGTGCCGAGCAGATACATCATCGCGGCCGGATCGATGAGGACGACCGCGCCTTTGTCTTCGATGATTTCGTCGAACTTCCCGATCTCTTCAGCCCACGTCATGGTGTATTCCATGCCCGCGCAGCCACCCTTCTTAATGCCGATTTTGAGGGCTTTGACGCCGGGTTTCTGCGCGATGAGCGCAGCAACGCGCGCCGCGGCGGCATCCGTCAGGGTCATCACTTTTGGCATCATTCTAAGCGAGGGCACGCGAGCCTCCGTATCTTCGAGTCGTGGCAGCAGCCACACTATATGGGAATTCAGCCGCCAAAAGCGAGGGTGTCCTCAAAACATGCCGACGGCGAGGCGTGCCTCGTCCGACATGCGGCTTTGATCCCAAGGCGGATCGAACACGATGGCAACCTTCGTCTGGGCGACGCCCGGAACCGCGTTGACGGCATTCTCGACCCAGATCGGCATTTCGCCGGCGACCGGGCAGCCGGGAGCCGTCAAGGTCATGGTGATCGCGACATTGCGGTCGTCATCGACATCGACCTTGTAGATCAATCCAAGCTCGTAGATGTCGGCCGGGATTTCCGGATCGTAAACGGTCTTGAGCGCAGCAACGATATCGTTCGTCAGCCGCTCGATCTCTTCCGGTGGCAATGCAGTGGCGGACGAAGATCCGTTTCTGTCCTCCGACGTCGCAATCTCAGATGCGGGATCGGGCGCAAGGCCACCATCAGGAGGCGTCGTTGGCGGCGCATCGAGCGCTTCGACCGCCTGCTTGACAGCTGCCCGGTCATCAATCTGCTTCCCGTCCATGCGGAAGCTCCTCAGGTGAAAAGGTCATGAGCTTTGGTGAGCGCGGCAACCAGCGCATCAGCCTCGGCTTTTGTGTTGTACAATGCGAAGGAGGCGCGGCAGGTTGCCGAAACCCCGAGCCGCTCCATCAGCGGCTGCGCGCAGTGATGGCCGGCCCGGATCGCGACGCCCGAACGATCAATGATCGTCGAAACGTCATGCGGATGCAGGCCATCGATCGTGAATGAGAAAATCGCGCCTTTGCCGGGAGCGGTTCCGTAAGGCTTCAGCCAAGGCAACTCACCAAGACGCCCCGCCGCATACGCGCCAAGCTCCGCTTCGTAACGCGAGATCTTCTCGCGGCCGATCTGCATCATGTAATTGAGCGCCGCGCTTAAACCAATCGCTTCAACGATGGCCGGAGTGCCGGCCTCAAACCTGTGCGGCGGCTGGTTGTAGGTCACGTTGTCGAGCGTAACGCTCTCGATCATATCGCCCCCGCCCTCGTAAGGCGGCATGGCGGCGAGATGTTGCCGCTTGGCATAAAGCACGCCGATGCCCGTCGGCCCGTACGTCTTATGCCCGGTAAACACGTAGAAATCGGCATCGAGATCGCGAACGTCCACGCCCATATGCACGGCAGCCTGGCTGCCATCGATGAGCACCGGCACGCCCTTCGCGTGCGCGATCCGAATGATCTCTTTCACCGGATTGATCGTGCCCAGCACGTTCGACATGTGCGTAACGGCGACGATCTTCGTGCGCTTCGTGATCAGGCTTTCGAGCTTTTCGATGATCAACTCGCCGCTATCGGTCATCGGCGCCCACTTCAGAACGGCGCCCTTGCGTTCGCGCAGGAAATGCCACGGCACGATGTTCGCGTGGTGCTCCATGATCGTGATGAGGATCTCGTCCCCTTCACCGACCCGCGGCTCTCCAAACGAACGCGCGACGAGGTTGATGGCGCTCGTCGCATTGCGCGTGAAGATGATCTCGTCCTGATGCTCGGCATTGAGAAAGCGGCGCACGGTCTCACGCGCCGCCTCATAATGCTCCGTCGCGGTGTTCGACAGGTAATGCAGCCCGCGATGCACGTTCGCGTATTCGAAGCGATAGGCGTGATCCATCGCCTCGATGACGGAGAGCGGCTTCTGCGCCGACGCCCCGTTGTCGAGATAGACGAGCGGACGATCGTTCACCTCGCGAAAGAGGATCGGAAAGTCCGCACGAATGCGCTCGACATCGTAGGGCGCACCCGTCAGGCCGGCCTGCGAGGCGGTGCTTCTCGCTACATCGATCGACGTTTCGCGTCCCATGTGCCTATCCGCGTGGCGAGCGGCCGAGCCACTGCATCGCATAAGATGCCAGCGCCTCTCTCAGCCCCTCGTGCTCAACCTTGTCGAGCGCTTCACCAATGAACGATTCGATCATCAACGCGCGAGCTTCCTTTTCAGGAATGCCCCGCGAGCGGCAGTAGAACAGAAGATCGGCATCGAGTTCCGCGCTCGTCGTACCGTGCCCGCAAACGACATCGTCCGCGTAGATTTCGAGTTCGGGCTTTGAATCGAACTCGGAATCTTCCGATAGCATCAGCGCTTGCGACATCTGCTTGCCGTCGGTCTTCTGCGCATCGGGCCGAACGATGATCTTGCCCTGGAACACGCCGCGTCCGTGACCGTCGAGAACACCCTTGAACAGCTCCCGGCTTTCGCAACGCGGGACCGCATGATCGACGACGAGCGTCGTGTCGACGTGTTCCGAATGACGAGCGAGATAAGCGCCCGAAAGGTCGAGCTTAGCTCCTTCGCCCGCGAAAAGAACGTTGCTCCCGTGACGGGCAAAGCCGAGACCCGACGAGAACTGGAAGCCGCGGTAGCTCGCATCGGCCGACAGCGTCACTTCGCCATTCGAAAGATGCAGCGACTTGCCTTCATCGACCGCCACCTTCACGTGATTGAGCGTCGCGCCTTTTCCAACCGAGACCTGGGTCAGAGTGTTGAGGTGCGCGTCTCGCACTGCGCCCGGCAGCACGACGTCCGCTTCGATGATCGTCGCGTTCGAACTCTCACCGGCAGTGATCAGATTGCGGACGGTGACCGCATTGGCCTCCGACCCGGCACGCACAAAAATCATGAGAAGCGGCTTGGCGACCGACGCGCCCTTGGCGACTTCAACGATCGCGCCATCCGTCATGAAAGCCGTGTTGAGCGCTTCGACAGCGTCTCCGCCCTCGGGCGTCGAAGCCAGGCTAAGAACAGTCTCTTCGGACGCGGACTGAAGCGCCTTGCCGATTGTCGAGACCGTCAACCCGGTCGCGTCGGCAACGTCGCTCAAGTCTGCGCGATGGTGGCCGTTCACGAAGACGATGCGATGCGCATCGACATGAGCCAACGGCCCGAGCGCAACGATAAGCTCGGCGATGGTCAGCGGCGTCTTATCCTCGACGGCGGGCGGAAGCACCTCTTTGAGGTTCGCGCGGAGATCGGTGTATTTCCATTCTTCGATGCGCCGGTGCGGGAGCCCGAGCCCGCTGAACGCGCCGATAGCCTGCGCACGGAGAGCCTTCACCGCGGCGCTGCCCGGAAGCTTTGCGGCGGCCGCCTCGAAACTCTCCGAGATGGCCTGCTCCGCCTTGGTCTTCATGACTGCTACGTTCATGTTCACGCTGCCTTGTTCGTAAATTCAGCGTAGCCGGATTTCTCCAGTTCGAGCGCCAGCTCCTTGCCGCCCGTCTTCTGAATGCGTCCGTCTGCAAGCACGTGGACCTTATCCGGCACGATGTAATTCAAGAGCCGCTGATAGTGCGTGATCACGAGGAACGCGCGATCCGGCGAACGAAGCGCGTTGACGCCATCCGAGACGATCCGCAACGCGTCGATGTCGAGGCCGGAATCGGTTTCGTCGAGTACGCACAGCGTTGGCTCGAGAAGGCCCATCTGCAGGATTTCCGAGCGCTTCTTTTCGCCACCCGAGAACCCGACGTTGACCGGACGCTTCAACATGTCGATGTCGATGTTGAGCTTCGCGCCCTTCTCCTTCGCCAGTTTCAGGAAGGCCGGCGTTGTGAGTTCCGCTTCGCCGCGTTTCTTGCGAACGGCGTTGAGCGCCGTGCGGAGGAACGTCAGCCCGGCGACGCCCGGAATTTCCATCGGATACTGGAATGCGAGGAACACGCCCTTTGCGGCGCGCTCATCAGGCAACATCTCGAGGATGGACTCGCCATTCCACAGAATGTCGCCGTCGGTAACTTCATAGCCGTCCCGCCCCGCGAGCACATAGGCGAGCGTGGACTTGCCGGACCCGTTCGGGCCCATGATGGCGTGCACTTCGCCTTTCGGCACCGTGAGCGAAAGCCCCTTGAGGATCTCCCGATCCTCGTCCTCGAGCTTCACGTGCAGGTTCTTGATCTCAAGCATCTTCCGTACCTTTGTAAGTAATCCGGGATTTGATTAGCCGACCGAGCCTTCAAGCGAGATGCCGATCAGCTTCTGGGATTCGGCCATGAACTCCATCGGCAGCTGCTGCAGCACGTCGCGAACGAAACCGTTGACAACGAGCGCCACCGCCTCCTCCGACGAAAGACCGCGCTGGCGGCAGTAGAACAGCATGTCGTCCGAGATCTTCGACGTCGTCGCCTCGTGCTCGAAGTGCGCGCTCGAATTCTTGGCTTCGATGTAGGGCACGGTGTGCGCACCGCACTTGTCGCCGATCAGCAGCGAGTCGCAGTTCGTGAAGTTGCGAACGCCCGTCGCCTTCCGGTGCGCCGACACGAGACCGCGATACGTATTCTGCGAATAACCCGCCGCGATGCCCTTCGAGATGATGCGGCTCGACGAGTTCTTGCCGAGATGGATCATCTTCGTTCCGCTGTCGACCTGCTGATAGCCGTTCGAAACCGCGATCGAATAGAACTCGCCGCGCGAATAGTCGCCGCGCAGGATGCAGCTCGGATACTTCCACGTAATGGCGGAACCCGTCTCGACCTGCGTCCACGAAATCTTCGAATGATGGCCGCGGCAGTCGCCGCGCTTCGTCACGAAGTTATAGATGCCGCCCTTGCCCTGAGCGTCGCCCGGATACCAGTTCTGAACCGTCGAGTATTTGATCTCGGCATCATCAAGCGCCACGAGTTCGACGACAGCCGCGTGCAGCTGGTTTTCGTCGCGCATCGGCGCGGTGCAACCTTCGAGATACGAAACGTACGCCCCGCGATCGGCGATGATCAGCGTGCGTTCGAACTGTCCCGTCTGCTTCGCATTGATGCGGAAGTACGTCGAAAGCTCCATCGGGCAGCGCACGCCTTCCGGCACGTAGACGAACGAGCCGTCGGAGAACACGGCCGAGTTCAGCGCCGCATAATAGTTGTCCGACTGCGGAACGACCGACCCGAGATACTTCTTCACGAGTTCGGGGTGCTCGCGCACGGCTTCCGAGATCGAGCAGAAAATCACGCCGGCCTTCTTTAGTTCGTCCTTGAACGTCGTGACGACCGACACGCTGTCGAACACGGCATCGACCGCGACGCGCGATCCCGTCACGCCCGCAAGAATTTCCTGCTCCTTGAGCGGAATGCCGAGCTTTTTATAGGTCTCGAGCAGCTCCGGATCGACTTCGGCAAGGCTCTTCGGACCCTCGGTCGATTTCGGCGCCGAGTAGTAATAGAGATCCTGAAAATCGATCTTCGGATAGTGGACCTTAGCCCAAGTCGGCTCCGTCATCGCCTTCCAGCGAGTGAACGCTTCGAGCCTCCAAGTCAGAAGCCACTCCGGTTCGCCCTTCTTGGCCGAGATGTAGCGCACGGTCGATTCATCGAGGCCTTTCGGCGCCTGGATGCTATCGATCAGCGTCTCGAAACCGTACTTGTACTGGTCGACATCGATCTTCCGAACGTGATCGATTGTCTCCTGAACAGCAGCCATTTCCTCGTCTCTCTTTCAATGCCGCCAACGAGCGGCCCTTCAACCAATTCACTTTTAAGCAGCGAGCGCGGGCGCTCCTGCGATCGTCGTCCACGCAGCGAGAAATGCCGCGATATCTTCCTTAGTCGTCGCCGGTCCGAGACTGATGCGGATCGTGCCCGCGGCAATGTCGTGACCAAGTCCCATCGCTTCGAGAACGTGGCTCGCGCCGACTTTGCCGGATGAGCAAGCCGATCCGGCGCTTACAGCGATTCCGGCGAGATCCAATCTGATGACCAGCGTTTCAGCGAGCTTGCCGGGAAGCGCCAAAGCCGTCGTATTCCCGAGACGCGTCGCGCCTTCGCCGATGATCACCGTCTCGGGACTGATGCGCTTGACGCCTGCCTCGACTTCATCCCGCAATGCCTGGATGGCCGCCGCCGATTTGAGATCGCGAAGCGCGGCTTCGGCTGCAGCACCAAATCCCGCGATGGCAGCGACGTTTTCCGTCCCAGCGCGCCGCCGTCTCTCCTGGCCGCCGCCTCGAATTGCGGGAACGAGATCTACATGGTCACGAATGACCAGTGCACCAACACCTTTAGGGCCACCTAATTTGTGCGCGGAGAGCGCCAGCGTATCGACGCCGAGCGACGCGAAATCGATCGCCATCCGGCCCGCCGCCTGCACCGCGTCCGTATGCACCGACAGGCCTCTCGAGCGCGCAAGCTCGGCAATTTCCGCAACCGGCTGCACGATGCCGGTCTCGTTGTTCGCCAACTGCAGCGCGAGAAGCGACGGACCCGCGAATTCTCGCGTCAAAACACTCTCGGCGAATTCATCGAGGTCGACGATGCCGTTCACATCGAGCGGCAGCATAACAACGTCACTGCGAGCCGCGCGAACCGGAGCGAGAATGGAATCGTGCTCCGTGCCGCTCGTCAAAATCGTCGCCCACGGCTGCGCAACAATCCAGTTGTTGGCTTCCGTCGCTCCGCTGGTGAAAACGATCTCTGAAGGCTTGGCGCCGACAAGACGCCCGACGCTTTCCCGCGCACTCTCGATGACGGAACGGGCACGCCGGCCTTCGGCATGAACAGATGACGGATTGCCCGCGACATCGAGCGCCGCGATCATCGCAGCCTTCGCCTCAGCCCGGAGCGGCGCCGTCGCGTTGTAATCGAGATAGGTTCGCTTGCCCGTGGTTCGCGCGGCAGCGGCTGTGAACAACGGACCCGATGAATACCGCCCGCCGGTGATGACGTCTGCGAGATTAACCGACGACAGGAAGTGTCCCATCGACTCACTCAGCGCGGTCCAAAGCCAGTGTGTGACACATGGCGTCGCGGCGGAGCACCGCGGATCATTGTGCGAACAGCGCGTAAAGCGGGTGTCTTCCTCGACCGCTTCCATCACCGCGGCGATCGAGATCTCGGCGGCAGGCTTCGCGAGCCGGTATCCACCCGAGCGGCCGCGGGCGCTCTCGACGAGGCCAGCGCGGCGAAGGGGCACGAAAAGCTGTTCCAGATAGGCGAGCGGCAGGCTCTGCCGCTCAGCGACGACCGACAGCGCTATGGCGCCTTCATCGGCATGCCCGGCGAGATCCGCCATGGCCATGACCGCGTACCGGCCTTTGGTCGTCAATTCCACGTCGCTGATCTCCGGACTATCGTTGCCCCAAGTGGCAACGGAATCCAAACCTTGCGCCCGGCACCCCGGACTGTGCTAAGAGAGCCGCCCTGATCCAATGCCTGTTGTAAACGAGCCAGGACCCATATTTCGAACGGTTCTAAAGTTATGGAAATCCTGAGCGCCGGAGTCAAGGATTGAGATTCAACCCACAAGGATTTGATCGCTCGGAGGCCATCCATTGGCTCCGTAGCTGCCCTGAAGCCAATTGACCGAAAGATCGAGTAATCTCTGATGCCTGAACTCATTATCAACGGCCCAGGCGGTCGCCTGGAAGCCCGGTATCACCACGAAAGCAACGGCGACAGCCCGATCGCGCTAATTCTGCATCCCCACCCCCAATTCGGGGGCACGATGAACAACCAGGTCGTCTACTCCCTTTACCATACCTTCGCGGCGCGGGGATTTTCCGTCCTGAGGTTCAATTTCCGTGGCGTCGGACGCAGCCAGGGCGTGTGGGACGGCGGACCGGGCGAACTTGCCGACGCCGCCTCCGCGCTCGATTGGCTGCAGCAGGTCAAACCCGACGCCAAGACGTGCTGGATTGCCGGCGTGTCGTTCGGCACCTGGATCGCCATGCAGCTTCTGATGCGGCGCCCCGAAGTCGATGGCTTCATTTGCGTCGCACCGCCATCCAACCTTTACGACTTCTCCTTCCTCGCGCCCTGCCCCTCCTCGGGCCTGATCATCAACGGCGACATCGATCGCGTCGTCCCGACGGCATCGGTCGCCGAAATGGCAGCAAAGGTTAAGGTGCAAAAGGGAATAAAGATCACGCACGAAGTCGTGCCCGGCGCCAACCACTTCTTCGAGAACAAGACCGAAGAACTCGGCAACATCGTCGGATCATATCTCGATGACCGGATGATCCAGTTCGAGCAGGATCGCGAGCGCAACAAGGAACGCGAACGGGAACGTGAGCGCGAACGCCAGCGCCAGCGTGAACTCGAGCGCATGGAATCCCAGAGCACCCCAGCAGCAGCTGCTGCCGGTGAGGACGATAGCGACGAGGAATAAGCTCGTCGCCGAGCCTTTCTACTGAATCACATGAGCGGTGGGATCTGCCCGCAGTCCCCCGCTCATCGGTGCTGAGACCCCGGTCGTCCCGGGATATGTAATCGGCAAACCGCGAATGGAGCGGACCGCCAGATAGGCCCACGCCTCCGCTTCAAGAGCGTCTCCGTCGAACTCCACGGTCTCCGCCGGCACGACGGCGTTTTGAACCTGCTCCGCCAGCATCCGCATGATGGCGCGGTTCTTCCGGCCACCGCCGGAAACGATCCAAAGCTCAGGCTCCACAGGCATATGCTCGCGCGATTTGGCAATGGCGCGCGCCGTGAAAGCGGCAAGCGTCGCGGCTCCGTCTTCGACCGAGAGATGGTCGATCAGATCCGTGCCGAATGTGTTTCGGTCGAGCGACTTCGGCGGCGTGTCCACGAAGTATCCGTGGCTCAGAAAAATCCGGACGATCTCCTCGTCGACATTGCCGTGAGCCGCGGTCGCGCCCCCCGCATCGAGATGCGCGCCGGTTTTCCGGGCCATCCAATCGTCGAGCAACGCATTCCCCGGCCCCGTGTCGAATGCCACGAGACTGCCCTCGCGGCCGATCCAAGTCACATTCGATACCCCGCCGATATTCACGACGGCGACCGGCCGTTGCGGCAGCTTGGCCGTCAGCGCCCGATGATAAACGGGAACGAGCGGGGCCCCTTGCCCACCCGCATCGACGTCGGCCCCACGGAGATCGTAAACGACGGGACAGCGCGTCAAATTTGCGAGCAGGCCACCGAGGCCTAATTGCACGGTCAGACCCGCCTCGGGCTTGTGAAGCACGGTTTGGCCGTGAAACCCGATCACGTCGATCGACGCCCCGTCGATGCCTGCGTCCTTGAGATACTGGCTGACGGCGACGGCATGACACTCGGTCAGGGCCCGCTCGGCCTCTTCCAGCGAGTGAAAACGGTCAGTCCGGGACGTGAGGCCGCGGGCATCGGCAATCGCATTGTTGAGCATCCGCCGCATGCCATCGTCGTAGGGATAAGTCCGCGCCTGGCCGCGGAGAACCACGTCTTCTCCGTCCGTCTCCAGAAAAGCGACGTCGATCCCGTCGAGCGACGTCCCGCTCATAAGGCCAATCGCCCGCACCAACTTGCTCATAGGCACCTTCCCGTGCATGGTGCCGCCGCCCGCGATATGGCTCGATGTGAAGCCCGCGGCCACCGAAGCGGAAGCCAAGAATTGCGATGACGACACCGAAATCCGAATTTCTCAAGATTATGACCGAGCGCGGCTTTGTTCACCAGGGCTCGGATCTGGAAGGCCTCGACAAATTGGCGTGCGAGAACCGCGTCGTGGCTTATGTCGGCTATGACTGCACCGCGCCGTCGCTGCATATCGGACATCTCCTGTCGATCATGATGCTGCGTTGGATGCAGACGACGGGTGCCGGCAAACCTATCGCCCTGATGGGCGGGGGCACCACGCGCATCGGCGATCCCTCCGGCAAGGACGAGACGCGCGTATTGCGGACGGTCGAAGAGATCGAAGCCAACAAGGAAAGCCTCAAGCAGGTCTTCGCGAAATTCCTTCAGTTCGGCGAACGCAAAACCGACGCCCTGATGGTCGACAACGCCGAATGGCTGGCGCCGCTGAACTACATCGGCTTCCTGCGCGACGTCGGACGCCACTTCTCCGTCAATCGCATGCTGACGATGGACAGCGCGAAGCTGCGGCTCGAGCGGGATCAAGAACTGTCCTTTATCGAATTCAACTACATGCTGCTCCAGGCCTACGACTTTGTGGAACTCAACCGCCGCTATGGCTGCAACTTGCAGATGGGCGGATCGGACCAGTGGGGCAACATCGTCACCGGCATCGACCTTGGCCGCCGAATGGGCGCCAAGGAACAGCTCTACGCGTTGACCTGTCCGCTGCTGACGACCGCGTCCGGCGCGAAGATGGGCAAGACTGCCGCCGGTGCCGTCTGGCTGAACGAAGCCCAGCTTTCGACCTACGATTACTGGCAGTTCTGGCGAAACACGGAAGACGCGGACGTTGGCCGCTTCCTCAAGCTCTTCACGTTCCTGCCGCTCGAAGAAATCGCGAAGCTCGAACGCCTTTCGGGTTCCGAAATCAACGAAGCCAAGAAAGTTCTCGCAACGGAAGCGACAGCGCTTCTGCACGGTCGCGAAAAGGCCGAGGCTGCGGCCGAGACCGCGCGCAAAACCTTCGAGCAGGGAACGCTCGCCGCTGATCTGCCGACGATCGAAATACCGAGCGCCGACCTGGACGCCGGGCTTGGCGTTTTGACGGCCTTCGTGAAGGCGGGGCTCGTCGCATCCAACAGTGAAGCGCGCCGCCAGGTCCAGGGCGGTGGTCTCAAAGTGAACGATCAAGCCGTGACGAGCGACAAGGCAACCCTTGGAAAGGCGGACGCGGATGCAAATGGCGTCATCAAGCTTTCGCTCGGCAAGAAGAAGCACGTTCTTCTGAAACCGGTCTGATCGCTAAATCGGTAGCCCGCTCAATGGTTGGTCGTCGTCGATGACCAACCGTCGACGGCCGGCGCGTCCACCTTCGGAGCCTGAGCCTTCGCCTTGGCCTTCGCTGCGGGCTTAGGCTTCGCTTTGGGTTTGTCGCTCGCGTCAGCCGGATTTGGCGGCGCGGCGCGGATCCTGTCTTCGATCGGCTTTTGCGGTGTCCGGTCCTCGCGCACCTGAATGGTTGGATCCATCGACGTCATCTGGAAGATGTCCCGGAATATTCCAGGCGCGACCAGAGAGAACGGATTGACGATAACCTGAGGGTCCGACGTCGGCCCCTGCACGGCGAATGTCATACCGACAATGCCTTCGCCCTGCGAGCCCGACAGGATTTGTCCGAGCAAGGGAATATCGCCCAGCGCACCGTTCAATCCCTGCAACGGGATATAGGTGCCCCCAATATTCACGCGCTTCGTCCGGAAATCGACCTTGCCGCGAAGCGTCGCCCCGAGCAGTGGTCCCTTCAAATACGATTCTTGCAGCACGAACTGTCCGTATCCGACAGAGAACGGCGCACGCATCCGCGTAAAATCGAAAACCTCACGCGTGACATGGCGATTGCCACCTATCGCCGGACGGCCCTCGTCGGCGCTGCTGACGACTTCGGTAACGATCGGATCGCCGAGAATCCTGAAATCATCGACCACGAGAACGCCGGTCTTTTCCGCCGGTCCCGCGCCGTCGAGCCCGACATCGAGCTGCATGCGGCCGCCCTGCATATTCGGGTAGAAGTTCACGAGCTTCATCACTTGGCCCGCGTCGCTCGACGTCACGACGAGCCGCCGCCCGCCCTGGCCTTGATCCAGCTTCGCCACGAGCGGTGCTCCGCCATCGAGCGTGCCCTTGGCATCGAGGCCTGCGAGATCTCCGTTGCGCGTCTCGATCGCCATCTTGAGATTGCGCAGCGATACATCGGAACTGCCGATGACGTTCGCGAGATCGACCGTCACGTGCGCGCCGGCAGACGCCGCCGGCTTGTCTTTCCGGCCCGGACCATCGCCGACACTGAATAGCGAACGGAAGAAGTTCCGCCCGTCGAAATTCGACCCGGCGATTTTGATCGTCCAGAAATCATCTTTGCTCCGCGACCCGCTAAGGTCGAGGCGCGAGATGACGTTCAGATTAAGCCCTGGAAAATTGAATTCTTTGATCTTGTTGTCGGTGCCGATGACGATGCGCCCATCGGCGGCGATATCGTCGCTGACGACTTTGAAATTCTGCAATTCCGTATCGCGACCCTGCGCGGTGACGATATCGGCGTCGAGGCTCGCGGTCCGCCCCGGAGCCTTGCGCCATTGCAAATGATCGAACGTGAGTTCGGCATCCGTCAAATCGGCATGCAGCTTGATTGCGGGCTCCGGCCGGTCGCCTTTCTGAAGCGAAACTTCGATCGGCACGACGCCGTGAACGATATTGTTGACATCGAGACCGAGCTGCGTGCGATCCGCCTCGTCGAGCTTCGCGACGATCTTGAGCGGTGGCTGCTGTCCAGCTGCCGGACCGAGAAGCCGCTGACCGACGACCTTTGCCGGAACGCCATTGATGAGCAGGTCGCCCTTCGCATCGAGCGAGGTATCGGTGAGGTTCAGATCGAGCGTAAAACCCTGGACGTCGAAACGGCCCGCAACCTTGCCGAAACGCCCGTCCGAAACGCGAGCTTTACCGGTGATGGTCATGTCATCGCCGCTGACGCCCGGGAAGAACGGCAACTTGATCAAGAGCTGCGCATCGATCTTGCCCTCTCCCGCCTTGGGCAATGGAGAAGCATCGCGGACGGCCCGCACCGGAAGTTGCTCCATCGCTTCGAGGAACGGAGCGAGTTCACCCGCGGCCGAAAAGCCGATCTCGCCGTTGGGGCGAGGCCCCATGATGTCGTCCGTCGTCAGGTGCCCGTTCTTGAGCGGCAGCTGGCCACCGTTCGCCAACGCGACAGCGCCTTCGGGCACAGTAATGTCGAGAGCGTTGTCATTGATGCGGATCGCCATGCTCGGCGCTGTAATCGCCGGCATGCCGGGCAACGGCGTAAACACGGCATCACTCGCCTCGAAACTCGCGCCGACGCGTTCGAGCTCAGTCGAAACGGAACCTGGTTCGATGCCGCCGACGTTGCTGTTCGTATAGCGAAGCGTTCCACCCTTGAAGTTGACAGCCGATACGTTCTTGCCAACCCATTCGCGCGTCCCCGACGCCACCGCATTCGGCCATAGCGCCTTAAGCGTCGCGAGCGGCATCGGCGAAACGGCGAACTCGGCCGACACGCTCTGACCTTGCGGACCCGCTTGGGTCGTCGCCTTGATCGTCGCCTCTCCCCCACCGCCCGCGAGGTGGAATTCGGTCAGATCGATGAAACCCCGCCGGGGTATAATTGTGCCACGCGCCGACCACTTGTCGATTGTGACTGGAGGCACGTTGAATTCCGCCGCCTCGAGGACTCCGTTCTTGCCGTCGAGCGCGAACTGCCATTGCGGCGGGTCCGATCCCTGCGAGACGTCTGTCATGTTCCCAGTGAACATCATCGTGCCGTCGCCCCATTTCACCGGGCTCGGCTGCAGCTCCCAGTGCCGGGCCTTTCCGTCGAACGTCAGCTTGAAGAGACCGGCGGTAACCTCCATCGGGTGAACCAGATACGGAAGGCGCACGCGGCCTTGTCCGACTTCGACGGCAAGCTCGCCGCTTTCGATCTCACCAACGCTCGAAAGCTGGACGGTGGCATCGCCCGAAACCGGGAATTCGAAATTGCCGAGCAAGGCAAGCGGGGGCGCCGCAGCCGCGAGCGTCGATGGAACGAGGTCGCGGATGGTTGCCTTCACATCGAGCTTGCCGGTTTGAACATTTTCGTCCGTCAGAAACGATACGGACCATGCCCCCTTTGGAGACGCGACAGTCGCGCGACCGGAAATGACGCTACGCCGCTCGGCGTGATTGAAATCGACGCTTGCCTCATCAATCCGCCAGGAACTGCGCTGGCCCTCATAGTCGACAACGACGGTCGCGTTCGAAAGGCCGAATTCCGTCAGATACGACGTAGCATCCAACCGCTTCCTCGCCCGGCGGGACGACTCGCTCAGCATCTTTGCGAGATTGACCTTCGTTCCAGCTTCGACCGCATGAGGCGTCACGACCGTCGTTCCCGACCCGGCAGGCGCCGCCGGCGGTGCGGCAGCGCCAGTGCCGTCCGGACGCACCGGAGTGGGCTTCGGGACTGCCCGCTCGAACACGAATCCGGATTTCTCGGAATAGGCGAGCGCGATGATCGGATCGATCAGCTCGATACGCGCAGGAACAATTCTCCCACGCGCCAGCGCCGCCACGGAAATGTTCACGGCAGCAAGGGGCGACGACAGCACGACATCCCCGCCTTGCTCAAGGACGCTGACGTCCCGGAGCCGGAATTCCAGCTCCCCGCTCGGACCAAGCCGCAGCTCGGCGCCATCGATCCTCACCGAACTCGTGACGAGTTCCGCGTTGATGCCGCGCTCGATCGGAGAGACGACGAAGTCGAAAGCAATCGGGCCGTGCTTCAGCCGCACGTAAAGAAGGCCCGTCGCCATCATTGCGAGCAGCGTCAGCGGCACGACCAGATAGAAGAGGACGCGGCAGCCGTTAAAGAAGTGGCGCAGCCCCGTGGCCATCGCGCCGTCTTCCTCGGGCATTGCAAGGTTCGGCGGTGCCGTAGCCACGCGCCGCGAAATCGCAGTTCGTGGCACGCCATTTTGCTGCGCGCTTTGGTCGGCGTCGCGCCGATTTGGAGGGCGCCCGCCGGTTGCCAGTTTCGTCAACTCCGCTCCTCAAAACCCCCACGGACCATGACGGCCCGGTCCCCCGTGCTGTTGCCGGGAACGGACAGAAAAAAGCTTTCAAAAAGAAAGTCTAAATCCCCTGGCCTCCGCTCTCTCGACGTGCCAGCTACAGTTCCGAAAAACGACAAAAGAAAGGCACATTTAAGATGATCGAGGACGGAAAAAAAGCACCTGACTTTGCCCTGCCCGATGACAACGGTGGAGAGGTTCGCCTATCCAAACTCAAAGGCCGTCCGGTCGTCGTCTATTTCTATCCGAAGGACGACACGTCGGGTTGTACACAGGAAGCAAAAGACTTCTCTTGCCTCGCAGGTGAATTCGCGGCCGAGGGAGCCGAAGTCATCGGCATCTCCCCCGACAGCCCGAAGAGCCACCAGAAATTCAAATCCAAGCACGATTTGCAGGTTCGCCTTCTCGCCGACGAGCAGAAGGACGTCGCGACCGCCTATGGCGTCTGGGTCGAAAAATCGATGTACGGGAAAAAGTACATGGGCGTCGAACGCTCGACCTTCCTGATCGACAAATCCGGCAAACTTGCCCGGAGTTGGCGCAAAGTCCGCGTCCCCGGCCACGCCGAGGAGGTCTTGGAAGCCGTCAGAGAACTCAAAAGATAACCAAGCTGGCGCGAATAGCGGCACCGTTGATCTTCCGCCACACTTCTCCACCAAGAATTATGCTTTCTGCGGCAATGCAGCGAGTTTCCGGTGGAAATTGTCTGCCGCTACGATGGACTGGGTCGCCAAAAGTGCTACGCGAATCAAACGCGCTCGCCGCAGATTTAAATGTTGTAATGCGTTGAGACCGCTCTGGGTGCGGATCGTTGCTTAAGTTGTGTAAGAGGGGAAGACCATATGTTGCCAAATTTTCGCCGTTCCGAGGCCGATTCAAAATCGCAGCCGACCGGCTCCGCCGCGGAAACGAGCCACACACCCGCGTTCCAGCCGCGTCCCTTCCTGACCGTACCTCGCGCCGTCGCAACCGAAGGACCGAAATCCGTCTCGGTGATCGGCGCGGATCTGACCATAACCGGCAATCTCATCTGCAAGGGTGAAGTCCAGGTCGACGGCATCGTCGAGGGCGACATCCAGGGCAGCAACGTTGTTGTCGGCGAACACGCAACGGTCACCGGCAGCATCTCCGGCGAGGAAGTCATCGTCCGCGGCCACGTCGTCGGATCGGTGCGCGGCCGCCGCGTCATGCTGCAGACGACGAGCCAAGTCGAAGGCGATATTTTCCACCAATCGCTGTCCATCGAGCAGGGTGCTCTGTTCGAGGGCAAATCGCGCCGTACCAAGGAAGACCCACGCACTGTGGCGGCGCCGAAATCCGAGCCGATCGGCTTCGTTGTGCCGCCCCGGCTGCCACCCGAACTGCCGAATTAATTCACGTCCCCAGACTCTAAGTCCACTCTAAGACCGCACTCTAAGACCCCAGACTGCAAGACCTCAGACCCCAAGGCCCTTTCCCCCAAGGGCCTAACTCACCTTTCCGGCCGCCAGTTTGTAACTGTGAGTCGACGGCCGGGAAGGATTTCAAAAGCTCTCTCCCGGCACGTCAGAACGATGATCTGCGGAACGCTCGTAGCGGCCGCAAGCTCGGCGCACACGGCGGCGAGACGAACGTCGTCGGAATAAGCCAGCGGATCATCGACGACGAGCGGCACACCTCGGCCGCTCTCGGCAAGGATTTCAGCAAATGCTAGCCGCACGAGGAGCGAAAGCTGCTCGCGCGTGCCATCGGAAAGCGCGCTCACATTCTCCGCACCATTAGCGCGACGCAAGGCAGCGACTGCGAAATCGTCTTGGAACGTCAGTTCCGACGAACCGAACACGCGCTCGAGATGCCCAGAGAGCCTGCGAGAGATCGGCGCCGAGTAGGCTGCCTTCGCGCGCGCTTCGATCTCGCCCAGCGTTCGCTCCAGTAGCCGGAGCGCTTTCGCTTCGTGGCTCAATCGCTGTACCTCGGCCTCGGCGCGCTCGAACTCGCCCTCGTGCGCCGCAAGTTCGCTGGCCCGGCCGCTTTCGTCGAGAGCCTGTTGCGCACCTTTCGTGTGTGCGAGCTCGTTCTTCAAGCGCTCGATTTCGCTTTTACGGCTGGCTTCGGCATTTCGCGCGCTCGCGATCTCGCCGTCGAGCTTGCGAAAATCATCGTCACTCATCGCCTGGGCGCTGAGCGCGTTGAACGTCAGGCGTGCGTCCATGGCTGCCGACTTCAAGCGTTCGACATCGCCTTCCGAGTGAACAGCCTGATCAGCCACCAACACCGCCTCGATCTCCGCGATGTCGCTTGCAAGCGCATCAACGCCCCGGGGAGCGATGTCGGAGAGCCGAGCGCGCGCACCCGAGAGATTCGCTTGTTTCTTCGTGCGCGCCGAGCTTCGCGCACGCGCTTCCTCGATCGTCGCCGCGCCGATGCGCTTCAGCACGTCCTCCATTTCGCGCGACGCCGCTTCGCTCTTCGTCCGCAGCTCCGCTCCGCGCGCAGCGTGCGCAGTCGAAATGCCGATCGTACCAATTCCGGCGATACGGATTTCAAGCGGCTCGACGACGGAAAATTTGCGGCTCTCCTGCAGCGGCGATCCGCCGATCTCGATGCGCCCGCGGCCGCTCTCTTCAAGCGCGATATCGACCGTCGCGGCGTGGCCCGAAAGTTCCGCTTCAGCGACCGCCCGCTCCTGCTCGAGCGCCACGAGCCGATCGATTACGGTCGGCACGGCGGTATCGGCCTCGATTTCCAACGCCCACGTCTCGATCTGCCGGGCGAGGTCGCATGCTGTGGTGTGGGCCGCCCGCTTTGCCGCGAGTTCCTCCGCTGACTTTTTGCGAGCTGTCAGCGCGCTCGCCGCAGCGGCATGCTCCGCTTCCCGCGCCCGCATCGCCTCGCGCGCGACATCCCGCTCGGAGCGCGTGGTAATGGCAGTCGCACGCCGCGCCTCGAGCTCGGCAGTCCCCGCACCCGGTGCATGCGAACGAGACTGCGCTTCGAGCTCGCCAAGCCGCGCGGTCATCGCCGCGATCTGATTGAGCCGCTGCTCCGCCGCTTGCGCAATGGTCCGCGTTTCCTCGAACTGAGCCTTGGCCTCGTCGCGGAGCTTCACGGCAACGTAGAGCGGTCCATCTTTTTTCGCGGCGCCTCGCGACGGTGTCGCGAGAACGTCCAGCGCACGCTTGGTCCGATCGCGCACACCTTCGAAAACCGCATCGAATGCCGCCGTCTCGATCTCGCGGCCGATAACATCCCTGAGGATTGCTCTCTCACCACGATCCTTCACCTTGCCGGAGGGATCGAAATCAGGATTGGGAGGCGACAACCCCCGCTGCTGGCGGACCCACACCAAGCCGAAACTACCGGGCAGATCGCTGCTTCGGCCGGTCAACTCGGCGAGCCGCTCTTCAGCCTCGGCAGCGCGCGCAACGCTCGTTCCGGAATCGAGATCGCTCAGGAACGCGCCCGAACCGCGTCCGAACTGTTTGCGAATTCGCCACCGGCGCCCATCCACTTCGAAGTCCACCTCGACGAGCGGTTCGCCACCGCCGTAAGGGCGCATGTCGTCAAGCACGCCACCGCTCACTTTGTGCCGAACCAGAAACGCAGCCTCGAGCGCGTGAAACATCGTCGACTTGCCCATCTCATTGGGCCCGCAGAGAACGTTCACGCCCTCGCCGAACGTTTCGATGGCCACCGGCTCGCCAAATCGTCTGAAGGACGCGACGCGGAGCGCGAGAATTTTCATGGTGCCTCGCGCCGGCCTTCGGCCGCAAATCCCGCGAGACGTAACAGGGCGGTCGCGGCAGCGTCGGATTCGGCATTTGCCGGATCGGAACTCATGGCCGCGAGATGTTTCGCCGCTTCCAACAGCGGACCGGCCAGACCGAGGCTTTCGAAATCCAGCGAGCCCGACGTCACCGTCAGCCTTTTGTCGTCGATCTCCAACCGGCGCAGGCGCGCCGTCCAATCCTCTCGCCACACATCGAGCGCCGCGCGATCCGCAAGCGAGAGGTGACCGCCAAGCGAGAGCCGAACGAGCGTCTTGGCGAGCGTGCCAGCTGCCGTCCGAACGTCGCGTTCGATCACGCCGAGTTCGGCAAGCGAATGGACGGCCCGCTCAAGCCGCAACCACGTGAATTCCGCAGTCGGCACCTTCTCGACACTGACAAGCTGCGAACCCTCAACCGTGACGGCAAGCGCAAAGCCCGGCTCGTTATCGGGAAATTGATCGGGCTCCGGCGTCCCCGAATACCAGGTATCAGCGGAAATGCGCGCCGCACCGTGCCAATCGCCGAGCGCCAGATACGCGAGCCCCGCACGCTTCGCGCGATCGGGCGCCATGCGGAGCGCCGCATCGTCATCGCTGCCGAAACCGCGAACCGAGCCATGCGCGAGCCCAATGCGCGCGGCTCCCGCTGGCGTCGCGGCCGCGTCCATCCATTCGGTGATATCGCGCCCCGGATCTTTCGATGTCACTGGCGCGGGTAACAGCATCGCGTCATTGCCGAACGCCTGCGGCGCCGCACGCGAAAGCACGGTGACGTTTGCCGGCACACCGATCCGCGAGACCTGATCCCACACGCCGCTCAACCGCAACGGATCATGATTGCCGGGCAACAGCAGCCACGACAGATCGCTTTCCTCAGCGAGTTGTGCGAGCGCGCGCCGGATCTCGACCGTCGCGATCAACTCGGAATCGAAAACGTCTCCTGCAACGAGAATGTGCCGTGCGCCACGTTCACGCGCGATCTTGGCCAGCCGCCCGATAATGCCAAGCCGCGCCGCCGCAAGCTCACCCGCAAGGGCTGGCTCGAAACGGCGAAACGGCTTTGCGAGGTGCCAGTCCGAGGAATGGATAAAGCGGAAGGTCATGAGACGGAGGTTTCGCCGCTTCGTCCGTCAACTTCAAGGCATCTCTCAACGACGCCCTGCCGTGTGGATAACTTTGTCAGAGCGCACGCGCCAGGAACACCAGCTCTCTGGCAGGGCCGATACGAGCGACCTCCGCAAACCCGTTTCGGTTGTAGAAGCTGACATTCAGCGCGCCAGCGCTGGTTACGACATGTACGCCTCTCGCGCCTTGAACCTTCGCGTCAGCCAGGAACCGATCGACCAACTGCTTTCCGATGCCACGATTTCGAAATTCGGGAGCGAGGTTCACATGCAGGTGCGCGGGGAATTGTTTGGTCTGCCCGCGTAAGTCCGCGAAAAATCCGATATCGGCAAACCGCGGTGCGTGGGCCGGATCGTCGACCGCGCCTACGAGATAACCAACGACATCTCCCGGCGGCGTCATTGCCAGATACGCGAATTGCGGATCGTCCCGCAGGTAGCGCCCGAGCCATCGCTCGCGAAAAGCCGCGCGAGATTGCTCGGTCGCGAAGGACTTCGTGTTGCTCGATTCAAAGAAAATCGCATCGATGCCGCGCTCGATTTCCGCCGTCAAAGTGACGTCGAGATAGCGGCGGATGTTCACGGCCTCGGGCATCACTTCGTTTAACACACGGATCTTGCGAAGGCACCGTGGCTAGCCGGCAGCGTCGACCGCTGCGACAAGCTGCTTGCGAAACGGCGGCGGCAAATCGGCGGGGATGGAATCGGGCTGCATGACAGGCCCGTTCGAGACCTTCACCGCGACCGGCGCGGCGCTAACGTCTGCTGGATTAGGGCCGCCGTAATTGCGGCTGAAGGGTTGGGTCGGGTCGTCCGGCATCGTGCGAATACGGGCCGACGGCGAAGCTTGAACGGGCAGGCCATCCTGCTCCATCTCGACCGCGGGACCTTGGGCAACATAAACCGGAGGCGCCGAGCCCGCATAATAAGCGTCGTTGTCCGTCGCGCATCCCGCCACCGAGACGGCAGCCACCGAGGCCATCAGCGGACCAAGCACACCGCGCAAGGCCTTAACCGGCCATAGGCCAACGGAGAACACCGACATAGGATACGCCTTCAGCAACGCCACAAACGCAACAAATCCTCTCGAACTGACCGGGAGTGAAACAGCGAAGCGTTAAAACCGCCCTAACGCACGCCCGCTTTTGGAAAGTGATGATCCTTATCGGGGAATAAGCCCCGACGCATGGATGCCGTTGAAAACCGCCTGCACCGCGATCGCAGCGAGCAAAATTCCGAACACACGAATAAGCACGCGTTGAGCAGTCACGCCGAGCAGGTGATTGAGCTGGTTCGCGAGAGCGAGCAGCACCAGCGTCATGATCATCACGGTCGCGAGCGACGCCATGACGACCACCAGTCCGAGCGGCTCGCCGTGCGCGTTCGCGGCAAGCAAAATGCCGGCACTCATCGCGCCGGGTCCTGCCAGCAGCGGAGTCGCTAACGGGAAAACCGCGATGTCGTCCTTGGTCTGCGCTTCCGCACCTTCAGGCGGTGTGAGTTTTATCGCGCCGGCCGGTCTCGCAAAAATCATATCGAGCGCGATCAACAGCAGCACAATCCCACCCGCGACCTGCAACGCTGCGAGCGAAACGCCGAGTTCACTGAGGATAGGATCGCCGAACAGCGTGAATACTGCGAGAATGCACGACGCGATCAGCGTCGCGCGGATGGCTATGGCTCGTCGCATGTCATAGGGCATCTTCGGCGTGAAAGCCGCGAACAGCACCGCCGCTTCGATAGGCCCGATCGTTACGAAAAACGTCAGGAAACTTTTGAGCGCCATCTCAGTCATCGTCGCCCGCCTTTGACCTCACAGAAATCGCCGCAACGAACCACCGCGCTGCACAGCGAGGCACCGCTTTGCTCAAGCGCTTGGCGGAAAATCCGAGCACTCGATTTGCATGGCTGCTAACAATTTGAATTGGCGAATATTCAATATGGACACGGAACGATTCTCACTGAATCATCGTCGTTTCAGGGAGGGCACCCAATCACCTAATTGAAAGGAGATTGCTACGTGACCGTACGTGAAATGTCTTGCGACAATGGCTTCAAAGCTCAGCTTGCGGGCTTCAGCCTGACGACTGCTGAGATCCTTTATCGTCTTCCGGATCATCCCTCGCTTCTCCAAAGCTATATCTGGCAGGAATACGATTCCGCTCCCCGCTTTCCAAAGCTGAAGTCCTTTCTCGACTTCTGGATCGCCGAGATCGAAGGTCAGCTTTTCAAAGTGACCGTGGCTCACTCTAAGCTTATTCGCCCAGCGGAACTCAGGCTTGTGGGCATGGAATTGAAGCTACACTAGGGACGATCAAGGCGCCGCTGAAATTGGTGGGCGCCTGCTCGACTGAAAGCATCCCGGCGGCGCCAGCTCAATCGGCGTACAGGCGCGTTACGGCATCGTAAGTACCGCTTGTCGCCGGATAGGATTTAGTCTCATGCATGTTGGGGAATCCTAGGGCCCCAAAACTCGAGGCAGCGCCGGATGCGCTGCCTTTTTTATTCATTTCATTTGACCGTCTTCACCGGGATCGTCACGACGATTGCAGTTCCTGGCGACCGGTCTTCAACCTCCATCTTGCTGCCGAGCTGCGCCGCGAGCATTCCCATCAGTCGATTGCCGATACCCGACTGCAACGGTTGGGCCGAAGTGCCTTGTTCCGTTACGCCACGCTGCCCAACGCCATTGTCCGCAACGACGAGCTTGTAAACCTCTCCCGACCGCTGAAAATTTACAACGATCGTTCCCTGCTTTTGATCGGGGAAGGCATGCTTCGTCGCATTGGTGACGGATTCGTTGATAATCAGCCCCAGCGGAACTGCCTTTTCGAGACTGATCGAATGGCTTTCCGCGCGGCATTCGATGGCGATGGGCCGCATCGCAAGCCGCGACAGCCGAAGGTCGGCGCACAATTCGCCGAGGTACGATTTCGTATCGACGACGACATGATCGTCGCGAAGCTCCAGCCGCCGGTGCACGCGCGCAATCGTCTGCACGCGCTCCGCCGCGGAGAGCAACGCTTCCCTCGCCTCTTGGTTCGCCGAACGCGATTGCAAGTTCAGGAGCGTCACGACGTTCGCGAAATCATTTCGCGTGCGATGCGACAACTCGTTCAGCAACACATCGCGATCTCGAACGGCCGCGGTTGCCCTTTCGTGTTCGATGGCGAAGGACACGAGGCCGACATGTAAAGCCTCGACCACCGACGAGATCGCAAATCCGATCACCACGAACAGTGCCAGCGCGATTTGATCTGATGGGTTCAGCACCGCGATCCAGTAGCGCGGATACAGGAAGTAATACGAAACCGCCAACGCGCTTAAAACGGTTGCGAAAAAACCGTTGCCGCGATCGAGGAATGCACCGGCGACGAAAATTACGGGAATAAAAGCAAGGAATGGATAACGGTTGCCCGCGTCTTCTCCCCACGTGAGTTGTATCCAAACGACCAAACCCACGAGCGCGATAGTCACCACATAGCGCAACAGAACAGGCATCGTCCGCGAGGCGACGGCGGTGCCGTGAACTCTCGAAATCCACCTTTGCATGGCCATAAAACGCAACGGAGCAAAAATGGTTCAGACCCATCGGTAGCGTAACAGTTCGCAACCCTTCGGACGGCCGGATGCGCAGGCGGGCGTGAATTTGCTTTATGGGGGCATTTCCGGTAGGGTCCGATACCAGTTCGGCAGTTCGATCGGCCTCGACATGGTTCGCACGAGGCACCGCCGGTACGATTGAAGCCGACGCTCTTGGGGCTGGCAGTATGCAAGCTGCAAGTTCAGACATCGCGGCGACACCGATCAAGACGCATAATTCACCGACCGGTTCACGCTCTGAACCGGCCCCGCACAGGCCGAGGCGACAACCATGCCCGGCAACGAGGAACGCGTCATGGACAGCCGGTTTATTCGCGTCACACGGGCCTCGGACAAAACCTGGGCCGTGCTCCGTGGACCGCGCAGCATCTCTCTTCTGCGGTTCGCGATCAAATCGCACGCCGTCGCCTACGCCCGTGCCGTGTCGCAGGCAGGCAAGCTCACACTGTTCGTCGACGACAGGCACGGCACCGCCATTCGCCAATCGGCGGCCAGCACCACGTATCCGAAAATACTCAACTAACCGAACGGCCAACTTTTCACACGGTGTGCATCTCGCTTTGCAGGTGCTCGAAAGCACCAACCAACCCAGCGAGGAACGAAAAAAATGTCTCTGAGTGTAGCCCAAATTCATGCGGCACGTGGCACCAAGCACACGTGCGGAAACGACGAATGCGGCGAGCGATTTTATGATTTGAACAAGTCGCCGACGGATTGCCCTTATTGCGGCGTCACCTTCGAGCCGATGGCCGCAAGCACGCGCCACACGTTCGAGATGGAAGTCGGCAAGCGCACACGCGGCAAGGTCTACAAGCTGACGCAGGCTCCTGAAGTCGAGGAAGTCGCCGAAGCTGAAATCGACGTCGAGGAAGCCGATGACGGCGCCGACACGCCGAACATCCTCATCGAGGATGACGAGACCGAGCCAAGCACGGACGACGTTATCGACGCTCCGATCAACAACGACGAAGTGTAAGCCCGCTTCAACGACGCGACCGGCGGCGGCCTCCGCACAGCGGAGCTGCCGCCCGCCGCACGCGAAAACATCGCCGATTTCCCAAGGACGAAAGCGCGCGCAATCAAAAAACTGCGTGACGTTCTGGGCCGGCTCTAGGCATAAGTGCCTCCGGAAAACTGAACCTCCATCCGCGACGATTTCTATTCCGCACGATGGAGCGTATTTCAGTCGCCGACGGAGGGGGCAATGCATCGCTGGTTTTTTCTGATTTACGTTGCACTGATAGTGCCAGCCAACGCGGCCACGATTGACCAATCCCTCCTCAAACTCGACCCCGAGGAGCGCGCGCATCAGGTGTGCATCCTGAAGGGCATCCTCGACATCAATCGCGCGAAAAAATTGCAGCACGTCGATCGGCTGAAAACGAGCATCCTCTCGCGCGCGACATTCGACGGAACAACCGTCGTCGCCAAGGGCGGAGCCGTGCGCGCCAAAAATCGCTGGTACCAAGTGAAATTCACCTGCGCGGTGACGAAGGATCAAATGAAGGCGACGTCCTTCGAATACGAAATCGGCCCCGAAATTCCCGAAAGCAAATGGGAGGATGTCGGGCTGTGGAAATAACGCGAGCCTCGGATTGCTGCGCATAAACGGCAGCACGAAAAGCCCGAAGGACACGGCCCGTATCGGAGCACAGTCATGGCGATCACAATCTACCACAACCCGAGCTGCGGAACATCGCGCAACACGCTCGCGATCATTCGCAAAAGCGGCGAGGAACCGCGCGTCGTCGAATATCTGAAAACGCCGCCGAGCCGCGACGAGCTCAAACGCCTCATTCGCGAGATGGGCATCTCACCACGCGATCTCCTGCGCAAAAAGGGAACGCCCTACGACGAACTCGCCCTCGACGATCCGAAGTTGACGGACGAACAGCTGATCGACGCGATGCTTCAGCATCCGATCCTCATCAACCGCCCCATCGTCGTAACGCCGCTCGGCACGCGCCTCTGCCGCCCATCTGAAGCGGTGCTCGACATCCTGCCCAATCCCGACATCGGCGACTTCGCGAAGGAAGACGGCGAAATCATTCCAGCGCGCAAGAAGAAATAGGCGCAACGGCCAACGCGATCGTGATCGGCGGCCGGCTCCGCGAAAGCGGAGTCGCCGATCACAACGCAAAAACTCCGGCCGGCTCGCGGAACGCGAGTCGGTTGCGCCAATCAAACAAGGAACGGGACGGCGGGGCCTCGCTCTCATGTCTTATGTACTTCGGATGCAGCCTTCGCCGCCCCGTGACAGTGCCAAGTCTTGGCCACGACTTCGCAGCGGCCGAACCGGTAATCGAAGCCGTTCAACAACCTGAAAAGAGGCGAACCTCCTTTCGAGCCGTGAGCCCACCAACCTCCCGTGCATCTCGAGTTGGAGCGGGAGTTGAACCGCGACGCCTCATAAGAGGCCCGCTCGCGGCCGGCAGGACATCCCCAGGCGCGCCGATATCGCTGGCGGCCCGGCACGCTCCCATCCGCACGCACACCCCATGCTCGAGTGCACGCCCTTGCAAGTCGCGGCGGGACGAGAGGGAGTATGCTGTGCGCGGAACAAGCGGGGATAAGTTTGCGCGTACCAATTTCGCGGAAGGTTAAGCGGCAATCGCCGAAAGCACGGACACACTTCCCATCCGTCATCCTCGAACGGGTGAGCAACGCGATCCCGTTCGGGGATCCAGCGTAAGAATCGCCGAAGGCGCCACATGGAATTTCGCGACGAGTCTCACGCTGGCCGGGCGACTCCCGTTCCGGGAGCCGGCCACCCGGCGAAACGCGTTCGGGGATCCGCAAAATTCGCGATATGGCAGAAAAAAAGCCCCGCGGGCGGCGGGGCTGCAGTCGGAACGACCTCGCGATCAGTTTGGCGTCTTGTTGCCCGCCGGTGCACCGTCGGTTTTCGCTGGAGCCGGTGTCGTGCTGGACTTATCGGCCGCCGGCGATGGCGTCGTCGTAGCCGAGGAGCCTGCCGATGATTTCCCTTTCAGCTCCTTTTTGCATTGAGCGCGGAATTTGACCCGCTCCTTGCCGTGCAAGCCTTTCGCGTCGGCCTGCTTCGAGCATTCGATCGACTCTGGCGTCTTCGGCTTGGATTTCGAAGCAGCCGCGAAAGTCGCAGTCGATGTGGCCGCCATCGCAACGGCCGCCAGCATGATCGTGAAAGATTTCATCTCGTAATTCCTTTAGCTCTTTAGGACCGTCTACGCTGCACCGCGCGTCAGTTCCACCACCAGTGCCGCGAGTCGCATTGAATACGCTACCGCCGCGGCGTCCTCGCGTTCTTACTTTTCCGGATTATTGAAACGCGATGCCACCCGACTGAGCGAGATAGCGCGCGTTCGGTTGAACGGTTCCCGAATAGGCAGTTCAGAAACCATTCACAATTCGGGTCATCGTTTTGCTGAAAACGTTTTTTGCTGATGCGCCCGCACGCCCTGCCCTTCCGTCATACCCGACCGAGCGCGGCTCACTGCGCTGGCGGCCGGCTCGCGGAACGCGAGTCGCCAGCGCAAAACGAAGCCGCGCCGAAGGTCGGGGATCCAGCGTAAAACTTGGTCAGAAGACGCAATATCGAACCTCCGGCGCTTCTCACGCTGGATCCCCGAACGCGCCTCGCTGCGCTCACGCATTCGAGGATGCGAGGGAAGGTTCAGCCGAGTGCTGCCGACTAAGAATTCTTCATCCGCACGCACACCCCATGCTCGAGTGCACGCCCTTGCAAGTCACGGCGAGTTGAAGGGAAGGGGCTTTTTTTCAGAGGAAAATTCAAACCAATCGACGTTCTGTGAACCGACTTTTTTCGAGATGTGCTAGCTGAGACCTTTATTCGGTGCCTATCGCGGCAAGCTGAGTTCAGCAATTTGCAATTCTTCAGCGTCCCAAGAGCAATTAGTCCAAAATGAGGGCCCACATGTCTATCGACGTTCTCAAAAACGAAATCACGCGTTTCCTAGCAAGCACGGAGCCCGAAGTTCTCTGCATCAACGGCAAATGGGGCACCGGAAAGACGCATGCCTGGAACGATCTGGTACTCAAGTCGAAAGAGGCATTCGGTCTTAAGCAATACGGGTTTATCTCCCTTTATGGAATCAACTCTCCCGAAAAATTGAAGCTCGCCATTTTGGAGAACACCCTACCTGTTGAGCAGATCGGCGAAAAAATTGACCCAAAGACCATTTGGTCAAATCCCGTTACAAACACGAAGAACCGCTGGCGAAAGCCCGTCGCATGGCTCGGCTCCCTCGCTGGGATGGTAGATCTTAGCGAGGTTTTTGAGCGACTATCATTTCTGGCTGTGCGAAATCAGATTGTCTGTCTCGACGACTTGGAACGAAAAGGCGACGACCTAAAAATTAAAGATGTGCTGGGACTTGCAACGTTTTTGAAGGAACAGCGAAATTGCAAGGTCGTTCTCATTCTTAACGAAGGCGCCTTCGAAAAAACCGAGAAAGATGACTTCCTCCAATTCTTCGAAAAAACAGTTGACACCCACATCAAGTTTGAACCGACAGCTCAGGAATGCAGCACCATCGCCCTACCAAACGACACCCGCATTCATGAAGAGCTTCGCAATCATGTTGTCGCGCTCGGTATCACAAACATTCGCGTAATTCGTCGAGTCGAACGGATGGCACGGCTACTGGAACCGCTACTAGCAACGTATCATCCAAGCGTGTTCTCCAATTTCATGAAAGAGCTCATGCTACTTGGATGGAGTCGATATTCCGAGGCTGCTCCAAAAATTGAGTTCCTCAAAAATCGTCGAAGCCAACTATATGGCAAAGAGGAGGATGGATCGCCCGACGAAGAATTATGGGGCACCATACTAGATGAATACGGGATGCAATATTTCTCTCGCACCTCAGAGATCGTGCTCGAAAGCATTGAGCGCGGATTCTTTATCCCGGACTTAGTGAACGAAGAAGCTCAACGCCTTGATAGCGGGTACAAAGAAAAGCAAGGAGATGATGATTTCCACAACGCTTGGCGCTTATTTCATGACGGGTTCGATGATAATCAGGACGAGGTGATCACGGGCTTGAACGACAGCTTCCGCAAAAACGCAAAGTACATCCGGCCGTTGAATGCCAATTCCACTGTCACGCTATTCAGGGACTTGAACCAGGGCAGCCTCGCTGATGAGCTTGTGCAGCTTTACGTGGATAGCCACGGCCCTGAGGTCTTTGATGTGCGCAATCTGTTCTTACCCGATGATATTTCAGATGAAGGCTTCAAAAAGGCCGTTACCAAGAAGCAAGCTGAAGTCAAAGACAGCAGGGATCCAAAGCAGGTACTACTAACTATCGCGCAAAATAGGTCGTGGTCAGACGAGGATATCGCATTACTATCAGCGATGAGCGAAGATTCCTATCTCCGGCTATTTAAGGACCTCAAAAACGGATCCGAACTGTCTGCATGCATCAGAATGGCATTATCATTTAAAACTATGGGTGGCGCTGGTGAACTCGAGACCTCAATTGCGGACAAGACGAAAGCTGCACTTATAAAAATCGGCAATGAGTCTTTACTGAATCGGAGGCGGGTAAAAAAATATGGAATTAACCTGGACTCTAGAGATGATACTCGTGTTTCCAATTGATGCGCAGCCAGTCTCCAGCATCTGCTTCACCTATCCCATCCCCCACCACACGCCCCCACTCCACACCCCAATCTCACCCGCGTCGCCCTCACCCGCCTCCGCCAACTCCACCAGCTCCGCGTACACCGCTCTTGTGCAGAGCGCTTCCAGCCTCCCGCGCACGAGCACGTAGGGCTTCAGTCCGCCGTCGGGCTCTGACTTCGCGAAACGCAACGGATGCTCCGCATCCACCGTCACGACGTCATCGACGTTCGTGCGGAGCGTAATCGTCCGCTTAGCGCCCTCGCCCGTCACTGCCATCTCGACGGCGAGGAACGGCGCGTCCTCCACCTCGACGTCCACCTTCTCCGCGGGCGTCACGAGATAGGTCCGGCCGTCCTCGTCCTTCCGCAGGATCGAGGCGAACAGCTTGACGAGCGCGATGCGCCCGATCGGGCTCCCCTGGTACAGCCACGAGCCGTCGCGGCGGATCTTCATGCCGATGTCGCCGCAGTAGGGAGGGTTCCACTTTTCCACCGGTCTGACGCTCGTGTCCCCGCCCTCCGACGCCGCGCGCATCAAGGCTTCGAGACCCGAGGGATGTGCGTCAGTTTTGCTGGTCATCTGAGGAACTTGCGGTTTTTCATTCGGCATTTACGGTCGCTCCAAGTCGGAGCCTCAATGAGTGCAATATCCTAACGTAACGTTCACTTGACCCTATGAGGGCCGGGCAGGATCGTCTACGTTCAAGCTACCGCCGGGAACACCGCTGCTCGGCCGTTGTTTTCAATGGCGTTTTCGCCAACAAGACTGACAAAACGCTGCTGCGCGAGGCCTCCCTTATGAGCACTGTCGTCGAAACTCACACTGATATCGTGCCGCGGCTCGAAGCCGCTGCCGAGCGCGTGCAGCGCGCGCACAAGGCGGCCGCGACCGTCATTTTCGGGCAGGATCAGGTGATCGAGCGCACGCTCATTACGATCCTGTCGGGCGGCCACGCGCTGCTCATCGGCGTTCCGGGCCTCGCGAAAACGCTGCTCGTCGAAACGCTCGGCAAGGTGCTGGGGCTCGACGCCAAGCGCATCCAGTTCACGCCCGACCTCATGCCGTCGGACATCATCGGCTCGGAAGTGCTGGAGGACGAACCCGGCCGCGGCCGCTCGTTCCGCTTCATCAAGGGCCCGATCTTCACGCAGCTCTTGATGGCGGACGAAATCAACCGCGCCTCGCCGAAGACGCAGTCGGCGCTCTTGCAGGCCATGCAGGAGCATCACGTCACCGTCGCCGGACAGCGCCACGATACGCCCGCGCCGTTCCATGTGCTGGCGACCCAGAACCCGCTCGAACAGGAAGGCACGTATCCGCTACCCGAGGCGCAGCTCGACCGGTTCCTTCTTCAGGTCGATGTCAGCTATCCCGATCTCGTCGCCGAGCGCCGCATGCTCTACGCGACGACGGGCAACGAAACGCCGAAGCTCGAAGCCGTCATCTCCGCGCAGGAATTGATGGCGACGCAGCGCCTCGTGCGCCAGATCCCCGTGCCCGATAAGGTCGTCGAAGCGATCTTGAAGCTCGTGCGCTCCGCGCGTCCCGGCACCGGCGAGAACAGCGACACCGACCGCTTCGTCGCCTGGGGTCCGGGCCCGCGCGCAAGCCAAGCGCTGATGCTCGCGGTCCGCGCGAAAGCCCTGATCGACGGCCGCCTTGCACCGTCTGTCGATGATGTCGTGGCGCTCGCCGAGCCGATCCTGAAGCATCGTATGGCGTTGACGTTCGCCGCCCGTGCCGAAGGCGAAGATCTCACTCACATCATCGCGCGCCTCGCCGCGGCCGTGGAATAAAAGGAGCGCGAATGGCGGGCCCTCTAGGGCGGACAGGCGGCGGACGCGACGGCGCTGGCCCCGAAAGCCGGCGCGTTCTCGCACTTGAGCGCGAAGCCGTTTCGCTCGTCGATCGCATGCCCGAGTTGCTGATGGAAGCGGCGCGCATCGCCTCGACGGTCGCGCAGGGCATTCACGGACGCCGACGCGCGGGACCGGGCGAAACGTTCTGGCAGTTTCGCCAGTATCAGCCGGGCGAAAACGCGAGCAACGTCGACTGGCGCCGCTCCGCGAGTTCCGATCACCTCTACGTCCGCGAGCGCGAATGGGAAGCAGCCCACACGCTCTATCTCTGGCCGGACGTCTCCCCCTCGATGGATTTCAAAAGCCATCTCTCGAAGGTGACGAAGCGCGACCGCGCGCTGGTGCTCGCCCTCGCATCGGCTGAAATGCTGGTGCGCGGCGGCGAGCGTGTGGCACTTCTCGGTCAAACGCTGCCGACCGCGAACCGCAACGCCGCAACCCGCATCGCCGAGACGATCGTCGTCAACGCGAAATCCGAGCAGATACAGAAAAGCCTGCCGCCGAATGCCGGGCTCAACCGCTTTGCAGGCCTCATCCTCTTCAGCGATTTCCTCGCCCCCGTGCATGCGCTCCGCGAACGCCTCGAAGGCTACGCAGGCCACGGCGTCGGCGGCCACCTCGTGCAGATCATCGATCCGGCGGAAGAAACGCTGCCCTATCACGGCCGCACCGAATTCATGACGCCCTCCGGCAGCCAACGCTGGGTCGCTGATCGCGTTGAAGCCTTGCGTCCCAAATATCAGGAGCGGTTCGCGGCCCATCGCGCCGAACTCGCCGAGATGGCGAAGCGCTTCGGCTGGTCGCTGCTCACCCATCACACCGATCGCCCAGCATCCGAGCCGCTGCTGTCGCTGCTGATGCGCCTCAACGGATCGGCTCAGGGCTATCGCTGGATGTCGTCGAGTTCGGACGCTATCTCGACCGACGCCAAGGAGCGCGCGCGATGAGCCTCGGCCCGCTCGCCTTCCTCAATCCCTGGCTGCTCGCGGCCCTCGTCACGCTGCCCGTCATTTATTGGCTGCTGCGCGCCGTGCCGCCGCGCCCGACGCAAGTCGAATTTCCGCCGACGCGCATTCTCGTCGGCCTCGATAACGACGAGAAGACGGCCGAGAAAACGCCGTGGTGGCTGACGCTGATCCGCCTCCTCGCGGCGACGTTCGTCATATTTGCCCTCGCCGAGCCCATTCTCAATCCGTCGAAAAATTCGAGCCTCGGCGGCTCCGGTCCCGTCGTCGTCTTCGTCGACAACGGCTGGGCTGCCGCGTCGCGCTGGTCCGAACGCGCGAGCATGATCGACCGCATCATCGGCGAAGCCGAAAGCGGGGGACGCCCCGTCGTGATCGTACCGACCGCAGCCGCGAGCAAACTCCACAGCGTCAAGATCGAACCGCCGCGCGAAGCCCGCAGCACCGCCGCCGCTCTCACGCCCGAACCATTCGATCCCGACCGCGAAGCCGCGTTCGGCGCGTTGCAGTCCGCGTTGTCGGAAGCGGGCGAGAAGAACCCGAGCATCGTCTGGCTGCACGACGGCATCGATCACAAATCGCAAGTCGCCGGCATCGCGAAAAAACTCCAAGATCTTGCGGGCAACGGCACGTTCGCCGTGCTCGACGAAACGCACGGCCGCGAAGCCTTAGGGCTGGTCGCGAACCTCGCCGAGAAGGGCAAGCTCGAAGCCGTCGTCCTCTCTCCCGGCGGCCCCGCGCGCGAAGGCACCGTCAACGCGTTTTCCGCACGCGGTGAACGCCTCGGCGAAGCCCCCTTCAGTCTCATCGCCGGAGCGACATCGGCGAAAGCGACGTTCGAACTGCCGCTTGAACTCCGCAATCAGGTCGCGCGCATCGAGATCGCGGGCGAACGCTCGGCCGGTGCCGTCAGCCTCATCGACGCCATGACGCAATGGCATCGCGTCGGACTTCTCTCGGGCGAAAGCCGCGAAGAAGCGCAGCCGCTGCTCGCGCCGCTCTATTACGTCGAGAAGGCGCTGAAGCCCTATGCGGACGTCGTCGTCACAAAGGATTCAAACCTCGTCCAGGGCCTCGATTCCGTCCTGAAGCAGAACATCTCGGTTCTGGTGCTTGCCGACATCGGCACGCTCTCGGGTGAAGCGGCCGAAAAGGTCGAAGATTTCGTCAAACGCGGCGGCCTGCTCGTTCGCTTCGCAGGACCGCGGCTCGAGAAAGCGGGCGACGATCTTCTTCCCGTCGCGCTCCGCACGGGCGGACGCTCGCTCGGCGGCGCATTGTCGTGGTCGTCGCCGCAGCCGCTCGCATCATTCGACGAGAGCAGCCCCTTCTCAGGCCTCGCCATCCCGAAAGACGTAACGATCAATCGGCAGGTTCTGGCCGATCCCGCCGAGCTGACGCCCGACGTCGAGATCTGGGCCCGCCTCAAAGACGGCACGCCGCTCGTCACATCGACGAAACGCGGCAACGGCCGGCTGGTGCTCTTCCACGTCACCGCGAATTCCGATTGGTCCAATCTTCCGATCTCGGGGTTGTTCGTCGAGATGCTGCGCCGTCTTTCCACGATGGGCGTCGTCGGCGCATCGGCCTCCGAACAAGGCGACGGCACGAAGTCCGCGAAGGCCGATGCGACGCCGAAAAATAGCAGCGACGCGGGTGTCCTTGCCCCCCTCAAAACACTGAACGGCCTCGGCACGCTCGTCTCGCCGCCGCCGACGGCTGAGCCGCTGAAATCGCCCCAACTGCAATCGACAAAGCCGAGCTTCGAACATCCCCCCGGCTACTATGGACAGTCGGCGAGCCCGCGTGCGTTCAACGTCCTCAATGCGAAAAGCACGCTCGTGCCCTTCCCACCGCTGACCGCAGGCGTGACGCGACTGAGCTACGACAACGCAGCGAGCACGGCCCTGAAACCAGCACTCCTCTCAGCGGCGCTTGCGCTTCTCTTCCTCGACATACTCGCCGTCATGCTTCTCCAGTCCGGCGGCATGCGCGGGCTCTTCTCGCGCCGCCCCGGCCGTTCGAGAGCGGCAGGCGCCGGCGCAGTTGCACTCATCTTCGCCGTTCTCGCGTTCGCTGGCGCGGGCGACGGCAGAGCGCAAGAACTGCAGCCGAATTTCCAGGACATACCCCAGCTCGACAATTTCGCGCCGATACCATCGCCGCGGTCAGGGCCCGACATCGTGCGCTCGGCGCCGACGCCCGCTGACAAAGCCGCCATCGACGCGACGAGCAAGGTGACGCTCGCGTATGTCGTCAGCGGCGACCGCGAGACCGACGAGACGAGCCGCGCCGGTTTGCAAGGTCTCGGCCGCGTTCTGCAGACACGCACCGCAGTCGAGCCGGGTGAACCCGCAGCCGTCGACATCAGCAAAGACGAGATCGCTTTCTATCCGATCCTCTATTGGCCGGTGCTCGAATCCGCCGAAGCCCTTCCCGACACGACGATCGCCAAGATCGACGCCTACATGAAGGAAGGCGGCCTCATCATTTTCGATACGCGCGACTATGGCCAGGGCGGCGCGAATACGCTGCCGCTCGCGGGGCGCGGCGGCACGGCCTTGCAGCGGCTGTTGAGCAAGCTCGACGTGCCGCGTCTCGAGCCCGTGCCCGAAAATCACGTCGTGACGAAATCGTTTTATCTGTTGCGTTCGTTCCCCGGCCGTTGGGATGGCGGACAGCTCTGGGTCGAGGCCATTTCGAACAACGACAACGATACGCACAAGGCCCGCGTCTCCGACGGCGTCACGTCCATCATGATTACGTCGAACGATCTCGCTGCGGCCTGGGCGCTCGATGATCGCGGACGGCCGATGTACCCCGTGGTGCCGGGCGGCGAAATGCAGCGCGAGATGGCGTTTCGCGGCGGCATCAACATCGTCATGCACGCGCTGACGGGCAATTACAAAGCCGATCAGGTTCACGTTCCCGCCCTCCTCGAGAGGCTGGGTCAATAGAGGCATAGTCTTTGAACTGGTCGATCACATTCGCTCCGCTGCTCCCGTCGCCGGTTCTCATCGGCCTGACGGCGGTGGCTGTCGCGCTGATCTTGGTGATGCTCTTCCGGCGCTCGCGCGGAGCATTCATTCGCGCCGCCGCGCTGGCGGCGCTCCTTGCGGCACTGTTCAATCCGATCCTGAAGGAAGAGCAGCGCGAGAGCCTCGCCAACGTCGCGATCGTCGTGCTCGACGAAAGCCCGAGCCAGAAACTCGCCGATCGCACCCAGCAGATGGAAGCGATCCGGTCCGACTTAGAGACGAAGTTCGCGAAAATCCCAAACCTCAACATCAAGTGGGTGACGGGCGGCGTCCCCTCCGAGACGGCAGCCGCTGGAACGAACCTCTTCACCGATCTCAACGCCGCATTGAACGACACCGCGCCCGATCGCATCGCCGGCGTCGTCTTCGTGACGGACGGTCAGGTCCACGATGTTCCAAAATCGGCAGCGGCCCTCGGCTTCGATGCACCCGTCCACACCTTGCTGACCGGCAAGCCCAACGAATTCGACCGTCGCATCGAAGTGATCGAAGCGCCGCGCTATGGCCTTGTCGGACAGTCGCGCGAAATCCAGGTCGCCGTGCGCGAGACGGGAAGCGCGCCCTCCGCCAATTCCGGCGCAGCGACGCTGAAGGTCCGCCGCGAAGGCCTGCCCGACGAGACGGTGCGCACTGAGATCAATCGCAATGTCAAAATCGACATGCCGATCCCGCACACCGGCACGAATATCGTCGAGATCGAATTGCAGCCCGTCGAGGGCGAGCTGACAACGGCGAACAACCGCGCCGTCGTCGCCGCGGAAGGCGTGCGCGAGAACCTGCGCGTGCTGCTCGTCTCGGGCGAGCCACATCCCGGCGAGCGGACGTGGCGCAACCTTCTGAAATCGGACGCCGCCGTCGACCTCGTACACTTCACGATTTTGCGGCCGCCCGAGAAGCAGGACGGCACGCCGATCAATCAGCTGTCGCTCATCGCCTTCCCGACGCGCGAGCTCTTTTCGGAAAAGATCAACGAGTTCGACCTGATCATTTTTGACCGGTACGAGCATCGCGGCATCCTGCAGCTGCTCTACTACGACAACATCGCCCGCTACGTGAACGAACACGGCGGCGCGTTGCTGATCGCTGCCGGCGACGATTACGCGAGCCCCTACAGCATCTACAAAACGCCGCTCGCGCCGGTGCTGCCCGCAGCGCCAACCGGGCGCGTTCTCGAGATGCCGTTCAAGGCGAAGGTGACGGCCGACGGACAGAAGCATCCAGTCACCAAGGATCTGCCCGGCTGGAACGCCGCGCAGGTGGCGGACGCCGCGCCCGAGCCGACGTGGGGAAAATGGTACCGCCAGGCCGAGGTGACGCCCCAGCGCGGCCGCGTCGTCATGAACGGCGCCGAAGATAAACCGCTCCTCATCCTCGATCGCAAAGGCAAAGGCCGCGTCGCGCTTTTAACGTCCGATCATGCGTGGCTTTGGGCGCGCGGCTACGATGGCGGCGGACCGCACACCGACCTGCTGCGTCGCCTCTCGCATTGGCTGATGAAAGAGCCGGATCTCGAGGAAGAACGCCTCATCGCATCCGCCAAGGGACTGAAGCTCACCATCGAGCGCCGCTCGATGGAAGACAAGGTCGGCCCGGTCAAGATTCTCGGCCCCGGCGGCGATACCTCGAACGTAACGCTCGACTCCGTTCCGGTCGAACCGGGCGTCTGGCGCTCGGCCGTCGATGTGAAGCTTCCCGGACTGTACAAAATTGAAACCGAGGGCCCCGACGGCGATCTGACGGCGGTCGCCAATGCCGGCGTCGAAGATCCGCGCGAAATGAGCGAAGTGACGGCAACGGATCAGAAAATGAAGCCGATCGCCGATGCGACGGGCGGCGGCGTTTTCTGGACGAAGGCTTCCGGCGCCCTCTCGTCTGCAACCGATATCGATGTGCCGCGTATCTCAATGATGTCGGCAGCCAAGGTGATGGCAGGGTCTGGCTGGCTTGGCCTCAAGGATCGTCAAGCCTTCCTGACCCGCGGCGTGAAGTTAACGCCGATGTTCACAGGGCTCGCAGCGCTTTCTGCTCTGCTCGCCCTGATCGCTTTGGCCTGGTGGCGTGAGGGAAAATAGCGATAAGCAAAGCAAAAAGCAGTAAGGGCACGACGCAATGGGGCACGCTCTCAACAATCGGCCAATCGGCGTAATCGGCAACGATGAATTCGGCTCAGCAATCGCCGAGCGCATCGCCGCCTGCCATTTTCATACGGTGTACGCCGCACTTCCCGGCTCGCCGCCGCCTGTGACCCACGGCGAGCTGCTCGAACAGATCTCCGAACCCGGCGCCGCATTCCAATGTCCGATCGTGCTCGCGGCAATCGAAGACACCGAAACCTTCCGCCAGCTGCTCATTGGCGACGGCAAGCCGCCCTCAACCGCAGGCCCTCGACCCGGAGCTGTCCTTGTCGATCTCGGCGCCCGCACGCCGCGTGAATTCCAAGTTTTGTTCGAAGTTCTAGAACAGCGAGACGTGGCGTTGGCGGATGCCGCATTGATCGGCGGACCTGACGCTACGATGCACGGCCGTGCAAAAATTCTTCTCGGCGGCGACCTCGCCGCTGTTGAAATCGCGGAAAGCGTTCTCTCCCTTCTCGGCAACGTAGAACGCACCGGCCCGCTTGGCAGCGCTCACGCCGCAGCTGCGCTGATGGGCTACATCGAAGCCGCCCACGCTGTCGCGCGCGAAGAAGCCCTGGCACTCGGAGCCGCCTGCGGACTGGCCCCCGAGACGCTGAAACGCGTCCTCTCCGACGAATCGTCACCACGCGAACTAAATGTCGTCCAGTTGGCGCGACGAGCCGCCCTCGCTCGCCGGATCGCCCGCGACCGGCGTGGCAGCGCCGACATCATCAACCTCGCCGCCGAAAAAAACGCGCGGAATCGCGAAAATCGTTGATGAGCGGCAACACCGGGGCCGAATCAATCGAGCCGGCGGCGCGACTCACGTAGACCATCGGGACCGGTTGCTCACCCCGAGGCTCCCATGTCGCTTCTCTATCGCATCGTCTACGCCACGCACGCGAATGGCACGCATCACAAGCTGGCGCTCGACGCGCTCCAGTCCATGGGACGCGACGACAGCGAAGACTGGACACGCCTCTTCCTGAAGCATGTCGAGCTCTATCTCCAGGGCTCGAAAGCGCCTGACGTAACGTTCAAGGATTTCAAGAACCACGTTCTGCACGTCTCCGAGAACTACTGGGGCGGCGCGCTGGAGAAGGTGAACGAATGGTACGCGAGAACCGTCTTTGAACTCAAAGGCGGCAACTGGCCGGAAGCCGTTTACGCCGCGGGCGTGCTGAGCCACTACTTCACCGATCCTGTAATGCCGTTCCACACCGGTCAGACGGAAGCCGAGAACGCCGTCCATCGCGCGGCCGAGTGGAGCATCAATCGCTCTTACAATACGCTGCGCGCACTTGGCGAAAAGCGTTACGGAACCCCCGACATTCGCGTGCCCTCAGGTCCGCGCTGGCTTTCCGAATTGGTTTGCAGCAGCGCCGAGTTCTCGCATCGCTATTACGAAAAGCTCATCGCCCACTACGACATCAACAAGGGCGCGACACGGCCGGAAGAAGGCCTCGACGACATCGGCAAAAATATCGTCGCCGAGCTTCTGATCTATGCATCGGCCAGCTTCGGCAAGGTTCTCGACCGCGCAATCGCCGACTCCAACGTCATGGCGCCGGAAGTGACGTTGACGTCCGAAACGTTCCTCAGCCTGACCGAGATCCCGCGAAAGTTCATCGAGAAACGGTTGTCGAATGCCGAGGACAAAAAGGCCGTCGCCGCCATTTACGACGAACTCCGCGCGACCGGCACCGTGCGCCACGCGCTCTCGGAAGACGACAAGACCATTCGCGATCTGCACTACGCCGAAGTATTGGCGCCAAAACTTGCCGAGCGGAGCGAAGCGCGCGCCGCCCGCATCGAAGGACGCGACGATACTGCGCTGGAAATCGCCGTCGCCAAATCGGCTGTCGCCCTGAGCGCAATCTCCGAACAGCCGCCCGCGCTTCCCGATGCGCCCGCGCCAAGACCGCGAGCCGAAACCATGGCCGCGCAGGCCGAGCAACTGCGCGCCACGGGTCGATCGCCATCTCGGGCTCCGCGGCTAAGAGATGAGCGGTTGCACGAAGCCAACACGTACCTCACGGCGGATGACGCTCTCGAGGCAGCGCCGTCCATCGGTCCGAAAACGGCCGATCGTATCGCGGCCGTCGGCATCTACAGCGTCGGCGATTTCCTCGCACAAGATCCCGAGCAGCTCGCGGAGGCTTTGAACGATCCGCATTTCGACGCCGAAACGCTTCTCGAATGGCAGGACCAGGCGCGCCTCGTGATGGCGGTGCCGGGCCTTCGGGGCACACACGCTCAGTTGCTCGTCGGTGCCGGATACCGGACGGCTCGGGCCGTCGCCGAAGCCGACCCAGTCTCTCTATCCGCGAACGTATTGCGCTTCGTCACGACGTCCGCCGGCAAACGCGTTCTCCGCGAAGGCCGCCCGCCCGACATCGAAAAAATCAAAGGCTGGGTCGCCGTCGCCAAGCAAGCCGTCGCGGCTTAGCATCGCCTATTTCAAGGCGCGCCTGTTTTTTTTCGTCATCCCGGCGAAGGCCGGGATCCATCCAGGCCGATGGCAACCCGTAGGCCAAACACACGTGAGCGCCCGCTTTCTTGGCTCCGGCAGCTTGGGCGGATCCCCGCCTTCGCGGGGATGACGACGGTAATTGCGCCGCCAGGCTTGCCATCTCCGCACAACGGAGCCACAATGCTCTCGTTTTCCGAGGGGCGCCGGTGTTCCGGCTGAGATCGCGTAACGAAAGCGCGAGCACCCTTCGAACCTGATCCGGGTTATGCCGGCGAAGGGACGGAGCACGAGAGTGGCACGACGCCACGATTCCGCACCTTTCCGGGCACGCAATTGTTCGCACGCGTTTTTCGCGCGTGTGCCATCGCCCAGCCACGTCCTCGCAAGGGAGTGGCCGAGAGGAGCAAAACTGCCATGAACAAGCTTACGCGCGCCGCTGATATTCAAACGCCCAAAGTGACGGTCGGGCCGCACCGGGCATCGACAAAGATCTATTCCTCACCGTCGGGTCACGACGACATCCGCGTGCCGTTTCGCGAAATCGCGCTGACCGACATCAACGAACCGGCTTTCCGCGTGTATGATCCATCGGGTCCTTACACCGATCCCACCGTTACCATCGACGTCGAGAAAGGCCTGCCGCGCATTCGCGACGCCTGGATCGCAGGACGCGCGGGCATCGAAACCTACGACGGCCGGACCGTACAGCCCGAAGATAACGGCAACGTCTCCGGCGCCCACGCCGCGCGCGTCTTCCCGACCGTCTATCGCCCGTTCCGCGCAGCGAATTCCGAGCCACTCACGCAATTCGAATGCGCCCGCGCCGGCATCATCACGAAAGAAATGATCTACGTCGCGCATCGCGAAAACCTCGGCCGTGAGGCCGCACTCGCGCGGGCGAAAGATGCACTGACGGATGGCCAAAGCTTCGGCGCCGAACTCCCCGAGCACATCACGCCCGAATTCGTGCGCAGCGAAATCGCCCGCGGCCGCGCAATTATTCCCGCAAACATCAATCACGGCGAGCTCGAGCCGATGATCATCGGCCGCAACTTCCTCGTGAAGATCAACGCCAACATCGGCAACTCGGCCGTGACGTCGTCCGTCGAGGAGGAAGTCGAGAAAATGGTCTGGGCGATCCGCTGGGGCGCCGACACCGTGATGGACCTCTCCACGGGCCGCAACATCCACACGACGCGCGAATGGATCATCCGCAATTCGCCCGTTCCGATCGGCACCGTGCCGATCTATCAGGCGCTCGAAAAATGCGGCGGCGATCCTGTCAAGCTGACGTGGGAACTCTATCGCGACACGCTCATCGAGCAGTGCGAGCAAGGCGTCGATTACTTCACGATCCACGCCGGCGTGCGCTTGCCGTTCGTCCCCCTCACCGCCAACCGCGTGACCGGCATCGTCTCGCGTGGCGGCTCGATCATGGCCAAGTGGTGCCTCGCACATCACAAGGACAGCTTCCTCTACGAGCGCTTCGACGAGATCTGCGATCTGATGCGCAAGTACGACGTATCGTTCTCACTGGGCGACGGATTGCGGCCGGGCTCGATTGCCGACGCCAACGATCGCGCACAGTTCGCCGAACTCGAAACGCTCGGCGAGCTGACGAAGATCGCCTGGGACAAGGGCTGCCAGGTGATGATCGAAGGCCCCGGCCACGTGCCGATGCACAAGATCAAGGTCAACATGGAGAAGCAGCTGAAGGCCTGCGGCGAAGCCCCGTTCTATACGTTGGGACCGCTGACGACTGACATCGCGCCGGGTTACGACCACATCACGTCCGGCATCGGCGCCGCGATGATCGGCTGGTTCGGGACATCGATGCTTTGCTACGTGACGCCGAAGGAGCACTTGGGGCTGCCGAACCGCGACGACGTCAAGGTCGGCGTGATCACCTACAAGATCGCAGCGCACGCGGCCGACCTCGCAAAAGGCCATCCGGCGGCGCAACTTCGCGACGACGCCCTCTCGCGCGCCCGTTTCGACTTCCGCTGGGAAGACCAGTTCAACCTGTCGCTCGATCCCGATACCGCCGTCGCCTATCACGACGAAACGCTGCCGAAGGACGCGCACAAGGTCGCCCACTTCTGCTCGATGTGCGGACCGAAGTTCTGCTCGATGAAGATCACGCAGGACGTCCGCGACTACGCAGCGACCTTGAACGATAAGGAAGTCGGCATGGCCGAGATGAGCGAGAAGTTCAAGGCGATGGGGAACGAGGTTTATCTCGATGTCGACGAAGTGAGAAAGCAGACAACAGCTCGCGTGCCACCGATTAGGGACTGAGCACCATCGATACCCAAACACGAACGAGCTGATGCCGCTTCGGATGCTTAGGCCGCGACCGCGGTCATACGCTCAACGGTTGCCGCAAAATGTCCGCACCAGTCGCTCTTTTCGACAACGGGCCAAGCAGCACGCGTATTGGCAGACCCTGCTTGAGGAAGGGGCGGATTGAAGCGGCACAATCCGGTATCCTTTTCCTTATGCTTTGCCGCAGCACCTATATGGGTGTCGTAGAATTGGCAGTTTGCGCAGGCACAAGTGGTCATTGGACAACTCCGTATGCAAAACATGCCCCAAGCGGAGATATAATCGTTAGCGAGGCACTTTGAAATAGTGCGGTGCGCCATGACGGGACGCGTGGCGCAACCGTCCTTCGCGCGCCATGCACACTAACCCTTTGCCCTGGGCGTCGCCGACAATGCATAAAAAAAGCCGGGCAAATGCCCGGCTTTTTCCAAATCCAATTGGCGCTTCTTGCGACGCTTACTTGCCGAGCGCGTATGACACGCCAAAGCGAACAGCGTGCGAAGTCAGGCTCCAGGCATCTTTGAAGTGGCGGTCCCAATACACCGAGACATCTTCTGTGTGCGATCCGAAGTCCGTGTAGCGATATTCGGTGCGCACCGACCATCGGTCGTTGAGCGCATATTGCATGCCTCCTCCGACCGTCCAGCCAACACGGGGTTGGTTCATGGAACCTGATACACTTGGCGGATCGCACCAATCGCAGAAGTCTCGGGCGGAGAATTCAGCGACGGCCAAACCGCCCGTTGCGTAGACGAGCGAATGATCGAAGGCGTAGCCGAGCCGTACCCGTGCCGACCCTTGCCACCCTGTTTGAGCCTTGTAACCCCAACTGTGGTAAATCGGGTCATACCAAGTATTGCGACCATCGTTGAATTCGACATCGCCCTCGACGCCATAAACGAGGGCCCCGCGTTGAATGTTATATCCGGCATGACCGCCACCGACGAACGCGGGCTGACTGTCGCCTCCGAAATAGTTCTCGCCCTGCACTTCGTCATAACCGATTTCTTTATAATCCACGTGGCCGCGCGAATATCCGGCCTGCAAGCCGACATAGGAGCCCGACCAGTCATAAAGCGGCGAGATGGCGGGTGTTGCGCGAAGTTTTCCGAGATCTGCAGCGAACGAGGACGAGGACAAGGCGACAAGCGCCACCGCAGATAAGCACGACCGCTTCATTTCACACCTTCAAGTGAACATCGATCAATTCGATCTGATTGATTCGCACGAAATTCTCCACCGGAGATTAAGTCCGGGCACTGACAGCCACGCCAATCGCGCATGAAAAAAGCCGGGCACATGCCCGGCTTTTCCAAATCCGCTTATCGCGTCGCGCGGCAGCTACTTGCCGAGCGCGTATGAAACGCCGAAGCGAACTGCGTGGGACGTCAGCTTGAACGTATCTCTATTGGGCCACTCGCCGCCGGTGGTGCAGCCGAAAGCAACGTCGATTTCATAGAAAACCATCCAATGAACGGCGATCAGTAAAATGATGTGAGCTGATTCGCGGAAATTCTCCAGCCGAGACTAAGAGGGCGCTACACTGGAGTTTAGGTGGATCGATGTGCTCGAGCCCCGTCGCTTCCTAGGAAAACCGATGGCTCCCTCACCCGTTTTGCAGCATCAAAGCACAACGGGAATGCGCAAATCTGGGGGGATGAAAATGGGCTTCAAAACCTATCAGCTCGGCGAACTGCTCGGGATTGCCCTGCTGCTCGGCTCAGCGGCAATGCAGATCTTTTATCTCGACCCGCTGAAGCGGCAGATCGAATGGCAGCTGGCGACATTCAGTATGCAGCAATCGGCGCAGGTTCAGACCAAGGCGACGTTCGACACGCGCATCGCGTTGCTCGAAGCGCTCAACGCACCGGCCGACAAGATCAAGGAAGCCGAATCCGATCGCGACAAAACTCTCGGCCGCTTTCAAACCGCGGACGCAAATATTTCCGATTTCATGATCGAGAAGGAGCGCGTCGAAGACTATTTGCAGCTGATCGTCCTCGCCCTCTTCGCGCTCGGAACGGTGCTCGCGGGCTTTGGACGGGCAATGGAAATGCGCACATCTCACCACGGCTGAGTGCGCGCACGGACGAAATGTGCAGTAAACAGCTCAAACGCAGATACCGTCGCCCGCTCCAAGATTCTGTCCAATGGATTTCCCATGCTCGCATTTCGCGTCTTCCTGATGATCGACATCGCGGCGCTTTTTCTCGCGCTCTACTTCTTCCTCGTCGGCATCGCTGACGGCTCCGTATCATCCTTCAACATCCTGCTTTGGCTGAGCCTGCTCGGCGGCATCTGCGCCATCATCGCGGTCGGCTACAGCCTCAAGACCAAGGAACGCCGCGCGGCCGCGAATACCGTGCTGGCGGTTCTCGCCCTTCCGTCAATCGCCGCCGCGCTGTTCGTCGTGACGCTGCTCATTGCCCAGCCGCGATGGAACTAGCGAGCGTCGCAGAGCCGTCAGTATCGTCGCACACCCCTTTTCAAAGCCCGCAAACAGTGCCAGCTTACCTCCATCTTTCAACAACCGAGAGGAGGTGATCCGATGTCGAGTGGGATCTTGAGGCGGACGATGTCGTGGTCGCTCAGGCTTGCATCAGGAACTCTCCTGGATCGCATCTGAGACCTAAGCGGTAGACATTGCACTCCGCACAGCACGATGATCTCACGGGGCCGCTCTCACAGGAGCGGCCCTTTTCTTTTGGCGATTCCGAACGTCTACGGAGCCTTTCCACAGCATTATAAACCGTACGCTGATAAATCGCTGGGTTGTATCCGGGACGCAACACATGCCCGGATTCAGAGCAGGATGATTCGTTTTGTCTGGCAGTGGCGCGAGACCTCACATAGCTTTGCGCCAAGTGGGCAGCCGATCGGGGGATCGACTGGGGGAGTGGGTCAAGTCCCACTTAATGCCGGAAACGCTACACGCCGATCATCAGCGTCGGCCGTAGCGAACGCCCAAAAATAAGCCACTGCGCTGTCTTGCGCTTCGGCCACAACACTTTGGTTTGCGGCGGGCCCGGGGGGGCCTATCAGGGCGTCCAAAAAGAAATGGGTGGCACCGCCACCCATTTCTTTTTTTGCGCGTACTGGCGCTGCCGGCCGGCTCGACGAAGGAGTGTCGGCAGCGCCAATCAAAATGCGTCCTGCGCTCCCGGCCGGCTCGACGCAGGAGAGTCGGCAGCGCCAAAAATGCGCGCGGCCCCAATCGATTTTTTATTGCCCGAACCAATATTCCCACGCGTCCTTGACCCGTTGAGAAATCGATTTCGTCGGCTGCTGAGGCGCCGTCTCGATAGGCATCATTGGCGCTGCGGGAGAACTCGCAGCCGTCTTCTCGCCTTCCGCGGAAACCGTTTTGACGGGAGACGCAGTCTCCTGCGCCATGCTCACCGCCGCTGTATGCGTCGGTGGAACCGTCGCGTTGGCCGCGGGAAGACTGCCCGTCGTGGTAACGACCGGACCCATCGGAGATGGTGGCGATGAAGTCTCCGCAATGGACTTCATCGGCTGCACCGCCGACTGCTTGCCCGGAACGGAATTCGCTGCCGGTTCGCTCGAAGGTGTCGTCGGGAATGACGGAAGCGCGGGCGCTGCGCCCTCGGAGTGCGAAGCAGCAGATCCCGCGGTCGTTGCGGCATCAGGCGCTGGCGGCGGCGGCAACCCTTCGGGCTCGCCCCCACTCGTCGCGGATTCCGCTGCAGGCGCCGGCCCGTCGATCGTCTTGACGATGCTGGAAACCGGCCGCTCGGCGCCCACCTGCGGCAAGCCCTTGGCTTCCTTCTCGATGGCCTGATCGTATTCCGCGACCGTCGTCACCGGAAACTTCGCCGTCATGTGGACGATCTTGTATCCCTTCGCCTTGAGCTCGGCGAGGAGCATCGGCACCGCCTTCGCCGTCGTCTTGTGAATGTCGTGCATCAAGATGATGCCCTTGCCCCTCTTGTCGATCTTCTGCATCAGGGACTTCACGAGATGATCTGCGGTCTGCGGCTTGAAATCGAAACTGTCGATATCGGTCGAGAACATCGCGATGTTGCGTTTGCCGAGATACGCGACCGCCTCAGGCGTATCGGCGAGCGTTGGAAAACGGAAGAACGGCGCGACCGGCCCGCCGACGGCGCGACGGACACCGCTGACGCCGCGCTCGATCTCATCCTTGCCTTCGTCGAAAGTCTTGAGCTTGGCGATCGACTTGTGGCTCCACGTGTGCGTGCCGACCGTATGGCCCGCCTTCGCCACTTCGCGAATGATCTCAGGATAACCGAGCGCCATCTTTCCGATCGAGAAGAATGTCGCCTTCACGCATTCATCACCCAGCGCCTTGAGCACGGCCTCAGTCGTATATTTCTGCGGGCCGTCGTCGAACGTCAGGAGGATTTCCTTGTCCTGCAGAAAGTCGTAGGCCTTGTAGTTATCCATGCCGAAACCGGGACCGCCGGTCGTATCGATTTCGACGGTGCGGGAGACGCCAAGCGTGCCGGCGCGAGGACAGGTCGCATCGTCCGCAGCACGGGCGGCAGGAACGGCGAGAAGCGCCGTCAGCCCAAATAAGAGACCCACCCGGCAAACAAACATGTTGTCCTCCCTTATTTTATTAATCGAACCTAGCAGACTCCAATGCTGTCAGCAGCCCGCCTCGAAAAATTGGGACGAGCACGTCGCTTTCAGGCTTCACCCGCTCAGGCTCATTTTCAGCACAAGTCTCGCATGAGTCGGGACATTGCCGCACCCGAGTTGCAGCGGAAAAGTTTGGCCCTTAAATTCAATGCACTACAAACAGAAATGAAAAGAGTATCTTATGAAGGCAATTTTCCGCTCCTCGCTAACGATCGGCGCCATGCTCGGCGCGGCTGCGATGATCGCAACCGCAGCCAACGCGGTGACCCTCGCGAAGCCCGCGGGCGAAACATCTTCCCATGTTGTGAAAGTCGATCACGACCGCGATGGCCATCGCCACTATCATCCCCGCAAGCCGCGGCACGTCGTGCATGCACCGTTCACGCGCGTTGAAAGCGGCCGCAGGACGGTCGTCGATGCACCCTTCGTGCATGTCTACAAGGGCCGCCACGGCAAACACATCGTTGCGCCGTTCGTAGACATCCGCAGATAGGTCTTACCCGTTTGTCGAATGCCATTGGGCGGGTCGTCGAAACGGCGGCCCGCTCACATTTTAAGCAGTCCGTGCCCGTTAACAATTTTTCCAAAAATCCTTTTTGGCATCGCGGCGAAACGAGGCTGGCGGATATGCCGACTTGGCCATAATGTACCCAAAGTACACTGCTTAAAGCAGCCCTAGCGGGACGGGCGATAGCAGTTTCTTATTTTGGGGGTAGTCATATGTTCAACCGCGTAGCGACGCCGGATTCGCGTGGCACTGAGCCAGTCAAGACACTCACGCCACAGCAACAGCCGCCGGTGCCACAAATGAAGACCCCGGCCCCGCCGCTCTTCGGCTCGCCAATTCAACAATCAAGTTCCGTGATCGATGCGCCGACCTCGGTGCTCGGCCAGGACATCACGATTTCCGGTCAGCAACTCGTCATCAAAACCAAAGGCTCGCTTTTGATCGCCGGACATATCCAGGGCGACGTGCACGGCGAGTCGGTGACGGTCGGCGAGACGGGAAGTGTTGTAGGCACCATCACGGCGCGCACGATCACGGTGCAGGGTGAAGTCAGCGGCGCCCTCAAGGGCACCTCGGTGAACCTCAACGCAACCTCACGCGTCGACGGCGATATCATCAAGCAGACGCTCTCGATAGATGAAGGCGCGCAGTTCGATGGCAGCGTTCGCCGTGCCAAGGACGCAGCCGAAGTCACTCCCGATCTCAACTGAGATCAGAGCGGCGGCCCCGCCGCCGCAACCGCATTTTGAGTGATGCCGGTGACCGTCGCCATCAAGGCAATCGTCATCGCATCACTGCGATAATCTTCTTGTTTTAAAAGCGCCCGCGTCCTGTCGGATTGACCTCGTCGCACGACTCCTTGATGCGAATGTCGTGGCCGATGTACCGGCAAAGCGTTTGCTTGAAAATGGGATCCTGCCGGACCCTCTCCGGCGATGCCTTGAATCCGTACTCGTTGGCCACCTGGGCTACATACTGGTCCTGGCAGTAGGGCGTCGACAACGGCGATCCCTGCACCATTTGATAACCCCTGTGGCATGCGATCCCTGCTTCCGCTGGCACCGCAAACCCGGCGGCCAGCAACGCCACGCTCACCCCGATCTTAATGTTCAATCGTAGAGCCATGATCGGCCTCCTTTGGAAACTGAATTGTCACACTTCGTGCGTCTCCGTGCAACAAATGTGCGTCACGAAACTTAGACGCATGGCCGGGTTGCCTGGCGACAGCTGACATGAAATGGCTGGCGCGGTGATAACTCGCGCTAACGGCAGGCCCCCAGGCAGGCCGCAAGCGCCGGAAATGTGCGCTCCGAACTCAAAAGGTTTTATCCACGATGATCACTGTCTACGACGCGGTTGGTGGCAAACTGGTCCAGCGGGACCGGATGGGTGATCTCTCGACGAGCGTCTGGATCGATCTGATCGAACCGAAAGAGGACGAAGACAAGTACATCGAACAGGCGCTCGGCATTGAGGTGCCGACCCGATCCGAGATGCGCGAGATCGAGGCGTCGAACCGTTTCTATACCGAGAACGGCGCCTACTACATGACGAGCATCATCCTGCACAACAGCGAGCAGGACGTGCCGATGACCTCGGTCGTGACGTTCATCCTTTCCGGCAATCACCTCGTGACCGTGCGATACGCGTCGCCGCGCGCTTTTCCCGTTTACATCGCCCGCGCCGCCAAGGGTGACGTCGATTGCGTCACCGGTGCCGGCGTCATGATCGGCATTTTGGAAATGCTGATCGAGCGGGAAGCCGATCTGATCGAACGCGTTCAGGACGAGGTCGAGCGCATAGCGCCTCTCGTATTCGGTCAGAGAAATACTTCGAGCGCACCTCAAAGCCGCCGCCTCGAGGTCCTTCTGAAAACCGTCGGCAAGGAAGGCGACGTCGTCGCGAGAGCGCAGGAAAGCGCGATGTCTCTTCATCGGCTCTCGCTCTATTTTGCGAACGCCGCGCGCGAGCGCAAAGACGACCAGCGCGTCGCCGCCCGCATCGAAGCGGCCAATCACGACATCCTATCGCTGATGGAAAGCATGCGCTTCCTCTCGGCGCGGACGAGCTTCCTGCTCGACGCGACGCTCGGCATGATTTCGAACGAGCAGAACCAGATCATCAAACTGTTTTCGGTCATGGCGGTCATGCTGATGCCGCCGACGCTGGTCGCATCGATCTACGGCATGAACTTCCGTCACATGCCCGAGCTTGAATTGGATTACGGCTATCCGCTGGCGCTCATCTTGATGTTCGCCGCGGCCCTCATCCCCTACCTCTATTTCAAGAAAAAGGGCTGGCTCTGATCTCTGCGCTCAACGCAGGAGCGTCAGGAGCAATGAAGCGGCCGCCGCAACGCCGAGCGTCGTGATCACTCCGGCTCGCAACACGAAGAGCAGAAGCGCGGCGAGGACGCCAAGGCCGAGCGCCACGGGATCAAGGCTCGCGATCTCCGGCACCTCGAAATGCAAGGGCCCGACCGCCATGGCAAAGCATTTCGTCCGGCTTCAGCCAGCCGTAACCGGCGACGACCGCCTGCGCCATGTAGGCGAGCACCGCGTAAGCGCCGCCGAACGTGACGACCGCCAGCTTCGAAAAGAACACCGCCAGATGGGTAAGGACGTGATCGAACCCGAACAGAGCGGCCACAGCGGCAGTAACCAGACGGCGAGCCAGATGCCCATCGTCTGCGCCGTCGAAGTGAATGGAACCGGCGCGACCTCCGCCGATCGGCTCGCACCGGCATCCGTCACGGACAACAGGCGCCAGTAGCCGACGAGACCGGCAGCGAGAATGATCAGCGGAAACGGCACGTTGAAAATGAAGATCGCCAGGAAGGACGCGAGCGCGATCAGCCATTCCGTCCGTCCCTTGAGCGAGCGCCGCGCGATGCGGATCAAAGCCTCGACGACGATGGCAACCACGGCCGCCTTGATGCCGGTGAAGACCGCGGCGACCACAGGCACGGTCCCGAACGACGAATAAAGTGCTGCGAGCGTGAGGATGACGAGCGCGCCCGGCACGACGAACAGCAGGCCCGCCGCCAACCCGCCGCGCGTCCCGTGCATCTTCCACCCCGCGTAGGTGGCGAGTTGCATAGCCTCTGGACCGGGCAGCAGGGTGCAGAAATTGAGGGCGAGCAGATAGGTCCCCTCGTCGAGCCACTTCTTCTGCTCGACCAGCACCCGGTGCATCAACGCGATCTGACCGGCCGGTCCCCCGAACGACATCAGCCCGATTTGCGCCCAGACCCGCACCGCCTCGCCGAACGATGGATGGGCCAAAGCTTGACCGTCCGGGCCGGCACTGAACTGTTGTTACCCGAGACCTCACCGGAGAACCGCGGGTTCGGACGTTGCGTGATCGGCGTCAAATGTCGAGCACGGCACCGCCTAGCAGATTGCGTTTCAAAAAGGATCCGGGCCGCGATCTCCTCGCCCTGACAACACCTTAGGCCCGCCAAAAAACGGCGCATACGGAGCGAAAACCGGGAATTTTTCGCTAGGAGACTGAATAGTAAACATTTTGTGGCGCGAGCCCCGCCCCGATTTCAGTTCCCTTAATGGCAGTCCAATTCTGCGACCTGGCGTCGCGCAACTTAAAAGTGCAGCTAAAATAAGTTAGAATTTTCCGTGACTTACGAATTATGGTTAAAAGGTGGTATCTGCTATGGGTTGACCTCCTATCCACAGGGTGCTCGTTGGGCGGGCCAGAACGGGGGGTGACCCCAGTTAGCACGGGCAGCAGGTAGAACCAGGTTCTGGAGTTCTGAAACGGGTCATAGGGGGCAATTCACCTTAAGAGCTACTTCTCCCAACATTAACGACGGTGCCGCTTCCGAAGCGGTTGCCCCGTGGTCGCCTGGTGGCGTGCCGCGGGCGGGGGAAACCGCTCATTCGACCCAGACGACTGCTGCTCTTTTGATAAGGAGTGCACTATGCGTTCAACTATTGCGATCGCCGCGTTCGCGTTCGCTGGGATGTCGGCAGCTGCCGTTCCCGCAATGGCGTCCTCGTCGCATCACAAAGCGACGTATCACAAGGCTTCTTACCAGAAGAAAGCCCACTATTCGTCCAAGGGGTCGCGCAAGCACTACGCTCAGGGCAACGCACGCAAGCACGTCGGCGGCAGCGCTTCGGGCGGTATGGCGTCCTACTACTGGGAAGGCCAGCAGACCGCTTCGGGCGCCCGTTTCAACCCTGAGGGTATGACGGCTGCTCATCGCACGCTCCCGTTCGGTACGCGCGTTCGCGTCACGAACCAGTCGAACGGCCAGTCGGTCGTCGTCACGATCAATGACCGTGGTCCCTTCGTCGGCGGCCGCGTCATCGACCTGTCGCGCGGCGCCGCACGGAAGATCAACATGACCGGAGCCGGCGTCGCCCGGGTCTCGCTCGAGGTTCTCGGCCGCGGCTGAACCTTAAGGTCATAGTCGAACGAACTTCGGGAGGCGTTGGGGATACCAATGCCTCCCGACGTTTTTCCGCCATCGCGAATCAGCATAGTCGTCGGATTGGAGAATATCCGGGGGGATATGCGTGCGCGGAAGCATTAGTGTCGCTTATGTTGCCATGTGGGTGGGCTTGCTCCTTCCAGCCGCGAGCGCCCCGTCGGAAGCCCAGTCTCTACCCGACGCCCTATCCGGCCCCGCCAATAAGGCGGCCCAGGGAAGTTGGACGACCGTAACGGCCCCCACCCGGCCGGCAGGTTCATTCGATCACTGGCAAGCCAAAATCACCATCGCGAAGCCATCCTTCGCCGATCCCAAGCAGACAGCCCCTACGGCCGCGCCCCTTGCCGAGCCCCCGTACGCCCTTCATGGCCCAAACCCGGCGGGCGCCGGTCATACGTTGACCGGCATCGCGTCCTTTTATGGAACGGGCTCGCGGACCGCGACCGGGGAAGCCTTCAATCCGCAAGATCTGACGGCCGCGCATCGGACCCTACCCTTCGGCACGCGCGTCCGCGTGACGAGGGTCGACAGCGGCGATAGCGTCATCGTCCGGATCAACGACCGTGGCCCCTTCAAGCCCGGCCGCGTGATCGACCTTTCGACGAAAGCCGCCGAGAACCTCGGAATAACCGGAAAGGGCCTGGCGGCCGTCAAGCTTGAGGTCCTCGACCGCGAAGCCGGTCCGCGAGTGGAAAACGTCGCTCAACGCTCGGAACGCCGGTAAGCCTGCTCGAGGCGGGATTCCAAGACACTGATCTGATCGAGATAGGCGCCCCGGATGCATTCGGTGTCCCGGCCGCAGCTGTCGCGCGCATCCAGAAACTGCCGCTGATAGTTCCTCAAATCGTTGCGGTCGTAACGATTGCCGTACGCCGCTTTGAGCTCCGAATATAAAGAGCTCATCCGCTCGTCGAGACCAGCCAGCCTGTCGCTCCGGCAGATCGTCCGTTCAGACGTCGTCTGCGCTCTCCGGCAGTCGAATTCCTGCGCGGCTGCGGGACGAACCGACACCGCGAATAATGTGAGCGCCAACAGCGATCCTGCCGAAACAGCCGCTGCCAACTTCAAGGTTCCCGTATCCGACATGTGCCCATCTCCTCAGTTCTCGCGCCTCTCTCGGCGCCGCCCCACCCCAGCGGTGGACAAGCCGACAATGCGAAAAACCGCCCGGAAACGTGAGGCCGTTAAGCGCCACCCGGCGGTAATGGGAGGAAGTCGGATTATTGCCCCCGGATTCCGATTGCGTCCGAACGGAAAGAATCGGTAATTTCCGATACCGGCGGCGTCCGTCGCCGGACTTCAAAATCAAGCGGCCAATGAAGAAAGCTGTCGCCCAGCCTGCGCCCGTAACCACTCGTCCTGAGGCGCTCGAGCGCATCAAGACGGCGATGGTCGAAAAGAAGCTGACGCAGGCGGAACTCGCCGACGCCGCCGATTGCCACGAAAAGACGATCCAGAACCTGCTCGGCGGCCGATCCGTTCGCGATCAGACGCTGTTCGACGTCTGCATGGTGCTGGGCCTCGATTTCCACGGACTACGCGATGCGTGGCACGGGGAATCCGTTGCCCTCGAAACCACCGGCGGGTCGTTGGAGCTGAAAGGCAACGGCGGTGGCATCGCGCCGGTCTATATGGGCGCTTACTCGCGCGCGGCGGTCGACCATTACATCGGCAGCTACCTGACGCTGAGACGAGCGTTCTCCGTGCCCGACACGATCATCGCCTATCGCACCGATATCAGCTGGGATGCGGAATGGCCGAGCCTTGTCTTCCAAGAGCGCGAGCGCCCGGATGCGCCTTACGCCCATCGCGGCCGCCTCTATATCCCGGCTTCATCCAGCTTCATCCACTTGGTCTCACTGACCAAAGGCGCGATGCGCATGGTGGTCGTCTCGCAGCTCGACCGCGCGGGCGAAATGCGCGGGATCATCACCACGCTGAACAAGCAGCGCGCGACCTTCATTCCGGTCGCGACGCCGATCCTCTACGCCCAGCGCGAAAACTTTGATGCCGATGCCTTCGGTGAAATATCGCCGAAGAACCGCGCCTACGGCGAATACAAACGCCTGCTCGATGAAACCATCGCCGAGGGCTACGCCCGGCTCGTCAGCTGATCGCGCTACTCCTTGCGCTGGCGGCCGGCTCCCCGTCAGGGGAGTCGCCAGCGCAAATCAAAGATTCCCGCACTTACGATTTCTGATCGTAGAAATAATTGTCGAGCAGATACTTCAAGCTGCGCGACCACGACTCGTCCGTGTTGCCGCGAATGTCGACGCTCTTCAGGAATGTCAGTTTGTCCGTCGCCGGATCGGCGATGTAGAGATTCATGTTCAGGATGAGGTTCGACACCTTCTGAACGGTGATCCACGCGACGCGGTCGGCCTTGAGTTCTTTGCCGAAAGCCGCCTCACAGCCTCCGCATGAACCGACGAATTGCCCGCTCGCGATCTTCGCCCGGATGTCGTCGGTCAACGGCACGACAGCGTAGCTTCCCGAAGCTTCGAGAGAGGTCGTAAACTGGCGCTCGATCGCGCCGATCCGGTTACGCTCGGCATCACTCGTCGGCTCCAAGCTTTCGTTATCGTTCTGAAGACGTAAACCGAGGAAGGCTAAACGCGGAGCCTCTCCGGCACCTGCGTTCTGAGCCAACGGTACCTGAAACAGAAGCGCCGACATTATCAAAGGCAGGAGAAAAATACGTAGTCGCTTCATCGTGGAGTGTCCTTTTGGAGGTCTGGAACGAAAGCGCCGAAGACGAGAATTGGTTTCACGTTCAGCTGCGCGATGGCCGCTTACTTCTGGCGTTTTCCGCCAACGCCGCGCTTTTGAGCTGGCCGCTTCGCCATGATGGGCGAGCGAAATGTGATGCCATCTTCGACGGCCGGAAAGAAGTGCTTTGCGAGATCGATGGTTTCGAGCCGTCCAACAGCCGACCGCGCAACGTCGAGCCACTTCTCAGCGTATTCGCGTCCCGCACCATGAAGGTACGTGATGATGTCCCAATCGGGCTTCACGGTCGTCTCGGGATTGAGCGCGCCCGTAACCGGCCCACCATCGATCAGATGAAAACGGTGCCGGCAAATCGGCGCGAGGCGCCCCTTTGCGAGAAGCGGTCCCGATGTCTCGCGCGCCGCCATAATGACTTCGATATCGCGCAGAAGCGGCGCGTTGAACGTCAGACGATTGGCGTGGTTTGAAATATCCCGCGCCGTCGTCGGCAACTTCGTGTTGACGCGCGGCGCAACCATCACAAGAAGCGTATCCCCGATCGGACTTTCGCTCGCGAGCGTCACAAGATCCGGATTGGCCGAAAACCCGCCGTCCCAATAGGCCGCGCCTTCAATTTCGACGGCATGATGCATGACCGGCAGACAGGCGGACGCGAGCACGGCATCGACCGTGATCTCGTCTTCGCGAAAGAGACGCGCTCTGCCCGTCGCAACATGCGTCGCCGCAATCAGCAGATCGACCGGCGACTTTGCACGGATCAAGTCGAAATCGACATGCTCGGTGAGCAAACGGCGCAGCGGATCGAAGCCAAGCGGATTGAATTCATAAGGTGACAGCATCGACGCGAGATGCGTCGTCAGATGCGATGGCCGCACCAGCCCGTTGAGAAATGGATTGAGCCGCGTAAGGTCCGGAATGGCGGCGTTATGAATAGCGTGCCAGATTTTGTACATCTTCTCGCGCGCCTTATCGCGAGAACCTTCGGCAAGCCCCGCCGCAAGCGCAACCGCATTGACGGCACCCGCGCTCGTCGCGCTGATCCAGCCGAATTGAAGCGTCTCATCCTCTAGCAGCCGGTCAAGAACGCCCCACGTAAAGGCGCCATGAGCTCCACCGCCCTGAAGGGCAAGATTGATGTAGACAGATTTCGCCAAACCGCATTGCTCCCCGCAGGCCAGTCAAACAACAAAAGCCAGCGTGATCTCATATCATTAACGCACGCGGCGAGCGTGTGACCTAGACGCCGCGGCAGAACGACTGGGCAATTACAAAGGTTCGTCACTAGCGTGTAAATGATACACATGCTCGTCGAGCGACTTTCTGCTCAACACTTGTGCGATCAACGCCAGCGATATGCTCAGCGTCTAAGCGACAACTCGCGAGATGCCGGATAATGATCGCATATCGAGCGCGTGCGTCAGCTTGCAGCACAACTGTCACGATGCGGACGCGCGTGGCATTTGGCCGCTAACGCGACACAGCCGACGTCCGTTAAACCTTCGCCCGCTTAAGCGCCGCATTGATCCGTGTTTGCCAGCCATTGCCGGTCGCGCGAAACTTGGCGATGACGTCCTTATCCAAGCGCAGCGTTACCTGCTCTTTGTCCGATCCGGCTGGACGCCCGATTCGTGCCCGGCGCTCCGCAAGCGCCTTTTCCAAATCCTCCTGCGTGACGTCCCAATCCTCTGGGTCGTTCGGATCTGCCCTAAGGGCTATAATATGTTTTTTTCTCACCATTGTTGCTCTTCCTAACTGAAATGAATCTCACCCTGTCGCCGCGCATGACGTGGACGGCGGTCCACAGCCTATCACCCTCCGCGATCACGACGCCGGCGCGAGAACGGTCTCGCTGATTTTTTTGACGGGCGAATCTGGTCCGTCGATTCCCCGCACGACTTGGCGGATGCGAAGCCCCGTCTCGCTTTTGAAGAACGTGAAGAGATTGTAGCAGGCCAATGGTTCGTCGCCATGTCTGGCGCCCGCCGACGCCGAAGCCACGCCGACGATCGGAATGGATTTCGTGCGAGACCGCACCCAATCGACGCGCGACGTGTGATTGTGACCGTAAAGCACAAGCTCTGCCTCACTGCGTTCAAGAAGGTGCGCGAAGTGGGCCGCATCGCTCAGCGCCCGCCGGGGCGGCGCAAGATTGGGAAGCGGCGGGTGGTGAATGAGCACGACACGGACGATGCCTTCTTCGCCGAGCGCCGCAAGCTGCTCGCCGGCAATCACGAGCTGATGAGCACCGAGCCGTCCGCTGGCGACGAACGGCGGCGTCTCCTCTGCGGAATTCAAACCGACGAGCGCAATTGGCCCGACGCGCCGCACGAACGGAAAGGCCAGCGTATCGTTTTCGCCGCCCATATATTCCGCCCAGCGCCGAACGCCGGGATCGCCATGCAAGCTCGAATAGATGTCGTGATTGCCGGGAACGACGGTGACGTTGTCGGGCGGCCCGATACTTTGAAGCCAAGCATGTGCCGCTTCGTATTCGGCCGGCAGACCCAGATTGATGAGATCGCCCGTTATTGCGATATGATCGACCCGAAGCGCCGTCGCATCGGCGAGCAACTTATTGGCGATCTCGCCTTGATGAACACGGCGCCGTTTGCGAATCCAGTTCACATATCCAAGCGCCCGCTTGGCATTCCAATGCCGCCATCCAGCCCCCAAAACGGGCGGCAGATGCACATCGGAGAAGTGCGCAAGCGTGAAAATCTCGGTCATGTCGGGAATACGGCGTATCCTGCGGGAAACGTACTCTAGCACACCGTGGTAAGTAGCAAATGCCTGGCGACGGGCAGGAAAGGGAGAGTTCGCCGTTGAGAGAGGACCGCTTCCTCGTAGGCCAATTCGTCGCCCGCGCCTTCCAGCAATACTGGCGGTTGACGCGCGGCGTTTATTTGAACGTCGAGGCGTTCGTCATGGACGAAGCGGGCCGGATTCTCCTTGTGCGAGAAGAAGTGGGCGGAAAATGGAGCTTGCCCGCATCGACCGTACAAAAAGGCGAAAGCCTCGAGACCGCGCTCCGGCGCCTTATACGCGACGCAGCAGGCATCGAGGTTAATTCGAAACCCGAGCTGCGCGGCTTTTATGCCGAAAGCCGAAGCCGCCAAACGGGCATGTACGTCATCCGCAATTGGCAGCCGCACTCCGTCCCCGGCACCCTGGAAATGAACTTCTTTGCGCCATACGCGTTGCCGGCCGATGTCACGAAACCGGCCGCGGCGCGAATTAGCCGCTTGGTTGAGGGTCGCACAATTTCGCAAACGTGATAGAAGCCCCGCCTGCCGGACCGTGCCGGCGTCCTCTAGCCTGACAGTCCGCGCGCATGTCCCCATCGATCGTTATCCGCAAAGCGCATCCCGAAGATATCGTCGAGATATCGAAGTTGCATGCACGCGTTTTCGGGCCTGGACGCTTTGCGCGGTCTGCCTATCGGGTGCGCGAGGGAAAAGGACATCTGTCACGGTTCTGTCTTGTTGCCTGCATCGGCAATGAGATCGTTGCCTCGATCCGGACGACTGAGATCGCGATTGGCGGGACCAAGGGCGCGCTCCTGCTTGGACCGGTGGCAGTCGACTCAGACCATCGGAGCTTCGGCCTCGGCAGCAAGCTCATAACGGCCGCACTCGAAGCCGCGCGCAACGGCGGCACGAAACTCGTCGTGTTGGTGGGAGATCAGCCCTACTACGGCCGCTTCGGCTTCAAGCCCGTGCCACCCGGCCAGATCGTCTTCCCGGGCCCCGTCAACCCGTTCCGCATTTTGGCCCACGAACTGGAACCGGATACGCTCCCGAAGTATCGCGGCCTCGTGGTTGCAGAGCCACCCGCGAAATCAGCAGACAATTAAGCTCCGCACTTCCGGCAGTAACGCCATCGTAACCCGAATCTGTCGACGATCGGTTTAAGCCGCTCGTGGCGCAAAGTTGTATCCGATTCAATCGGACGCAAAGCGAAAGGCTTGTCAGGTCCAGTGCAAGCTGTGAGACCATAATTCGGGAACTCGATTCGACTGCAGCAGAAAGCCCGCGATGATCTCAACCTACCTGCTCTATCGGACCTACGCCGCCGACCTGCCGAAAACGCTTTCGCGCATTTCCGCCCAGACCGATGTTTCGAACGCCGCCAAATATTATCAGGCCAACATCGGCAACGTGAAAACGGTCGATGAATTTCTGAACAACTCGCGGCTTTTCACCTACGCGATGACGGCATACGGCCTGAGCGACATGGCGTACGCCAAGGCGTTCATGAAGAAGGTTCTGACGAGCGACCTGACGGACTCAAAGAGCTTCGTCAACAAGCTCACCGACACTCGATTTTTGGAATTCGCGAAGGCTTTCCAATTCTCGACTGATGGCACGCTCGCCTCGCAGCCAACCGTCGCCCAGAACTCGACGGAAGAGAACGATACGATCGGCCTGTACACGCAGCAGCAGGTCAACAAGGGCATCGCGGCCTCGACTGAAGCCACCTACTACCAGGCGAATATCGGCAGCGTGACGTCCGTCGATCAGTTGATGTCGAATTCGCGTCTGCTGAACTTTGCGATTACCGCTTTTGGCCTGAGCTCGAGCAACGCGTCGAGCGCCACGATCAGAGCCGTTCTGACCAGTGATCTTTCTGATCCCAATAGCGTCGCCAATACGCTCTCGAATTCAAATCCGAATTTCAAATTGCTGGCGTCCGCGTTCAATTTCGGGACCGACGGCAGCGTGAACGGAACCGCCCAATCAGCCGGCAACATTGTCTCCGCGGTTTCGCAGTACTTCAACGCGACCGGAACGAACGCCACCCCCGCGGCGGCGGCATACAAGACGCAGTATTATAAGGCCGCGATTACAAGCGTGACCTCGGTCGACGATCTGTTGTCGAATTCCACGTTGTACGATGTCGCGCTGACAGCGTTCGGCCTCAAACCCAACACGGAATCGCAAACGCTCATCCGCCAGATCCTGACGAGCGATCTCTCGGATCCCGACAGCGTCGCCAATCAGCAGACCAACACGGCGTACCAGAAGCTCGCGGCGGCGTTTAGCTTCAACACCGACGGATCGGTCAATGGCGCCGCACAGACATCCACTCAGGTCAGCAGCCTGATCTCCCTCTACTCGTCCAACTACGACGCCACCCAGAAAACGTCGAACGCCACGGCAACCTCGGCCTACCAGGACGCGATTGAGGCCGCGACCTCCGTTCAGGATCTGCTCAACAGCACGGCGTACAACTACATCCTGTCGGCCTACGGAATAGATCCGCTCAAGACGTCAAAATACACGATCACCAAGATTTTGCAGAGCGACGCGAGCGACCCGAACAGCTTCGCGAACCAGTCGCATAACCCCGCCTATATAGCGATGGCGGCGGCATTCAATTTCGGTTCCGACGGCAAAGCGAAGACCGCGCAGGTTGCGCAAACGAGCGCAAATCTCACCTCAACGGTCAAACTCTATATGACGCAAGCCGGCACATCGACAGCCGCGCTGGATCAAGCAGAGACCGACAGCAATTACTACGCAACGGCGATCGGCGCGATCACCAACGTCGATGATTTCCTGAAAGACTCCAAGCTCGTGAAGTTCGCACTCAGCGCATACGGGCTGAAGGACGCAAACCTCTCGACCTCGGATTTACGCAAGATCCTGACGAGCGATCCCCTCGATCCGAAGAGTTACATCAATAAGGTCGAGAATTCCAAATATCGGCCGCTTGCCGTAGCGTTCAATTTCGGAACTGATGGCAAGACGCTCGACGTTCCGGCGGGCCAGTCGCAAGACCGTAGCCAAATAGTCGAGACGATGGACAACTACGTCGAACAGACGATGGAATCGCAGGCCGGCGATCAAAGCGACGGCGTTCGTCTTGCTCTTTACTTCCAGAAGAAAGCGTCGAGCATAACCTCAGCCTACCAGATCCTCGCCGACAAGGCTCTTTTGCAATTCGCCCAGACCGCCTTGGGTCTATCCTCGTATATGTCTGCTGCCGATATCGACACCCAGGCAAAGATGATAACCCAGAGGCTAACTCTGACGGACCTTCAAGACCCGACGAAGGTGAATAAGATCATCGCCCAGTACGCGGCGCTTTATGACGCCGCGAATTCGACAGCCAGCAGTTCTCCAATCCTTCAAATCCTGCAGGGAAGCTCAAACTCTAACGGCATCATAACAATTGATCCGATCACGACATAAGCCCCGTCCGGCCAACTCGCTCGATAGGCCGGCTTCGCATTCTGTGCCAATAAAGCAGCAGACTGAAGGATCCGGCTAAACGGTCTTTTAGTTGTTGGCGAGCAGGATTAATCTTTGCAGACAGCCTGCGACGCGGGCTTCGATGCGAAGGACCCATGCGATGAGACCTTTTGCTTTCACCTCAGTTGCTACGGCCGCACTGCTGCTGTCGGCCGCGGCCGCAGTCGCCCAGCCCCCCCGCTCGAGTTCCGGCCCGCGAGGCCCGGACGGCGGCGTCCAATGGGCGCCTGTCGATCGCCTGGGACCGACCTTCGCGGCTGACGATTTCCTGCTTCCGGACTCAGGCTGGAACGGCCATGGCGTCGCCACGGCCGGGACGGCGGGACCCAATTGGACATTGAGACAGCCAGTATTCGGTCCGCCCCTGCCGACACTCCCGACCCCGGCGCGGCGTAGGGGTTACATCATCCTGGAAGAAAACGGCAACTGACAGCGTTTTTTCAAAACGAAAGAGACGCGAATTTCCTCGCGTCTCCTAGCAACTGAGCATGTCGTTTAGAACACTCGAAATCTAAAGCGCGCCGGAACATTGGTATCGCGGCTGTTGCCACCACGTACACCACCATACCACGCCGCACCGAGCCCGATGAGAAGACCGATGCCGGTGAGCAGTCCCGAAAGTTCCGTCGTCTTCTTCGCCTTGTCGAGCGCCGCAATCGCATCGTTATAAGCCGTATCGACGCGAGCTTGCGCATCGGCCTGCGATATACCGGCTCTAGAAGCAACGATCGAGGAAACGAGATTCCTGTCGCTCGGCGCGATGTGATCGTTACCGAAAGACCGCATGAATACCGCTTCGATGGTCTTCTCTTCCTCGGCGCTCAACAGCTGAACGTTGGTGACGGGCTTACCCTCCGGCGGCGTGGCCAATGCAGTCACGATTCCCGAAAGCGGACTGGATGATGAACTCGAGAACTTTGCGATGGCCGAAGATCCCGCGTGCAACGCAGCAGCGCCTGCGCTTGCCGCAATAAACGCGCCGAACAGGACACATACGCCCCAAGCCACGAGACCCTGCAGTCCATCGCGAAATTCAACCTCGTCGGGCGGCACGTCTGCAAGACGCGGACGGACGCGGGCGGCTACGTATCCCGCGATGAGAAACGACGCGATCGTCGCGATCAGCGCCCAAGCTGCAGCGACTGATGCGGCAAGGGCCCCGTGGGAGTGACCCGGCCATGGAGACAAAAAGGATAGTCCCGCGGCAATGCCGAGAGACGTCAGAACGAACAAGAGTGCCGTCCCAGTGACCGCGCCGGCAAGTATGCCCCGCCAGCTGAGATACGGGCCCGTCTCGCGCACGTCGACAATTTCTACCATCGTGGCGTCTCCTTCGATCATCTAAAACCCAAAAGGCCCAGAAGAAACGAAATGACCACGATCAATCCGATCAGATAAATGATCTCGTGCACTGCACGTCTCCTCACATTATGCCGCCCATTCAACGGCAGCGGCGCGCAGATTGTTCCGGGGAAACAAAACCTTCGCATCTGCAGCAAGGATAGCGAGTGCACGGTGAGCACCACGAGAGGATGATGAAAAGAGAAAGGAGCGAGCGAAAATATCAGAGTCAACGACGCGCCATAGAACGGCTGCCGAAGTGCATGCCCCCCGGCCGAACCTACTTCGCGTCTTTTTTCATTGTGTCCTTCGACTCCTCACCCGGCATCCCGAAAGATAGCGCGTGAACATACGCCGCCACCTGCCAGACCTGCTCGTCCGGCAAGAAGCCTCGGAACGACGGCATCCCGTTGGGCCGTCCTTCGCGAATAGATGCCGCGATGTTCTCGATCGAGCCGCCGTAGATCCAGACCTTGTCCATCAAGGCTGGTCCCATGCCGCCACCACCGTTGGCATGACAGCCGACGCAGTTCATGGCGCTGAAGATCTGCTTTCCTTGAGCGATCTGCGCGGGATCGTTCATGATCCTGCGGCCTTCTGCGCTCGTCTGCGCAATGACCTCGCCGCCTCCCGGAGCGAGTGGAACCAACGAGACTTCCGGCTCTGGGTTATTCGTCACCTGATGCGTACTGCCGTTTTCAGCGGCTTCGGAGTTGCAGCCCGCGATCAGTAAGGTCATCAGCGCGCAACTCAAATAAGGAAGAGATTTTTTCACAGGGCTCACTCCGCTGCTGCGGATTTCTTCGTCATTGGTGAAGTTTGAATGTGATATTCCGCGAGGATGTTTCGAATGTCGGCTTGACGTCTCTCAAGCGAGCGATTGATTTCATCAGCGAGCGCCGTATCCGGCTTGCGCACGCCCATCGATATGGAAAATCTCATGTCGGGAATATTATCGATGTGCGTGACCCGCAACGCAGGCGTCTGGCGCACTGCGTAATAATCGGCAACTGGACCCCAAACGACCGAAAGATCGACATCGCCATGCGCGACACCGGCGACCACGGGAAGAAGCGGATCTGGCTTCGACCAGTCGCCAATCACCATGTAACCTTTGATGCCGCTTATGATCCCGCGCCGCGCGAGTTCCGTCATCGGCGGTGTATTCGCGCCGTCATTGCCGACGAGCTGAACCCCGATGCGCGTGTTTCGCAAGCTTGCATCATCGAAAGAGGTTATCGGAGCGGCGCCTTGCGGCTGAACGAACGCGTAGCTCGCCGTGTAATAAGGCTTCGTCGGCCGCACCCGGTGAAAATCGACCGGCACACCCGGAACGACATCGCAAAGCCCGGCGCCAAGCCCCTTGCGGATGAACCCGCGCCACTCCGGCGTCCACACGAACGTCGCGGTCGCGCCCATGTCGGCGGCGATGAGCGTTGCTATCCGATTTTCGAAGCCTTCGCCGCGATCGTTTGAGAACGGCATGTTGTTCGGATCAGCGCAGAACTTCAATTCGCGCGCGACGACCGGGCCAACCGAAATGGCAATGGCACCAAGAGCGAGAACGATCACTTTACGGAATCGCGAAAACATAAAGCGTTCCTCCCTTCGTCGTATGCTCGGGAAGATCTTTGACGGCGTTGACGAAACCGAGCGCGGCCGTGCCGTCGCGCTTATCGAGGCCGCCGGCGACGATTGCGCCTGGCCAGCCGCCGACACCCGACAGAACGGAAACGTACTGTTTCCCGTCCGGGCCGCGCCACGTCGTCGGCTGACCGATAATTCCGGAGCCTGTTTTGAACCGCCAAAGGAGTTTACCGGTTTTCGCATCGACGGCTTTGAACCAGCCCTCCATCGTCCCGTAGAAGACCACGTCGCCAGCGGTTGCCAGTGCGCCGCTCCAGACAGGAAACGACTCGTCGATTTTCCAGACTTCCTTGCCCGCCTGAATATCCCACGCAGACATCACGCCGCGATTACCACCCGGCCCCGCATTCATGTGAACATTGGCGCCGACATAGGGCGTTGCCGCGATATAGCCGACGTCCTTCTCTTCGATGTCCATGCAGAGGTTGTTGTGCGGAATGTAGAGAAGTCCCGTCGATTCCGAGAATGAGGATGGCTGCCAATCCTTGCCGCCCGGCGGCGCGGGGCAAACATCCGTCATCACCTCATCGACCTTCGGCTGCTTCGCCTGATTGTAAATGAGGCGGCCCGACATCAAGTCGACGTTCGTGCTGCTGGTGATATGCACGAATGGATTTGCGGCCAAAACCTCGCCATTCTCCCGATCGATGATGTAGACGTAGCCATTGCGATCCGGATGGACGAGCACTTTCCGGTTCTTGCCGTTCCACTCCGTATCGAGAAGAATGCATTCGTTGACCGCGTCGTAATCCGACACGTCATGGGGGCTCAGCTGATAGAACCAGCGCGCCTGACCGGTATCGGCGTCGCGCGCAAAGATTCCGGCCGTCCAGAGATTGTCGCCGGGACGCATCGAGGAATTCCACGGCCCCGGATTCGATGTGCCGTAATAGATGAGGTTCAGCTCCGGGTCGTAGGAAACCCAGCCCCAAACAGTTCCGCCGCCCTGCTCCCACATGCCCGACGGCCAAGTCGAAACGCCGAGATCCTTGCCTTGGAATTGTGGATAGTGCGGATTGAACCCGCTCCCGATCAGCACTTCCTTATCGGGACCCGTGCTGAATGCCTTCCACAAAACCTTGCCCGATCCCTGGTCGAGCGCCGCAATCCATCCGCGAACGCCCATTTCGCCGCCGGAATCGCCGACAAGAACTTTATCCTTGGCGAGAAGCGGTGCCATCGTCATCGTCTCGCCGATTTTGATGTTCGCCATCTGCGTTCGCCAGATCTCGGCGCCGGAGTTGGCATCGACAGCGATCGTGTTGCCATCGAGCGTATTGAAGAAGACCCGCCCGTTAGCGAAAGAGGCGCCGCGATTGACGACGTCACAGCAGGCAACGCCCTGCGATGCCGCGAGCGGATGCGGCTCATATTTCCATTTGAGCGGCGCGCCGGGCTTCGACAGATCGAGAGCGTAGAGGATGTTCGGATAGGGCGTGAGTGCGTAGAGCGTATCGCCGACGACGAGCGGCGCGGACTCTTCCCCGCGGTCAACACCCATAGAAAAGGTAAATGCGGGCTGAAGCTTTGCAACGTTCTCCGTATTGATATCGGAAAGCGAACTGTAGCGCGTGAGGCCCGTGTTGGCGCCAGGCATCGGCCACTCGTTCCCGCCCGCATTCGCAAAGGCTGGCGCCTTGGGTTTCGATACGTTTTCTTGGGCTAAGGTTTGAGCGAATGAAGGAAGCGGATGGAATGCCAAAAGTGGCATGAGAGAAAGGAACAACGTGTGGCGTCTGAAATTTGGCATCGGCGTATCCCTGAAAGAGTTGGGCGTTGCCGGGCACCGATGACAACGCGGACGCCACCAAACCTGCGGTCGCCGCTCACGGCACCCCTCAGTTGCCCAAACCGGCGGAGGGATTAGCGGTTCCTGATGTTCGAAGGATTTGCGTTAGACCTGTCGGCTTACTGTTAAGCGGGCGCAAAGAACCGTCCGCAGACAAGCTCTGGCGACACGCTTTCACGAAGTAGATCAAGTTTTGCGCGAAGTGCGCGCGTGATCTTTCAAGGTCCCGGGAAGAGGGACGTGCTTCGTCCCGACATCCAATATGCGAGCAATCCGATCCACTCTTTGGCGGCGAGATCCGTGCGCTCCATCCCAGCGGAAATGCTGTCGAAGGGGCGGATCGCATCTATTCGCCCACGCGTCCGGAAATCGACGGGATAAGGCACGACGTCGAACCCTACTTTGCGGAAAACGCCAACCGCGCGCGGCATGTGGAAGGCGGACGTGACGAGCAGCCACTTATCTTCGCTCGTGGGCTTGAGTAGCCGCTTTGTAAACAGCGCGTTTTCGTAGGTATTTCGCGAGTTGTTCTCGATCACGATCCGGGAAGGCTCGATACCCGCATCGATAAAGAACTTCCGGATATCGGAACCTATCCCCTCGCCGCCGAAAAGAGAGCCACTGCCACCGGTGAAGACCACTTTCGCGTCGGGAAGCGCGTGCGCAAGGCGCAGCGTCTCAGTCAGCCGTTCCGCAGATTCGTTTAGCGCCAGACCGCCTCGACGATCCGTAATCGAACCATCCTCAAAGCCGCCCAAGAGAATGATGCCGTCGATCTTTCCTTGCGGCACCTCCGGCACACGCGTCGCAAAGCGCTGCTCCAACGGCAGAACGAGAAGATTGCCGCCGGGCAGGAATCCGAAGAGGACGATGATGCCGAAGCCCACCGAGAGGAAAAACCCAGCGGGCTTCGGGCGGCCGAATTTCAGAAGGAGAATTCCCGCAGCGAGGGCGAAAAACGCCAGGCTCGACGGCTGGATGCAGAAGAAGATGATCTTCGATGCGATGAAAAACATTTCAGATCCCCCTTCTGCTCGCCGGCCGACCCTGGCCTCCGATTATCCCCGGACGTTTCCCCGTCCTCAGATGAAGGGGTCCTTCATCAGAATGGTGTCGTCGCGCTCCGGGCTCGTCGAGAGAAGCGTGATCGGACATTCGATCAGCTCCTCGACGCGACGCACGTATTTCACGGCTTGCGCCGGAAGATCGGCCCAGCGCCGCGCGCCTTGCGTTGATTCCGACCAGCCTTCGAACTCTTCGTATATCGGCTCGATTTCCGCCTGCGCGGACGAACTCGCCGGCAAACGCTCGATGCGCTCGCCGTTGAGTTTGTAGCCGACGCAGATGCGGATGGTATCGAAGCCGTCGAGAACATCGAGTTTGGTCAGCGCAATGCCGTCGATGCCGGAAACCTTCGCAACCTGCCGGACGAGAACGCTGTCGAACCAGCCGCAACGTCTCTTGCGGCCCGTAACGGTGCCAAATTCGCGACCCCGTTCGCCGATCCGTTCGCCGATTGCGTCCGTAAGCTCCGTCGGAAACGGACCGGATCCGACGCGCGTCGTGTAGGCCTTTGCGATACCGAGCACATAACCAACGTGACCAGGCCCCATGCCCGAACCCGTGGCAGCCTGCCCCGCAACCGTATTCGATGACGTGACGTAGGGATATGTTCCGTGGTCGACGTCGAGAAGCGCGCCTTGTGCACCCTCGAACAGGATGCGCTTGCCCTGCCGCCGCGCCTGATCGAGAAGTTCCCACGTGACGGCCGTGTAGGGGAGAACCTTCGGCGCGATGGCAAGAAGCTCCGCTATCAGGTCTTCCTTCACGATCTCAGGCTGACCGAGACCGCGACGAAGTGCATTGTGATGTGCGAGCGCCCGATCAACCTTCGCTCCAAGCGTCGCAGGCGATGCCAGATCCTGCACCCGGATCGCGCGGCGGCCGACCTTGTCTTCATAGGCCGGTCCGATTCCACGCCCCGTGGTGCCGATCTTTTCCGTGCCCGCCGCAGCCTCGCGAACGACATCGAGTTCGCGATGGAAAGGAAGAATGAGCGTCGCGTTCTCCGCAATGCGCAGATTTTCCGGCGTGATGGCGATGCCTTGTTGCGTCAAGCGCGCGATCTCGTCGGTCAGCGCCCACGGATCGATGACGACACCATTGCCGATGACGGAAAGTTTGTCGGGCCGAACCACACCCGAAGGCAGCAGCGATAACTTGAACGTCGTGCCGCCAATGACGAGCGTGTGTCCCGCATTATGCCCGCCTTGAAAGCGCACGACGACGTCGGCGCGTTCCGACAGCCAATCCACGATCTTGCCTTTGCCCTCGTCTCCCCACTGGGCTCCGACCACCACGACGTTTGCCATTAGTTCAAACCTTCTCACACTCTCATGATTTGGCCCCGGCATCGGCCAGGGCCTCGCGGCAATTCCGCTAGCTTAGTTCACGCTCTGGCTTGTCGTCTCAACGCCCGTAGACGATCGACTTCGCCGCCGGCCACGAAACTCGATAGCCGTACTCCAGAATTTTTTCCTCATCCGGCTCGAGCTTGCTCTGGAAAGCAATGATCCCGCGCTTGTCGTCGACATTCTGCGTCGTCGGCGAAACCCGGCCCGTCAGCTCGACCTTGATGTCGTCATTCTGCGCCACGGGAACGCGATCGAGAATGGTCACGTCAATGGCCCGCTCGTGCATGTTCTTTACGTTGACGCGGAAGTTGCGGCTATCGACGTGCGACGTCGAAATAAGCCCGCTCTCGCCACGCTTTTCTTCCAGCACCGCATGCTTGATCTTGACCTGATCGTCTATGCCGAAGCCGAGATCATATTCGCTTCCCGGATTGAGAAGCGGCAGATCCCCGGTGCCGACGAACGTGCCGTCGCGAAATAGATAAACTGTACCCGGCAGCAGAGGCGTGCCCTTGGCGAGCTTGAGCTTCGCATAGAGGTAGGCGCTGGTATCGAGCTTCGGAACGGCGCGAACGCCCAAGGCCGGCTCGATGGCCTCCGATGCGAGAAGCACGCGCTTGGCTTCGCCCGTTCCCGCGATGCTCGCCCGTCCGGGAACCTCGAACGTCGCTTCGAACGGTGCACTTTGCAGCTGCGCCACGGTTTCTTCGACGATGGCCGGTTCGGCCGCCTCTTGCGCCAAGTTACCGCCGACAGCGTCCTCCGCGGCAAGCGACCGCCGTTTTTCCATCAATGCCGGCGCCGGCGGAGGAGCCGCGGCTGCTACCGGCTTCGGCGGCTGTTCGAAATCCACGAATTGCGTATCGATGTCCGGCGCCGACGAACCATCACTTGGCCGCGATGTCGAAAGGTTCAACGAAACGCCATCCCAATTCTCTCCCGAGCGCTGCGTAATCGCCGCGCGCCGGTCAAGCGACAGTTTCGGCGGCTCCGTCTTCGAGCCCGTCTGCAGCCGGGCATCGTACAGCGGCGCCCAGTGAGCATCCGGAACCTGATAACGCACGCTCAAATCAGCCTCGAGCGGCGTCTGCGCGACAACGTGCACGCGCACCTCGGTTTGTTCCGTCCGTGCAGGCGCCAGCGCCGCAAGCTGTTTCTCGGCGTCGGAGATCTGCCGGTTGATCTCACGAATTTTCTGCTCGGCATCGAGCGCAAGTTTGCTCGCGTCTCCCGTCGCCTGCGCGATCAGAGCCAGAACCTTCGGCCAGTCGTCGAGCGGCGGAGCAACAGATGGCGTTTGAGAAGAGGGCCGCGCCGGGAGCTGAGCGAGATTGGCAATGAGCTTCTTTTGTGTCTTCGCAGCCTGCGCCTGCGCATCGACAGTCGTTCTCTGATCTTTGAGAGCCTGAATGGAGTCTTCGAGAATTTTGCGCTGCTTGTCGGCAGCTTCGCTCTCGGCGCGCTGCAGAAGCTTCTTCGCTGTATCGACAGAACCAATATCGAGCTTGCCGCTCGCCTTGCCCTCGACCCTCACCGAACCGGGAATGGCACTCGCCGGCACGTCGCCGATGACGATCGTATGCTCGCCCTTGTCGATGTGGACCTTTGCGACGCGCGTAACCTCCGCGCCCGAAAGAAACACGGTCACGTCGTCAACGGCTGACGTCGCCGGTACTTCGGCAGCACGCGCGTGGAACGGCATGGCGGCCAGGAAAGCTGCCGCAAAGACAAAACGCATCTCGCTGTGACCTTTGGTTGTTTGGTTCTGACGACGCCCGAATGAACCGCCCTGCCGAGTGGCGACCCCAACCGATTATGGCCGATGCAAAGCGCGATAAAAAGGCATTGACAGCGGCCGTGTTAACCAGAATACGCGAAGGTATCCAGCGAATTCACACCGAAATCGCCTCCGCGCGAGCCTTCGCATACCCCCATTCAAGCCAGGGTAGAAGTGCCGCGATGTCATCACTCTCGACCGTAGTGCCGCACCAAACCCGAAGCCCGGCCGGCATGCCACGGTAAGCGGCAATATCGAAGGCCGCAGCCTCGCCTTCGAGCAAGCGGACGAGCCTGCGCATGACTTTAAGACGCACGTCCTCCGATGCATTCGCCAGCGCCGGTTCTGCGAACCGCATCGCGACCGATGTGTGAGAGCGCGTCCGAGGATCGGCGGCAAGCGGGGCCACCCAGGGCGTCCGGTCGATCCAATCGTAGACCAGCGAAGAATTGGCGCTTGTCCGCGCGATCGTCGCATCGATCCCGCCGAGACCCTCCGCCCAGTTGAGCGCGTCGAGGTAATCTTCGACGCATAGCATCGACGGCGTGTTGATCGTGACGCCCTCGAAAACGTCGCGAAGAACCCCGTCCTTGTTCGTCAGCCGGAAAAGCTTCGGCACGGGCCACGGCGGCCGATACGAAGCTAGCCGGTCGAGCGCACGCGGCGACGCAATGAGCATCCCGTGCGCGCCTTCTCCGCCAAGCGCCTTTTGCCAGGAATAGGTCAGCACATCGATTTTTCGAAGATCGATGCTCTCCGCGAAAAGCGCCGACGTCGCGTCGCAAATGACGAGACCTTGCCGATCATCGGAAATCCAATCGCCGTCGGGAACCTTCACGCCCGTCGTCGTGCCGTTCCATGTGAAGAGAACGTCGCGCGAGAAGTTGACCTCGCCGAGATCCGGAAGATGTCCCGGTTCCGCCTCGAACGTGCGCAGATCGGTAAGCTTCAACTCGGCGGTCGCATCGCGCAGCCAGTTGTGGCCGAACACGTCCCACGCCAGCACATCGACCCCGCGTTCACCCAAGAGGTTCCACATCGCGAGTTCGAATGCTCCGGTATCCGAGCCCGGAACAATCGCGACTTCATAGCCCGCAGGAAGACGAAGAATATCCCGCGTACGGTCGACGGCGAGCTTCAATCTCTCCCGGCCATCAACGGAGCGATGCGAACGCCCAACGAGGGCGCCGCTCAACGCATCCGGTTTCCATCCCGGGCGTTTGACGCACGGGCCGGACGAAAAGAATGGGCGAGCGGGTTTGATCTTTGGCTTTTTGAGTTCGGACATCGGCCGCTCTTAGCATGGAGGCGACACAAGAAAAAAGGCGGTCGCGAACGACCGCCTTTCGGCACCAAGCAACACAAGGGTGCACGTTCTAATCAAACTTGATCCGGAGGCCGGAGCGGAACTGCTGCAGGACGGCGTCCTTGTAAACAACCCTGTTTTCGCCCGAAACAGTTGGCACCGTGGAGGAAATTGCCCCGCCTTCCCAAAGCATCTGCCAGCCGTTGTCCCAAATAATGGTGTCGGTGATATTGGTGGCGATGCCTGCTTGAACTGCCGCAGCGAAGTCGATCTGATCTTTGGTCGTCTTTCCGGTCGTCGTGTAAGTTGCGGGCAACGTGGCGGTATTGACGCAATATCCGTCGGGGTAATTGATGCCGCCGTCCAGACCCGCACTCGTATTCGTCGACTGATTACAGGTCGCGACTTCCTTGTAATTGCGCTTGATCTGACGCCAAGAGAAACCGAATCCGCCTCCCACATAGGGCGTAAACCGCGTTCCCGTTGGTATGTCATACAGCAAATTGAAAAGAGCCGTCGTGCGGGAAAGCTTCACCTTATCGCTCCGCGATACGTCGTAAAAGTTCGTATCGAAAGTGGGACTAGGGAGCTGAGTCGTGGGGTTGATATAGGTGGGTCCGGCAGCCGACCGAGTCGCAGTCGTATAATCGGAAATTGACGAGCTGTAGATTTCTGAACCCGGGGTGTAATCGACAGCGATTTCGGCCCGCAGAGATGGTGTGATATAGCGGCCGAAATTGAGACCGAATATCGGTGTATTGCCTATGCTGCCGCTATCCACATTGGTTGTGGGTCCGGACTGTTCGTAGTCAGTTATTTTGGCATCTTGAAAGATGTTTCCGCCGAGCGCCAACCCGACGTACCAATCGGAATCTGCGTCATATGTCGGCACGGGAACGGGTGCCGGAACCGGTATCGCGACGCCGCCGCCCATATCCTTGACGCCACCCCAGTCCGCGGCCATTGCAGGCGCCCCACCGGCGGCAAGTAGAAAACACGTGGCGATCCACGCTTTCGCAGATTTCATAATCGATCCCTCAAATCGGGCACGCATAAATATGCGCACCACTCAAAGACTCTGCTCAACGCTACGCTTGCGCTAACCGAGCCCTAGGAGGGAAACAGCGGCTTCGGATCGGTGTCCGTGGGCTCCTCGGGAAGGAGGAGCCCACTACGCTTCACGGGGGAGGACACTCAAACGCGAAACACGCACAACAAACCACACCTTTGGCATTCCGGGCGGAACAGGTGCTACGCCCCTGCTCCATCTCTTCTCGAGGGCGCGACGGCGCCCAGACAAATAACCAGACAAATAATCAGTTCAGATCGTACCGAAGGCCGACGCGAAGCTGATGAGCGGTAATGTCCTTTAATTTTTCAGAAGACGTCACAGTGTCTGCATCGAACGAAGCCGTTTCCGCTTTGCCGAGGTAGAGGAAGCGATATCCGAAATCGAGGTAGAGCGCGTTGCCCGAGCTGACCGCTACCGGCTCGTCCTTCATGCCGCTGACGTAGGTCGTCTGACCGCCGCGGATACGCCAGGAGACACCGGCCATTGCCGCTGCCGCGAAATTATCGGTTGATTTGCCGCCAAATTCGGTTGTGCAACCGCACTGCTCGAACGTCCCGGACGACGTTGAATTGTGCGCATAACCGATGCCGGCGCCGATGTAGGGAACGACGCGGCCACCACGGTTGAAATCATAATAGAGGTTGGCGAGGACGACGGTGCTGCTCAGATCGAACTTCGCGTTGCCGACGAGGTTGCCCGGCGAATAATAAAGCGAGGACTCGGTGCTGGCGTCGAAAATATGATCGACCGTGATATCGCCACGGAACCCGCGTCCGAAATAGCGGCCGATACCGCCACCGACGCTCCACGCGCCGTCTTGGCTGGAGTTTCCCACCTCACGGCCGCTGAAGCTCAGCGAAGGGCTCGTGAACCAGTTATATCCGCCGTCGGCCCGGATGTACCAACCCGCCGACGCAGCCGGCATGGGCGCCATGATAGGTGCGTCCTTGAGGCTGGTGCCGCCGAGGTCAGCAGCCGACGCAGCCAGAGCACTGCTAAGAACGAGTGCCGCGCTGAGCAGTACTTTGCGCGTAATAAGCATGTGATTTCCCTTCTCGAGCGGCTCAGCGCTCCGCGCCGGACCGGTACTAAAACCGGTCTCGAATATTACCGAGAAGGCTTAAGACGAGCTTAATTGGCGTCGAAATCTGACACGCCGGAGCAGAAGCCGAATTGCTAATGAGAAGTTAACGTGATGTGCGCACGGACGATCGCCCGCGCCCGGCCCGCGCGCGTCGCCGAACAGAGTTCACATAGGCTCAGATCAACGAAAGCAGCTTATGCAGCTGCAGCCGACTTAACGGCGTCGCAGATGTCACCAACAATGGTCGACACGATCTTCTCGTCATCCCCTTCCGCCATGACGCGGATGACGGGTTCCGTCCCCGACGGCCGAATGACGAGACGCCCGTTTTCTCCGAGCTTCGCCTTCGCGCCCTCGATCGCCTTGATGACTCGCGTATCTTCGAGCGGACGACCGTTTGCATAACGAACGTTCCGCAAAATCTGCGGCAACGGCTGAAAGCGGTTGCAGACTTCCGAAACAGTTTTACCGGTGGCGACGACGCACGCCAAAATCTGCAGTGCAGAGACCAATCCGTCACCCGTCGTCGTGAAGTCGGAAAGCACGATATGCCCCGATTGCTCGCCGCCGACGTTGAATCCATGCTTGCGCATGTGTTCGGTGACGTAGCGATCGCCGACCGGCGTGCGTGCAAGCGTCAATCCGATAGACCGCAAATAGCGTTCCAGCCCGAGGTTGCTCATCACCGTCGCGACGATGCCGCCCGCCGCGAGCTTCCCCGTCCGGTGCCAGCTCTCCGCGATCACCGCCATCAGCTGATCGCCATCGACGATCTCGCCCTTCTCGTCGACGATCACGACGCGGTCCGCGTCGCCGTCGAGCGCGATGCCGATGTCGGCGCGAAGCTCTTTCACCTTCTCGACGAGCGCTTTCGGCGACGTCGATCCGCAATTCAAATTGATGTTGTGGCCGTTCGGCTCGACGCCGATCTTGATGACTTCGGCGCCGAGTTCCCAAAGCGCTTCCGGCGCGACCTTATATGCCGCGCCATTGGCGCAATCGATGACGATGCGAAGCCCCGCAAGACGCAACTGCTTCGGCATCGTTCGCTTGGCGAATTCGATATACCGTTCCTGCGCACTCTCGACCCGTGTCGCACGGCCGATGCGGTCGGATTCGACCAGCAAGGAGCTGGAGTCGGAATCGATCAGATCCTCGATCTGCCTTTCCATCTCGTCCGACAGCTTGTAGCCGTCCGGATCGAAGAGCTTGATGCCGTTGTCGTAAGACGGATTGTGGGAAGCCGAGAGCATCACCCCGAGATCGGCCCTGAGAGACCGCGTCAGCATGGCGACAGCCGGCGTCGGCATCGGTCCGAGCAGGAACACGTCCATCCCGACCGACGTGAAGCCCGACATGAGCGCCGCTTCCAGCATGTAGCCGGAAAGCCGCGTATCCTTGCCGATCACGACACGGTGGCGATGTGTGCCCGACCGGAACACGGTTCCGGCCGCCATCCCGACCTTCAGCGCAATTTCCGACGTCATCGGATGCGTGTTGGCGAGACCGCGAATACCGTCCGTCCCGAAATAACGGCGTCCCATGCTAACCTCCCGTCGTGTGGATCAACCCATTCGCGCGAAGAGCCCGAATCGGCGAACCGAAAATAGCAGCGATCGACTTGAACCAATTGCGATCGGCGTGCTTCCCCGTCACCTTAAAGACCATAGATGCCCGAGCACGCACCTGCATTCCATGCCGATGGTTGAATTGCCGCAAATCTTACACCGGATTCCACTCGGGGTTGCACGCACATAGGCCTTCTTTCCACATTATGAGATTTTGAGACACAGGTTGGCTCGAGTCACGGAATCGGCCCATAGGTCCGCTATTGATGTAGCGCGCGCTTCAGAGGCAAAATCGGTTCGGCGGGCGCAATCCGAGGGGTATCAATTATGGCAGTCTTTCTAGCGGTCGCTAACCGCAAGGGTGGCGTCGGCAAATCTACTGTCTCGGTGATGCTCGCCCACGGGCTTGCGGTCTACGGGGGTAAGCGCGTCCTCTTGATCGACCTCGACTCGCAGTGCAACGCGTCACTCATTCTGATGGGCGGCCAAGGCTGGAACGAAGCCCGCAAAGCCGGCAAGACCATCGCTGATTACTTCTACGACCTGTTCGACGGCATTCCCGCCAACGCCCGCGATTACGTCGCCAAGAACGTCGGCGACGTTTCCATATCGAACGGCAAGCCGGCCCCGATTTCGCTCGTGCCCGGATCGCTTCTCCTTGAGGATATCCAAGGCGAGCTGTACCTCAAGCAGGCGAGCCAGAGCAACGTTCCAGAGGTCGTCGCGAACCGCGTTCGCGGCCGCATGGAAAGCCTCATCCGCCGCTTCGAGGGCGACTATGACGTCGTAATCCTCGACTGCGCGCCGGGCCTCTCGTTCGCGGCGCTCGCCGCGCTCAAGACCGCCGACAAGGTCATCGTTCCCTTCCGGCCGGACTACGTCTCGCAGCTCGCCGTCGATCGCGTCGCCATGCTGATCGAAGACATGCGCAATCTCGATGATCTGGCCGCAATGCCCGCTGAGGACAGGCGTTACGTCTGCCTCGCAAACTACGTGCGCAACGACGACCGGGACTATATGATGATCGAGGAGATAAGCCTCGTGCACCCTGTGCTCGAGACTTTCCTTCCGCAGCGTAACGGCATCGCCAACGCCTTCGACTACATCGGTCAGCTGAGATCGATCGACGTCAAGTATTCCGACGCCGCCGGCGACGTCAAAGAGCTTCATCAGGAGATCGCCCGCCTCGTCGAAACCGTGGCGGCAAAGAAGAAGAACAAAGTCTCCGTTTCCTAACTGTTGAAGGCGAGAAAACGTCGAACATGAGCAAAGGCAAACAGCTCTGGCCCGGCGATGAAATGGCGGCGTTCTTCCGCGCCCATATCCGGCGCGAGACGACGCTCGAGGGCGACGCAGCTGACCGGCTAGCTGCCGCGCTGACCAAAGCCGTCAATCGCATGCTCGTTCGCGAGGTGCCGCCAGAGCCACCCGTTGTTGCAGAGCCGCCCGTCGAAGCCCCGACAGCCGCTGAGCCCGCAAGCCCGGTGGAGACGATCGAGCGGCACGACCGCGCCGAAAATTTCAATCCCTATCGCTTCTCCGCGATGGTGACTTTGGCCAAGCAGGGCCGCGATGGCCTGATGAAGCGCCTCCAGGAAATCAAATCGGCGGAAAACCTCCGGGCCTTCGCCGAGGCGCAGCATGTACCGGTTGCTCCCTCCGTGAAGCGAACCGATGAGATCCGCAAAGCCATCATCGCGGGCGTCGAGCGCCGTCTCGCGGATCGCAAAGCCGCAGCCAGTTGACGAGCTGCAGTCGATAGAAAGAGGGACGCGACGTGGTGGCCGAAGCGCCGATTGACGCAAAGCCGGGCCTCATCCGCTCCATCGGAACGACACAGCTCGCGCTCTATGCGCTCGGCAGCATGGTCGGCTCGGGAATCTACGGCCTCATCGGCAAGGCGGCGGGCGAAGCCGGATCTGCCGTCTGGCTGTCGTTTCTCATCGCCATGGTTGCGGCACTGCTGACCGCTCTCTCCTATGCCTCGCTGGGCTCGCGCTATCCACGCGCAGGCGGCGCCGCCTACGTCACCGACCGCGCCTTCAGGCTCCCGGTCCTGAGTTTCACCATCGGGCTCGCCCTCGTGGCATCCGGACTGACCTCGATCGCGACCCAGTCGAAGATCTTCGCCGCAATCCTCGCCGACTTTGCAGGCATCGAGGCGTTGCCGCCGACCGCGATCGCGGTGGGCTTTCTGCTGATCATGAGCGGAATCGTCTTCCGCGGCATTCGCGAGAGCATGTGGGTCAACGTCGTGTGCACGTTGCTCGAAGTCTCGGGAATTCTCATCGTCATCGCGTCGGGCATCTCTTACTGGGGCACGGTCGACTATTTCGAAACGCCGCCACAGAGCACGGATACCGGCATCGCCCTCGTCGTACTGCAAGCGTCCGTGTTGACGTTCTTTGCGTTCATTGGCTTCGAGGACGCCATCAACGTCGCCGAGGAATGCAAGGATCCGCAGCGCACGATCCCGCGGGGCCTCGTCATCGCAACGGCCTCGGCAGCGCTTCTATACGTGGCCGTCTCGATTACTGCGGTGTCGGTTTTGCCGTGGCAGGAACTCGCTGCCGCGCCGAGCCCATTGACGGCGGTCCTGCAACGCAGCGCCCCCGGGATCCCCGCCGGGCTGATGAGCTTCATCGCGCTCTTCTCGGTGGCCAACACCGCCCTCGTCAATTACGTGACCGCGTCCCGGCTGATCTACGGCATGTCCGGACAGGGACTTCTGCCGGGCTTCGTTGGACGCGTGCACGAGGTGCGAAGAACGCCTCACATCGCAATCGCCGTCATTCTCGGATTGCTGCTGCTGCTCGTCGTTGCCGGAGAAATTGCCGACCTCGCCGCAGCGACAGTCCTATTGCTGCTTGTCGTCTTCATAGCCGTCAACGCGTCGCTCATCGTGCTGAAGCGCCGCAAAGGCGAAGCGCTCGGACAGTTCGAAATTCCCCTGATCCTGCCGATCGCGGGCATCGTCGTCTGCTTAGCGCTTCTCGTCACGCGGGTCGCAAGCACCGACTGGCGCGCCCCAGCACTCGCCGGCGCGCTGCTTGGCCTGATCCTTTGCTTCTACGCCGCTTTACGGATGACGACGTCTAAGATCAGATAGCGATCGCTGCTTTCGCAGGATCAATCGAGGCCCTTCTCCGTCCCAGCCGAGCACGCGCGCCAAACCTCGATCGCCTGCTTCGTTTCCGCAACGTCGTGAACGCGCAAGATCTGCACGCCCGCAGCAACGCCCGCGATCGCACAGGCGAGCGACCCCGGCACACGGTCCTTCGCGGCGTCCACATTGCAGAGCTGCCCGATCATCTTCTTCCGGCTGACGCCGAGAAGCAGCGGAACGCCAAGACCGTGATAGAGCGACAGCCCAGCCATCACGGCAACGTTGTGATGAAGATGCTTGCCGAAGCCGATGCCCGGATCAGCGACGATCTTCGACTTCGGAATTCCGGCAGCGACGCACGCCTGGATGCGCCCTTCCAGATAATCGAACACATCGAGCACGACGTCGTCGTACTTCGGATTGTCGTTCATCGTCTTCGGATCGCCCTGCGCATGCATGATGACGATCGGCAGCCCGGTCTCGGCCGCAACTTCCAGCGCTTCGGGGTCATAAGTGAACGCCGAGACGTCGTTCAGAATGTCGGCACCCGCCGCAGCCGCGCGCCGCATCACTTCGGACTTGCGCGTATCGACCGAAATCACCGCATCGGTCTTGGCGCGCAAACCCTCGACCACGGGAATGACGCGGCGCAGTTCCTCATCGACCGCGACCGTATCGGATTGCGGCCGCGTGCTTTCACCGCCGATATCGAGAATGTCGGCGCCCTCTTCCACGAGTCTCAAGCCCTGCGCGATCGCGGCCTCAGTGGTCGCGAACTGCCCGCCGTCCGAGAAACTGTCGGGCGTGACGTTGATGATGCCCATGATGCGAGGACGATCGAGCGATAACCCGGCAAGGCGCGCGCGCGGCTCTGAGAGCTCCTGAAGAATATCGGCGGCAGACAGCGCCTCGCGGCCCCAGTCGCCGCTGAACGCGTCGCCCAAAACGACCGTCCGCCGTTTCGTTGCTGGCGACGCCCGCGTCAAAACATCGAGCGCCGCAAACGAAAGCCGGCTGCCTGCAAGCGGCAACCCCTTCCATTCTGGAACCTCGGCCTCATCGACCGCCCGGCGTACACTTCGATCCCAGAAGATCGCACTAGGTTGCAGATAGACTGATCGTTTCATCTCGATTGGATTCCAACTCACGAAAAAGCGGCCGCGATGTTATCGCGGCCGCCAGAAAAAACTGAGGACCTTTGTGTCCGGCGATTACTGCGGCTGCGGTTCGGGCTCGATATCGATCCCGCCCTTCGGCTCGCCCCGCGGCCGCGGCGGCTGCCGGCCTGCAGACGGCACGGCCGAACCGGCCGGACCCTTGCTGCCGTCATCGTCCGTCGGACGCACGATCTTGTCGCCACGCATAATCGACTGGCACTCGTCGCCGTTGATCGTCTCGTACTCCATCAGCGCCTGCGCCATGGCTTCGAGTTCCGCCTTGTGCTGCGTCAGCACGGCCCAAGCGGTCTTCTCGCCGGTGGTCACGATGCGCCGAGTTTCCTCGTCGATGAGCTTGGCGGTTTCCTCGCTCATGTTCTTCTGTTGCGTGATCGAATGGCCGAGGAACACTTCCTGCTGGTTCTCCGAATAGAGCAGCGGCCCGAGCTTGTCGCTCATGCCCCACTCCGTCACCATCTTCTTGGCGATGTTCGTCGCCTGACTGATGTCGCTCGAAGCACCCGTATTCAAGTGTTCGCGGCCATAGATGATCTGCTCGGCGACACGGCCGCCGAAAGCCATCGCGATCTTGCCTTCACACCACTGCTTCGAATAGCTGAGGCGATCCCGCTCCGGCAAACTCATCGTGACGCCCAGCGCCCGGCCGCGCGGAATGATCGTCACCTTGTGCAAGGGATCGTTGCCCGGCACGACGAGATTGACGATCGCGTGGCCTGCCTCGTGATAGGCGGTCGCGAGCTTCTCTTCCTCGGTCATGGCCATGGTCTTGCGCTCAGCGCCCATCATGACCTTGTCTTTGGAATCCTCGAACTCGGCCTGAGTTACGAGCCGCTTGTTGCGGCGCGCAGCGAGCAACGCCGCTTCGTTGACGAGGTTCGCGAGATCCGCGCCCGAGAACCCAGGCGTACCGCGAGCGATGACCTTCGGATCAACGTCCGGCGCCAGCGGCACCTTCTTCATGTGAACGCGTAGGATCCGCTCGCGCCCGACCACGTCCGGATTGGGAACGACGATCTGGCGGTCGAATCGGCCAGGACGCAGCAACGCGGGATCGAGCACGTCGGGACGGTTCGTCGCCGCGATGATGATGATGCCCTCGTTGGCCTCAAAACCATCCATCTCGACGAGCAGCTGGTTGAGCGTCTGTTCACGCTCGTCGTTGCCACCACCAAGACCCGCGCCGCGATGACGGCCGACGGCATCGATTTCGTCGATGAAGATGATGCACGGAGCGTTCTTCTTCGCCTGCTCGAACATGTCGCGCACGCGGCTCGCGCCGACGCCGACGAACATCTCGACGAAGTCGGAGCCCGAGATCGTGAAGAACGGCACGTTGGCTTCGCCGGCAACAGCGCGCGCGATAAGGGTCTTACCGGTGCCCGGAGGGCCGACCAGCAAGCAGCCGCGCGGAATGCGTCCGCCGAGGCGCTGGAACTTCTGCGGGTCGCGAAGGAATTCGACGATCTCTTCAAGATCGGCTTTCGCCTCGTCGACGCCAGCAACGTCTTCGAATGTCACGCGGCCATGCCGCTCCGTCAAAAGCTTCGCGCGAGACTTGCCGAAACCCATCGCTCGGCCCGAACCCGATTGCATCTGGCGCATGAAGAAGATCCACACGCCGATGAGCAGCAGCATCGGGAACCAGCTCAGAAGAATGCTTGTGATCGACTGCACTTCATCCTCGGCAGGCCGCGCTTTGAATTTCACACCCTTCTCGCGCAGGCGGGTCACGAGGTTTGGGTCTTCTGGGGCATAAGTCGAGAACGCCAGATCGCTGGAGCTTGCGTCTTTCTTCGTTCCGGTGATGCGGTTGCCCGCGATCACGGCCTCCGAGACGTTACCCTTGTCGACGGCGTCAAGAAATTCCGAATATTGAATTTCGTTTGTGCGGCGCGTTGTGCTCGGATTGCTGACGAGGTTGTAGAGGGCCAGCAAGAGGACGAACAACGCCGCCCAGATCGCAAGTTTCTGATAATTCGGGTTCATTTTTTTCCTTGATGGCGCCATCGGCACCAAAATGGCGCGTGCTCGGTGGCACTGCTGCCCCCCGAGAGAGACCTTAACATAGGTGGCGGCCCATCTCCGCACAAGTTCGGGCGTTTACCTAGGTTTCCCGCCACCACCATACGCCGAAATCCTTAAGATGTAACAGATGCCAAAGGCGTCAATTCGAACCCGGCCGGATCGAGCGGCTCGGCCTCCGGAAGCGCAAAAGGCGCCAGAGAGGGTGCTGCAACGAGTTGATCCCCGGTCCAGAACGAGGGAAGCGCGGCAGCGGCCCGCGCCGGCGGGCGCGATTCGGCACGAAGCCGAGGCAGGATCGCGCCGTATGCCGCAGAACCCAACGGTTTGACAGTGATCGTCCTCCCGCCGTTGAGCTGTGACCCGAGGCCGCTGTTTTCCGCAGACCAGCATAGCGCAAAGCGGTTGTCCCAAATTCTGACGGCACGAGGCGGAAGTTCGACCTCCGAGTGATCGAGCCGGCCGGCTTCCCGCCAGATTCGAATGAAGCGCGGCCCAGCTGAGACCATCGCCCCACCGAGGGTCGCGGCGCACTTTTCTTCCCCGCGGAGCCGAGCTGCCAGCGCTTCGATTTCAGAAAGTTGAGGCTCGGGACTGTCTCCGCCAAAACGGGCGATGAGACGTGCCATCACCTTCTGCCGCAGAAAGGCCGGACCGTCATCGAAGGCCCGCCGATCGAACGTCGCGAAAACCTCGTTGCCGAACGAAAGGTTGAGCGACGCGATGAAGTGCCGCTCCGCGTATGCGAGGGCCTCGCGGGCATCGCTCAGACGTCGCGCCGATGTCGCCAATGCCTGCGGTGACAAACCCGCTTCGCCGAGACCGGACAGTGCCGACCGCACACGCGCCCGCTCGTAGCGATCGTCCGTATTCGATGGATCTTCGACATAGACGACGTCGCGCTGAGCGACGGCGGCAACGAGGCGGGCTTTCTCAAAGCCGAGCAGCGGCCGCGCCAGAGTGATGCGCGATCGCTCGGTGATGGGCCGTTCGATGCGCATACCGGAAAGGCCATCGATGCCGGCACCGCGCGCAAGCCGCATGACGAACGTTTCCGCCTGATCATCGAGATGATGAGCGGTCGCAATCGCGACGTTGCCATCGCCAATGCCGCGCGCGTGCTCTGCCAAAAGTCGGTAGCGTGCCTCACGCGCCGCTGCCGCGACACCCGTTCGCGGCTTCGCGCCTTCCCACGTCAAAATCGCATGAGGCAAATCTAACTGTCGTGCAGCTTGCCCGACGAGTTCGGCTTCGAAACGCGATTCCGGGCGAAGTCCATGATCGACCGTGGCAACGGAGAGCGACGGCCCTGCAAACTTCGCACGCGCCCGCCATTCCGCCGCGAGAAGCATGAGCGCCATGCTGTCAGGCCCGCCGGACACCGCGAGAACCACGTGACTGAGCCGTGCGAGCCGATCGAAGGCGGCGTCCGCTTCGGCTTCAGAAATCGGTAATGGCAGTACGCGACTCACGGTTTTCAGTTCAGCGGAGAACTTGAGCCCGCCGCTCCTTTATTGGCAGCCGATCCGCTGCCGTTCACTCTGTGCGCGAGCCTTCACGTTTGGCGCGGCCGTCGGAAATTTCGACGCCAACTCCGAGAAGGACGAGCAAGCCGCTTCTTTCTGCCCGAGCCGATCAAGCGACATCGCGAGCTTCAAAAGGCTGTCAGGCGCTTTGCCGCTTTGGGCATAGGTCGAGTAGCCCTTCAAGAAAGAACTCGCCGCCGCCTTGTATTGACCGCGAACGAAATAGGTTTCGCCCAACCAATATTGCGCGTTTCCCGAGAGCGAGTCGTTGGGAAACTTCTTCAGGAAATCGTTGAAGGCCGTTTCCGCCGAACCGTAATCGCGTTGAAGCAGATAGCCATATGCCGTTTCATATAGCTGCTTCGGGTCTCCGACCGGCTCGCTTGCTGTAGGCAATGCCGCCGTTGCGACGGGCGCGGGCGATCCGGCGACGCTGCCGCCTCTGTCGGCCTCCGGCTGTCCGTTGGCGTCGAGCAGCCCGCCGATTGCATCAGGGCCCGGTGAAACGGTCGTCGAACCGAACCCGCCTGCTCCAGCATCCGCGTGATCGACGGCGCCCACATCGGTGCCGCCCTGAATTTCCGATCGCCGCGGAACGCCGCCCATGCTGCGAACCTGATCCGAGAGCTGCTGCACTTGCAGCGAGAGCGCGCGAACCTGCGTCTCAAGCCCTTCGATTCGTGCAGGATCGGCGGAAACCGCCCCTCCTGACGAAGGGAATGGCGCGGCTGCCGAACCACCATTTTTGGCAAGCGATTCCAAAGTTCCGACGACGACCTGCATATCGACGAGTTGCTCCTCGAGCGCCTGAACCCGCGCTTTGAGCCCCGCGTCACCCGAGGAAGCTGCCGCGGCCGCCGCAGCCGCGCCGGCCTTCGACGGTCGCGTGTCGCTTGACTGCGCCAAAGCCGGAACGGCCGATAGGGCGAACGCCAGCGCTACGATCTGAAACCGCAAGCCACTCCGAAGTATCCCCGCTAGCTTGGCCATTCCCGGCTCTACCCCTGATGTTCGTTCGATTGTTTTGCCGCTGAAGCGGCCGTCGATTGCTACTGGAAGAAGAAACTGTAGCCCAGCATCGCGTGCGCCTCCACCTACGCCGCGTCGCAGCACCCATCAACCCTGCGAGAGGAATTATTGCGAAACCGCCTCGGCCGGATCCGCAGGGGCGCTGCTCGTGGAGCCGATCGACGCTTTCGCAGGCAAACTCGAAATCGTCGGCCGCGACTGCCAGCTTCCGTCAAAACGCCAATCCTTTATGTACACTTCGGCATTCCGGTTCTGAGCCTGGCACAATGGCCCATCACACACCGCCAGCCGGTCCGCATCCCCGGCAGCCTTGACCTCGACTCGCGTTTCCGAAATTCCCGCCGCGACCAGTCGGTCACGGACGGCCTGCGCGCGCTGCAGGGAAAGCGCCCCCGATGCGGTTCGGCCACCGTCATCGTCAGCACGACCGATGACCACAACCGTGAGATCGGGCCGGGCATTAAGCCAACGCGCTTGGCTCTCGATGATGCTTCGCGCACGCCCGCCGAGGATCGCGCTGTTCTCAGCAAAGAAGACACGGTCTCCGACGTCGATCAGAAAAGCGCGCCGATATTCGGCAGTGCGCTCGGCAAGTCCGGCTTTGATCTGGGCACGCTCGTCTGGAATGCTCTCGCCGCGGTCAAGCGCCGCCAGCGCCCGCTTCGCTCTGGCGGCCTCGATCGATCCGGGAAAATCGCTCATAACCCGGGCGAGCAATCGACGGCCCGACTCATCGGCGTGATCTGAAAGCGCGTCCAGCCCGTCTTCGAGCAACTCGCCGGCAGTTTCGCCAGCTATCTGATCCTGGGCGAACACACGCGGCGCCAAAGCCGCCATGAGGGCAAGCAGCCCGCAGATAACGCCAACCGCAACATTGGAAGACCGCAATTTCAACATCGACCCGGCGCCGCAACCTGGAAAGTCCAGGCGCCGTTATGCGATTCCAATTAGGCCAAACTTTGCTGAATCTGCGGTGCGCAAAAGCTCTGTGGGAGTGTGGCTCTTATGAGCCAATGAGCCAAAGCGCGATGCCGCAAAGCGGCACCGCATGAGCGGCTGTTAACGCTGGCTAACCTGGCCGCCGCTGTTGAGCACCGTCTGCGCGCGGCGATTCTGCGACCAGCAGGAAATGTCGTTGCACACCGCAACCGGACGCTCCTTGCCGTACGAGATCGTGCGGATGCGCGCGCCGTTTATGCCATGCTGCGAAAGGAAGTTGCGCACGGTCGTCGCGCGGCGAGCGCCAAGCGCGATGTTGTATTCACGCGTGCCGCGTTCGTCGGCATGGCCTTCGATGGTGATGGTGTAATTCGGATACTGCTGCAGCCACTGCGACTGCTTCGTCAGCGTCTGCGCGGCTTCGGGCGTGAGATCGACGGAGTCGGTCGAGAAGTACACGAGATCGCCGACGTTCTGAGTGAAGTCGCGCTGCGAACCCGGCGTCGCATTTCCGTATTTGCTGCTCAGCGCGTCAGGCTGCATGTCCTTGTTGGCGCACGCACCGAGAGTCGCGGCCAGAATCGAAACGGCGGCGAGGCGCAGACCCAAGCTCCGCGCAAACGTGGCCATCATTTCGCAAATCCCCTTCGTATCGATCTCATCTCTCGCGTGAGTTGCACACGCTTCGTCCGTGAGAGAGATAGCTGTTTCATCTCCGCATAGAGAATCGTTCAGCCGAAAATGTGGCCGAGTCCGCTGATGACCCACCAAGTCTCTCTCGAAGAGAGCTTGGAATACCTGGATCCCCCGCGATCCGTTCTCATGCAAACTTGTAGCATCGAGATACGAGGTGCGCGTGCGACTAATTTGGTTTTGAGCACTTTTCTCGATCTTTTCCAGCGCCAAACGTGCGCGGAAGAATCGATCATTTCGAGCCGCCACGGGAGGCCGAAGCGCGAGCCACGCGAGCCGGAAAAACATCCCGACAATGGCACCCTAAAAAAGCTCAAGACCGAGATGGTGGCGAGCAAATCGCCAACAACTCGGTCTTGAAGAATAGGATGAAAAACGCAGTGCTAAGTATGCAGGTAACGCTAAAAGCGCGACCTGCTTCCGAGCGACGGACCCACCAACATTGAGTCAGCGAGAACGAATGCGCTTTTCACAGGTAGTCTCCTTTGAGGCAGACTACTCGCGATTAGCGAGCAACCTGGTCGCTAGCGGTCGGGCCGCCGAGCTTCAAAGGCGTATGTTCAGCTTCGCGACGGCAAGCGCCGAGAGCAACTGCCGCGACTACTGCTGACAAAAGGATCAGCCCCTTCACACCCTGCATGGTCATATCTCCTGATACGATTCCGGCAAAAGCCGTACTCTGGGGTACCGGGAGGGCGCGTTCCGATCAAGAACAGAGGGCTCAATTCTCAAGTTTTCCAAGGCAATAGGTGCGAAAATGCAACGGGACTTAGTGGGCAAAAGTCAACACTCTTAGGACTACGGTTAAGATGAGCAAGCCATTGATATTGCTCACCTTAGTTCGTCTAAACAGAGACGTCGTTAATAATTGGACGGCGCCGTTCGTAAACGGGGTGTTAATTCAGAAGCGGTGACCAAGCGGGGTCCGAAGCGAAGGCTGGAGTGTCGACCTTTCGCTCGTTGTAGCCCGTGATATCGACCGAGAAGATTCGAGGTCCGCCATTGCCCCCCTGCGACTCGCGGAAGAACATCAGCACCCGGCCGTTGGGGGCCCAGGTCGGCCCCTCGTTGTGGAACCCTTCCGTTAAGGTGCGCTCCCCCGAGCCGTCGGGCTTCATGACCCCGATGATAAACTCACCGCCAGTCTGCTTGGTAAACGCGATGTAGTCCCCGCGAGGCGACCAGACGGGGGTCGAGTAGCTGCCGTCCCCCATCGAGATCGGACGTTGATTCGAGCCGTCTGAATTCATGACCCAGAGCTGCTGCCGTCCGGACCGGTCGCTTTCGAACACGACCTGCCCGCCATCCGGCGAGTAGCTTGGACTGGTATCGATGCCATTCGACTGGGTGAGTCGCCGCGGCTGGCGCGACCTGAGATCCATCTCGTAGATATCGGAACCGCCGTCGGGACGACCGAGACTCATGATGACCCGCTGTCCGTCAGGCGAGAATCGCGGCGCGAAGGTCATATTCGGGAAATCGCCGACAAGCTCTCGCCGACCGGTCTCAAGGTTCATGATGAAAACCTTCGGCTCGCCGGACGTATAGGACATGTACGTGATTTCCTGGTTCGTCGGAGAGAACCGGGGCGTCAACACGAGTTCCTGGCCTTGCGTCAGCAGACGGACGTTCGCGCCATCCTGATCCATGATCGCGAGGCGCTTGATGCGCTTCTCTTTCGGACCCGTCTCGTCGACGTAGACGATACGCGTATCGAAATAGCCCTTTTCGCCCGTCAGCCTTTCATAAACGCTGTCGGCAATCAGATGGCCGATACGCCGCCAATTCCGCGCGGCAGTCGAAAAACGCTGCCCCGCGAGCTGCTTGCCCCCGGCGACATCCCAAACGCGAAATTCGGCGCCGACCTTTCCATCGCCCGCATTGACGACACGCCCGACGACCAACGCATCAGCTTGGATCGAGCGCCAATCACCAAATCGCGGCGCGGCGTTCACGTCCCGCACCTGCTCGAGAAACGATTGATGATCGAGAGGGCGAAAAAGTCCGGACCTTTCGAGATCGGCTTCGACGACAGCGGCGATATTGCTCGCGAGTTGCTGATCGTCCCCGAGGAAGCTCGGAATGGCGATCGGGATCGGCGCGATCGTGCCTTCCGTCTGCGTGCCTTTGAGCTGCGCCATCGCGCCCGGCGCGAAGCCAGGAACGAGCCAGACGCAAGCGGCGACGAGCGTCGCAACGGAAAACAGCCTTTTGAGGCGGACTTTCAAGGTCATGGATGGTCTCTCACTGCGTCTCTGCGGCGGTTCGGAAGTCACAAGGCGATGCTTCGCTTCGCGGTCGAATGAAGCAACTTTTGGGCGTTTACAACATTTCACGCGGATCGAAAGTCCAGTCGATGTACTTCCACCCGCCCTCGTACTTGTCCGGAGGCAGGCGGAACGGCGAACACATCCTGACAGCTCTGAGCGCGGCTTCGGCGTAAACCTGACCGGCAGTCGTCGACGGCGCGGAAGTGACGCGCGGCTCGCCAACGAGCGTGCCGTCAGCGTTGAGCTCCCAATGAAGCTCGACGACCGGAACCTCGCTACCACCACCCGTACCCGGCGGCCGCCAGCAGCCATTGAGCTGCGACTTGAGCATCCCCTTCAGGAGATCCTGCTCGCGCGCCGAAAGGACAGTATCGGAACCGGTTTGCGTTCCGGCTTCCTTGCCGAAGTTCGTCGAGGACGAGCTTGAACCCGCTGCCTGCTGACCCTTCTTCCGCTTGTCCTTATCGAGAAGAGCCTTCGGCGTTGCGTCGTCCGGCGACTTCTCGAGAAGAGACGCGATCTTGCTCGGATCGAACTGCTTCTTCGCGGCTTCGGCTTTCTTCTTGGCCTCTTCCTGTTTCTTCTTCTTGAGTTCGGCGGCCTTCTTCTTTTTCGCTTCCTCTTCGGCCTTCTTTTTGGCCTCGTCTTCCGCCTTCTTTTTCGCGTCCGCCTCGGCCTTTTTCCGCGCTTCCTCGTCAGCCTTTTTCTTGGCCTCGTCCTCAGCCTTCTTCTTGGCTTCTTCCGCCTGACGTTCTTGCTCAAGCTTCTGTTCCAGAAGCTTTTTTTCGTCCGGCGTCGGGCCGGGCGCAGGCTCGGGCGGCGGCGGCGGCGGCTCGTCGATCTTCTTCGCTATTGGATCGGGCTCGGTCTTCGCCGGTGGAGGTGGCGGCGGCGGAGGCTCGGCAGCCTGAGGCGGCTCGGGCTCCGGCGGCGGCTCGGCCTTGGCAACCTGCTGCTCAGCGGGCGGCGGAGGTGGCGGCGGCGCGTTGGTCGGCTTCGGCGTATCGTTCTTGCTGTCGTCGGGCTTGGGCTTGTCGTTCGCCTTCGTCTCGAGGTTTTTCGAATCCTCAGCTCCCTGCTTCAGACGCAGGAACTCAGACGGCGTGATGATGTCCGCTGCGATCGCCGGCGTATCTGGCGATAGCGGCGGCGTTGTGTGCATGGAAAAAAGCGCCCACCCGAGGAGTGAAGCGTGCAAGAGGAGGGACAGAACGAGTCCGAAGGGCACGGTCAGCACCCACCTTCTCTGAAAGATGGCACGTATGAGCGCGCGCAATGGCGAACCGCAGGGCGAACCACGATACGCGTCGTCGACAGCGAGCAATTCGAGCGACGCGTCGGCACAGCGCTTCGCGTGTTCCTTGGCCGACGCGCATCCTGGTTCGTCATACGTATCGTCCTTTAGGGATTACGGGCGCTAGGAGCCTCCCTTCTCTCCATTGAGAACGAACGACAGTTTCTTGAAGCCGCCCTGGTTGATGCGGCTCATCACCTCCATCACCGTCCCGTAGTTCACGCCCTTGTCGCCACGCACGAAGATTGCCTCGTCGTAACCGTTCCCGGCGATGGCCTTCAGTTTCGTCGCCAGTTCATCCAACTGAACCTGGGTGTCGCCGATATAAACGTCGCCGTTGGCTTTCACCGTGACCGCCAGCGGGTCCTTCTTCGGAGGCTGGATCTCCTGCCCCTTCGATTCCGGTAAATTGACGTCGATGCCTGTCTGCAGCAGCGGCGCCGCAACCATGAAGATGATCAAAAGCACGAGCATCACGTCGACCATCGGCGTGACGTTGATTTCGGCCATCGGCATGTGACGCGCGCGCCGCCGGCGCCCGCCGCCCCCGCCCGCTTTGACGCTCATCCCCATCGGCTTAAGCCCTCACGTCGATCTGGCGAGATACGATCGCTGCGAATTCATCGGAAAAAGCATAGAGACGCTGCGATATGGCCGCCGAATCGGCCGAGAACTTATTGTAGAAAATAACGGCCGGAATGGCGGCCATGAGGCCGAGCGCCGTCGCGAACAAGGCTTCTGCGATACCAGGTGCAACCACCGCCAGCGATGTGTTCTTCGAAACTGCGATGGACTGGAAGCTCGTCATGATGCCCCAGACCGTACCGAAGAGGCCGACGAACGGTGCCGTCGATCCGACGGTCGCGAGAAACAGGAGACGCCGGTCGAGACGTTCCATCTCGCGGCTGATCGTGACGTCCATCACCTTCTCGACGCGCAGCTGAATGCCGCCAAGCGCGCGGATGTTGCCTTCGACGGAGCGTTTCCACTCGCGCATCGCGGCAACGAACAGCGCGGCCATCGTGATCGTTCGCCCGCGCGACAGGTTCGCGTAGAGTTCGTCGAGCGACTGGCCCGACCAGAACAATTGCTCGAAGCGGTCGCTCTCGACGCGCGCGCGCCGGAACGCCAGGAGCTTTTCGAAGATGATCGCCCACGACCAGACGGACGCGATGCCAAGCCCCGTCATGACGATTTGGACGGTGAGGCTCGCTTGCATAAAGAGTTCGATGAACGAGAAGCCACTCGCTCCGACCGGGGCAACGGCGCTTTGGGCGACATCCGCGGGATTCATTTCACCATCCATGTCGAAGAATTGAGATACCCGTACGGAACCGCACGGGCCTTGGAATTTCGGCAGCATTGGGACGCGCCCGGCGCGGGCCCGATGAAGTTTGCGTATGACGGCGTAATGACGTCCACCCCGGCAGCAAGCGCCATCGCCCACCGCGCTCATTCGCATCGAGAGCTTTTGACGCCCAATATGACCAAACGAGGGCTTAGTGTAGCCGATGGCAATGACGCATCATCGTGTTTATCCACGAAAAACGCGGCCATTGATCTCACCATGAGCCATGCAGAGCGCCACAACGAATGTCAATTGGCGTCTGGACGCGCTTCTAGGGCACCCGCGAAATCTCAGGCGCACAGATCCTAGACGGAAGAATTTTTTGTCGCTTGGGCGTGCGCCTCGAATGCCTTTCGCACGGTATCGCTCAAACGCAGAGGTTTTCCCGAAATCGACACGAGCACCACGACGACCTCGGCAGAGACGAGAGGCTTGCCGTCGCGGCTGATCCTCTGATCGAGCGTCACGCTTGCCGCCCCAAGTGCCTTGACGCGCGTTTCGACCTCCAGGAGGTCATCCATGCGCGCCGGACGCGCGAAGTCGAAGTCCATGCGGCGGACAACGAAGGCGGCCGGCTCGCGGCTGTCCGTTCCGTCGATCATGCGCCGGGCATCGGTGCCGAGAAGCCGAAGAAAATCTGTGCGGCCACGTTCCGCGAATCGCACGTATGACGCGTGATAGACCACCCCACCCGCGTCGGTGTCCTCGAAATAGACCCGCACTGGAAGGACGTGGCGCTGCCCCTCGGCATCGTGAACGATGCGTCCGGCAAGGTCTGGCCATGGGTTCGTCGTCAAACTTCGCCCCCCTCGGCGCCGCCGAGTTGGACCGTTACGATCTCAGGCGGAGAGCCGAAACGGATCGGCAATGATGAGCAACCAAGGCCGCCGGAAACAATCAAATGCCGGCCGCCTTCGACGATGTGTCCATAAGAATATCGGGAGCCAAATCGCGAGGGCACGACCGGCGCATATCCGAATATGCGAACTTGCCCGCCATGCGTGTGACCGGCGATCGTCAACGAAACCCTGTCCGGAGTAACGGGAAAAATATCGGGCTCATGCGCCATCAGAATGACCGGCGCATCGTCCGTTATCAGCCGCAGCGTCCCCGGAAGATCGTCCACGCCGCGATAAGCGATTTTTCCGCCGTGCACGAACTCGTCGTATTCATCGTCGAGCGGGTAAAGCGCCCATTGATCGCCAAGACCCGCGAGCCAGAAAGGCTGCCCGTCCTTCTCGAGGCGCACGGCATTGTTTTCATAAACGGGGATACCGACGGCCTGCAGTGCGAGGCCAGCAGGTGTGGGCCCCGCGCGCCTGTCCTGCACGTCTTGCGACTGCCACCAATCATGATTGCCGAGAACCGCATGCACGCCGAGCGGCGCCTTGAGTTTCGCAAGCGCCGTCGCCCAGGCGCCGTTGCTCACCTTCCCAGAATACTTCCCAAGCCTGTGGCCGACGACATAGTCGCCGAGAAGCAGGATCGCGTCGGCGCCAAGGCTGTTTGTCTGTTCGACGATAATTTCGAGCCGCTCGACCGACATCCACGGCTCGCAAACATGAAGATCCGCCAGCACGGCGAGCTTCAGTTTCAGACCCGGCGTCCAGTTCGGAGGCGTCAGATTGTATGTGGTGACTTTTTCGCGGAAGGCTTCGGCGAGCGCGTAACCGCTCAGCGCCGTCGAGCCGACACCGGCAACGCCAGTCAACTTGAGCAGATCGCGACGGCTGATCAAACCCGTTACCCTCGGTCCCGTTTAATCGGATGGTGCTGTGGAAGGTCGTTAACCCACGTCCGCACTCTGGGCGGAGAATGCTGTCCAAACCGTGAATTTCGCCACCATAAAAGCGCCTAGAGCGGCGTTAAGTCCCGTCCTCGTCGTCTTCGAAGATCGGCAATTCGGGCGATGCCGCGCGCGCGGGGCCGCTGACGCCAAGATGGCGATATGCCTTCAGTGTTAACACTCGCCCCCGCGGCGTGCGACCGATGAACCCCTGCTGCAGCAGGAACGGCTCCACGATTTCCTCGAGCGCATCGCGCGGTTCCGAAAGCGCCGCAGCCAGCGTTTCGATGCCGACCGGGCCGCCTTCATAATTGTGAAGAATGCAGCCGAGATATCTGTGATCGAGCGCGTCGAGCCCCTCGCCATCGACTTCGAGCATCGTCAGCGCCCGGTCAGCCACTTCGGCGTTGATGACGACGGCGCCTTCGACGCTAGCGAAATCGCGGACGCGGCGAAGAAGGCGGCCCGCGATCCGCGGCGTTCCCCGCGAGCGTTTGGCGATTTCGCGCGCGCCATCAGGAGACATCTGCGCGCCGAGCACCCGCGCACCGCGGCCGACGACAAGCTCCAACTCCGGGATCGAATAGAAGTTGAGCCGCACCGGAATGCCGAAGCGATCGCGCAGCGGATTGGTCAAGAGCCCCGCGCGCGTCGTCGCCCCGACCAGCGTAAATTTTGGCAGATCTATTCTAACCGACCGCGCAGCAGGCCCCTCGCCGATCATCAGATCGAGCTGGAAATCTTCCATCGCTGGATAAAGGATTTCTTCGACCGCCGGATTGAGCCGATGAATTTCGTCGATGAAGAGCACATCGCGCTCTTCGAGATTGGTCAAAAGCGCCGCGAGATCACCGGCTTTCGAGATCACCGGCCCCGACGTCGCACGAAATCCAACGCCCAGTTCCTTCGACAGAATCTGTGCAAGCGTCGTCTTCCCGAGACCCGGAGGCCCCGCAAAGAGCACATGGTCGAGCGCATCGCCCCGCCCGCGCGCCGCCTTGATGAAAACCCGGAGGTTCGCCCGCGCCTGCTCCTGCCCGACGAATTCGTCGAGCGATTGCGGACGTATCGTCGCCTCGAAGGCGTCGACGTCTTTTCGCGCGCTGCTGACAAGCCTGTCGGTCATGGTTTGTTCGTGAGGCTATTCGGGAGCGCCGTCAAGTCGAAGACCTGCTCTCTCCCTTTGCCGCGCTCAGGGTTTGAGAATGCCGATGATGATCAGCAACGCCCGCATGCCGATCATGAGAAGTCCCGCGGCAAACGCGAGAAAAGGCACTGCGCCGGGCGAGTCGAACGGAAATATGACTACCGCCGCCATGAACCCGAGAACACCCGCGACCGCCGCTTCGAGCCAGCTGTACGTGCCGCGTTGCAGGACGAACGGCGTTAAACCCAGCGCCGCGACCGTTGCCGGAAACGCACTCCAAACGAACGCATCGACCGCGGCTTCCCCGAGACCCTCTCCTCCGTGCGGCGGCAACACGGGATCGGTCAACGGACTGAGAAACATCAGCCCGAGATCGATAAGACCTGCAAAAAAGGCGACCGCGAGAGAGGTGATAAGCACCATCCAAATCGCGCGTTGGGCGTTGCTCAAAGTGATCTTTCGCATGTTGGGCCGACGTTTCCGATCGATTTTGCCGGTATCCGGCCGTTAGCGAGCCAGTTCCTTGAGACTACGCTTGATGAGCCCCGCGGTATCCGCCGCTTGGCCTAGTTCCTTTGAAGCGACGGCCACGGCCGCACTGGCCTGCGCCGGGTTGTAGCCGAGATTGGTCAGCGCCGAGAGAGCTTCCGAGAACGCCATCCCCGCAGGACCGCCATTCGCCGATGGCGTCGGATGACCGGCTGACTGAATACCGTGACCGGCGATCGATAGCCCCGGCGCCTTGTCCTTCAATTCTGCGACGATGCGTAACGCAAGCTTCTTGCCGACGCCTGGCGCCTCTTCGACCGCCGCCCAATTGCCGAGAGCCACCGCTGTCGCGAGATCCTGCGGCGACATGATGCCGAGAACGCTCAACGCGACTTTCGAGCCGACGCCCTGAATGGACTGCAAAGTCCGGAACCAGCTCCGCTCGAATTCACTCTGAAATCCGAACAGCCGGATCGCGTCCTCGCGCACGTGCGTGTCGATCGTCAGCGAGACATCATCACCCGGCTTCAAATTGCGCAGCGTTCGCGACGAAGCCTGCACCTCGTAGCCGACGCCGTTGACGTCGATGACGAGAAAACTTTCGCCGACGGCGTCGACCTTGCCCTTGAGCTTGCCGATCATGGCTGCGGAACCTTGGTTGCAATGGCCGCCAATCGCTGCCGGCTGACACGGTGATGTGCATGCGTAATGGCGATCGCGAGCGCATCGGCTTCATCCGCGCATCCGAACGTCGCCTTCGGCAAAAGGAAACCGATCATCGCCTGGATCTGCTGCTTCTCGGCGTGGCCCGCGCCCGTCACCGACTTCTTGATCAAATTCGGAGTGTATTCCGCAACCCTGAGGCCGAGCCGAGCGGGGGCGAGCAGAATGGCTCCACGCGCTTGGCCGAGCTTCAACGTCGAACGCGGGTTCTCGTTGACGAAGGTTTCTTCCACGGCAGCCTCCGACGGGCTGAAACTTTTGATGACGCCGGTCACGGCATCGAAAAGCGCGGAAAGCCGATAGGCGAGATCATCGTCCTTCGGTGGCGTGATGACACCCGACGCGACGTAAACGAGCCGAGGACCGTCGCTATCGACGATACCCCACCCCGTGCGCCGCAAACCGGGGTCGATGCCGATAATGCGAATCGTTCGTCCATTCATGCTCTCCGCATAGCACGAACCGCATAGGGCGCCGAAGGCGTCATAGGCGGCGGCGGCAATGGCGGCGGCTTCGTCGCGTCAGCAACCTTGCCCGTCAAAATGGCGTCGAGCGCCTCGGCGACGTCGGGCTCGGTCCAATAGCCGGTATGGCCGCCGATCCCCATCACGTGGTTGTCGATGCGAAGCCCGCGCGGCGGGTTGATGCGGCCGCCGATGTAATCGTCGACGCGATAGAGATTGATCCAGCACTTGAGCCGCGACGCGATGCCGAGCGCCGCCGGCTTGGACGCTGCATATTCATGGAAGTACTTCTGATAGAGCGTGCCGAGCGGCGAGCCGAACGTCAGCAGCGCCGGCGACGCATCCCCGAGCCGCGTGTAATTCGGGCCGTTATCGCGCAGGAAATCATAGACGATGATTGACCCCTGACTGTGCGCCAGAAAAATCACGCCGTCGTAGCTTTGGTTCTGAACGAAGTGTTCCAGAACGAGATTAAGTCGCCCCTGGATGCGCTCGCGTCTCAAACGCCGGAACCGCGAACGAAACACCGAGGGAATGAAATAGGCGGCCGTCTCCTGCCGCGGCTGATAATGATGATCGATCAAATCACGCGCGACGTTCACGACGTTGGCGATGCGCCGCCCGAAGAAGAACGGCAGCGCCACCGCCACGACCGCCGCGACGGGGAGAATGTAGCTTCTGAGCGTCACGAAGACTTCGTTGCTGTCGAGATAGGGCTGCACGAAGACGAGCGCGAAGACGACCATGAAAGCGACGATCAGCAGCGCGACCAGAAAGGGATTAAAGAGCAGCCTCGGCATATTCCGCGCCGTCTGCTCGAGATCGGAAAGCCCTCGCCGCGCCCGCAAATGCCTCAGTTCGATCAGCACGCCGCCGCCGATGATGAAGAGCATCACCGTCAGCGCCGCCGCCGCAAAGATGAACTTGAACCGCCCGATCCAATCGAGCTCGATGTTGGGAACCTGCACGAGCTTCGCGACCGGACTATCCCAAGCGAGCTGATGCGCCTCGATCGCCTGCTTGATGAACGGTTGCGCTTCTCTGAGCGTCGTTATCGTCTCGGCGCGATTGAGCATCGGATAAATCGCGCTGACGACAACCGTCGTCCAAAGCAGAAATTGCATGATCAAAATGGCGATGCTCGTCGAGACCGTAGCAAGGCGCGAGCGATCTCCCGTCTTCAAGGCGCGCAGATAAGCGATGCCGAGCAACGCCGTGGCGAAGAGCATCACGCCGCCCCAGAAGCGCCAGCCCCAGATGATGACTTTGTAAAGCCCGTTGATATAGCACGCCGCCGCCGAAGAGGCGGCCATCGCACAGTCGATCGGCGCTGGCCCAGTGAGCCGCTCAGGCCCGATCTCGAGATCTGGAACCTTCTTCAAGAGCGGCAACAGCAGATCGTAATATGTCAGCCCGAAAACCGAGAGCGCCGCGATCGCCAGCCAGAAGACGGTGTCATACCACGAGTAATCCTGCTGTCGCGTGATCCGATAAAACACGTATAGCGACGCCAGAAAAATCGTCGCCGTCACCATCAGCACTTGCGATCTGACGTCGACGATGTCGGTTGTCAGCGTTGCAGGCTCGAAAAGAAAAAGCCCGCAGATCACAGACGTCACGATCGTCAGCGCGGCGCTCGGGCCCCGAATGAGCCAGCCCGCAACCCATAGAATTTTCCTGAGAAGCCACGAGATCGCATCTCGCGACCGGTCGAGCATCGCGTCCACGAGATGATGAGACTCGAAGATGACCCGGAAGAGTTGCAGCAACGTGTTGACGCGGCCTTCTTGAACCGTCGTCAGATCGGCCCAGTGCAGTTCGACGGCTTCGATCTCAATGCCGGAAGTGTGTGCGGCGCCACGGCGGATGACGGGAAAAACGGGCGGCGGTGATCCGACCTCAGGCTCAGCCATCCGGTTGTATTCGTTGGCGGGCGAAACGCTGTAACCCGGCCGGGTCGCAGCAAGCGTATCGAGAACGGCGTTAACGCAATAGCCGGGTTCGGTTTCGCCAACGCCATGGACGACGACCAATCCGACGCGAACGCGGCCCCTTCCACCCGATGGTCCGTCCGCCGCCATTCACTACCCCCGTACGCAGTATGCGAACCAATGATAACTTTTTTGGCGAGAAGGGCGATACCCCCTCCCGCCATCGCCAGCCCTCGTAAGAACCCACGATTTGGGCTTTAGTGTTGCCGATTGACCAGCATCTTCGCAACCAATCAAACCGATGAGGACGTCATGGACCCGGCATTTACTCATCCGCTTTGGATTGTGGCGGGCGTATTACTGATCTTTGCTGGTTTGTGGTTATTTCGATGGTCTAGGCGCAATAGCGCATCCAGCGAGATTGCTGCCGCAACGACCGAAGCTGCCGTTAACAAACTTTTGAAAAATCCGGCGGCCAAAGCCCCGGCCGGTTCTGCAAACCCGGTGAAGAAGCGCGCAGCCGCAAACTTCCGCAACGCGATGGCTCAGCTCGCAGGCATCGTCGGCCTGCTGATGATCATCGCCGGACTTGTCTACGCCGTGTTCGGGATATTCTATTCTGGAGACTAGCTGCCGCGATCGGCAGCATAGCCATCAAGCAGCCGTCAGCTTCTTCATGACTTCATCTGAGATCTCGAAGTTGGCGTAAACGTTCTGCACGTCATCATCATCTTCGAGCGCCGCCAGCATTTTCATGATCGTCTGCGCATTGTCCTCATCGACCGAAGTCGTGAGGTTCGGCTTCCAGATCGCTTTGACGCTTTCGGGCTCGCCAAGCTTCTTTTCGAGTTCCGCGGCGACCGTTCCCAATGACTCGAACGCACAAGAAATGACGTGTGCGTTGGCGTCCGACTGCACGTCGTCAGCTCCGGCTTCAATCGCAGCTTCCAGAATGGTCTCAGCAGAGCCAGCAGCGGCCTTATAGGTGATCTCGCCGATATGATTGAACATATGGCCGACCGCACCGGTCGCGCCGAGGTTTCCGTTGAATTTCGTGAATACGCTTCTGACGACGCCGCCCGTGCGGTTGCGATTATCCGTCAGAGCTTCGACGATCACTGCGACGCCGCCTGGCGCATAACCCTCGTAGCGGACCTCTTCATAGTTCGCGAGATCGCCGCCCAGCGCCTTCTTGATGGCGCGCTCGATATTATCCTTCGGCATATTCTCGGCGCGCGCTTCCTGGACCGCAAGGCGCAAACGCGGATTCATATTGGGGTCGGGCGTTCCGGACTTCGCAGCAACCGTGATCTCGCGGGCAAGCTTCGCGAAGAGCTTCGAACGCATCGCGTCCTGCTTGCCCTTGCGGTGCATGATGTTCTTGAATTGCGAATGGCCGGCCATGCTCGTGCTCGCTCGACTTGGAATTGCGCTGAACTGAAGTCCGTCTTTTGCGCAACGGCTGCGCGCCGGTCAAGAGAGCGAACGCAAACCCTTCATCGCGCCACCGATGAGGGCGGCTTTTGCCGAAATTCTGTGTGAGGCTTCAGCCGGTTGACCAAAATGCCGGAACCGCGGGCTCCAGATGCGGCCCGAGCCGCAACGGCCCCGCATTCACCGCCAAACCAGTCGCATCGTCGATATCGACTGCAAATCCGGAAATCGTGCCCGGTCCGGTGGCCGGCTCGTACCGGCCGCGCGGAATTCGCGTAAGGAACCGGTTGATCGGCTCCTCCGGATCCATGCCGAGGACCGAGTTGTAATCACCGCACATACCCGCATCTGACATGTAAGCCGTGCCGCCCGAAAGTATGCGGGCATCCGAGGTCGGCGTGTGCGTATGGGTTCCGACGACGAGACTGACGCGCCCATCGAGGAACATCCCCATCGCCTGCTTCTCGCTCGTCGCTTCGGCGTGAAAGTCGATCAGGATGGCATCAGCGCCCTGCTTCAATGCACACGCTGAAATCTCCGCATCGACGGCACGGAACGGGCAGTCGAGCTCGGTCATGAAAACGCGACCCATCGCATTGACGACGAGCACATCCGCCCCGCTCTTCGCCTTGAGCAGAGTAGCGCCTCTTCCCGGCGTTCCCTTCGGATAATTGAGCGGGCGGATCAGCCGCTCGGTGCGCTCGATGAAAACCAGCGCCTCTTTCTGGTCGAACGAATGATTGCCGAGCGTCACGCAATCGGCGCCCGCATCGATCAGATCGTTGAGGATCGTCTCGGTAATTCCAAATCCGCCAGCCGAATTCTCGCCGTTGATCACGACGAAATCCAACCCATAGCGTTTGATCAGCCCCGGCAATGCATCGCAAACTACCGTTCGGCCCGGGCGACCGACGATATCGCCGAGAAACAAGAGGCGCATCAAGAATTCCGGATCAAGTATCGAGACAACGTTGCGGGCCCGAGGGTGTCAGCACCCAATCGAGTTTCTCGTCATAGCTTTCGGCAGGGACCGCGTCGACCCTTTGTTCGTCGTAGGCAATGCCGACGGCGACGACGCGTTTGAGCTTCCTCAGTCGCCGCAGCGTCCGGTCGTAAAAACCGCCGCCATAGCCGAGCCGGTAACCGCGGAGGTCGAACGCCAAGAGCGGCACCAGAACGACATCCGGCTCGACCACCGGCTTATCCTCGAGCGGTTCCGCGATGCCCCATTGGGCCGGCGCCATGGTGTCACCCGGCGACCACGAACGCATCAGCAGCGGCTTCCCGCGACCTTGCATAGCAGGGAGCGCCAGCTTGAACCCTTCGGCCTGCAGCCAAGCCATCAACGCCGCCGGATTGATCTCGTCGCGGATGGCCGCAAAGCCTGAAACGACAGCATCGGGCTTGATACCCAGAAAATCGAGGCCCTGAGCCGCAATCTTCCGGCTCGCCTCCGCTCCATGACGCTCAAAGGCCGCTTTCCGCCGAAGAAGCGCTTCGGCTCGCAGCTCTTTTTTGGCGTCTGGCATCACTTCCGCAGTCAAACGCTCTACCCGTTGAAAAAGTAAATGCCGCGAAGGCCGTTGGGAACATGATCCCGCGTGGTCCCTACGAGTGTAGGTGGGCACCATATGTCCGAAGCCACGGCTCCGGACAGGGACAGCACCCATGCGGATCTTATAGGCCCCCGGGTCATTTGTCCCTGACGAGCCCCGCAGCACCCCTGATTTAGGTCAGTTGGACGGAAAAATCCAGGGCCAGTCCTGCCTCATCCCCCGATCAGCGCTAGCCTTTGGCTCGCCGCCTGACGGGCTCGATGTCTTCATCTTCGTGATCTTGGTCGGCCTCTTCGGCCTGGATGCTGCGAATAGCGACTGACCTGACCTCGGACGGGCTGCCCTCGAGCAGCTCGTCAACGTCCGCTCGGGCATCAAACAGCTCGTCGGTCACCATGAGGGCAGCCATAAGGATGAGCCGCTCGTCACCGACAGCCCCGTGCTCCTGCACCAGTCCATCGAGCTTAGAACTCAGATAATCGACGATATCGGTCAGACGCCGCGCGTCATGTTCTTCGCACAAAAAGCGATAAGTGCGTTGATTGAAGGTGAACGGGACCTCGGCCATTCTATCCGGCAGCTCCGCCGCTCTCCGCTCGAACGACGCGCACAGTCAACCGCTCTCGTGAAGACTATGAAGCGAATCGAGAACCCAATCAATCCGGTTGAGGGCGTCCGCCGAGCGCTGTTCGAGCTCCGCGATACGCTGTTGCGCGGCGGCCAACTCGGCCCGAAGACGCGCGTTCTCCGACCGGAGCTCAACGTCGCCCATCGGCTTGCGGGTGGACTTTACGTCGTCCCCACGCTTGATTTTTACGGTGTTGCGTTCAGTCATGGCCTCTAATCACCCTTTCGGGCGACACGATTGACGCACCTGTCACCTAATGCTTGCCGTCTACGTTAACTAGCGAAGGTAAACGACGTCAATAAACGAGACCGTGTTTGTACCCTACTGAACGAAAAGATTTGCCGGAGCGTATCTCGGATCGCCGGGGCAATCTGATTGACAGGGGCCTATCAACTGACGTTAAAGACCCGCAATTACTGGCGATAACGGTGATTAGAACAATATCTCGTCAGCCCTAGCATATATCTCTTACCCCGGAGGACCCCCGAGAATGACTGTGAAGGTGGCGATCAACGGTTTCGGCCGCATCGGTCGTAACGTGCTGCGCGCAATCATCGAGAGTGGACGCACGGATATTGAAGTCGTCGCCATCAATGATCTCGGCCCCGTCGAAACGAACGCCCATCTCTTGCGTTATGACAGCGTGCATGGCCGATACCCGAAGGAAGTGAAGGTCTCCGGCGACACGATCGACGCGGGAAGCGGACCGATCAAGGTCACGGCGATCAAGAACCCCGCCGAGCTTCCCCACAAAGCCCTCGGCGTCGATATCGCATTCGAGTGCACCGGCATCTTCACGTCGAAAGAAAAGGCGAAGGCACACCTTGATGCGGGCGCGAAGCGCGTTCTCGTCTCGGCGCCCGCCGACAACGCCGACCTGACGGTCGTCTACGGCGTCAACGAAGACAAGCTGACAAAGGACCATGTCGTCGTCTCGAACGCGTCGTGCACGACGAACTGCCTCGCGCCTGTCGTACATGTTCTGCACGATCTCATCGGCATCCAGCACGGCTTCATGACGACGATCCATTCCTATACCGGCGATCAGCCGACGCTCGACACCTTGCACAAGGATCTTTATCGCGGCCGCGCTGCCGCGCTGAACATCATCCCGACGACGACCGGCGCCGCCAAAGCGGTCGGCCTCGTCATCCCGGACTTGAATGGCAAACTCGACGGCGCCTCGATGCGCGTGCCGACGCCGAACGTCTCGCTGGTTGACTTCAAGTTCGTCGCCAAGCGGAACACGACGGCCGAGGAAGTCAATAACGCCCTTATCGAAGCCTCGAAGTCGAACCGCCTCGCCGGCATTTTGGCGACGACCGGCGAGAAACTCGTCTCGATGGACCTGAACCACGATCCCGCGTCCTCGACCGTAGCCCTCGATCAAACCAAGGTGATCGACGGGAACTTCGTCCGCGTTGTCTCGTGGTACGATAACGAATGGGGCTTTTCGAACCGCATGGCCGACACGGCGGTCGCGATGGCGAAGCTGATCTAACGGAATTCTGACGGGCGCTGCGAACGGCGCCCGTTTTCACGAGTAATGAATTGAAAGCCTACGGAGGCAAAAATGAGCGAAAAACTTGAGGACATCGCCCGCGCGCTCGTTGCGCCAGGCAAGGGCATTCTCGCTGCTGACGAAAGCACGAGCACGATTAAGAAGCGTTTCGATACGATCAAGCTCACCTCGACCGAGGACAGCCGCCGCGATTACCGTGAGATGCTGTTCCGGGCGACGGAGGGCATGAAAAATTACGTCTCCGGCGTCATTCTTTATGACGAGACGCTACGTCAGAAGGCCAAGGACGGCACGCCGCTCGTCGACATCATGAAGGCCGCAGGCTCAATTCCCGGCATCAAGGTCGATCTCGGCGCGAAGCCGCTTGCCGGGCCGACCTCCAAAATCGAAACGATCACCGAGGGTCTCGACGGCCTGCGCGAGCGCTTCGCCGAATACCATAAGCTCGGCGCACGTTTCGCGAAGTGGCGCGGCGTCATCACGATCGCTGATGGCTTGCCGAGCTGGAACTGCGTCAAGGCCAACGCTCACGCGCTCGCCCGTTACGCCGCCCTCGCTCAGGAAGCCGGCATCGTCCCGATCGTCGAGCCTGAGGTGTTGATGGACGGCCCGCATTCGGGCCACGACATCAACGAATGCTACCGCGTAACGGAATGGACGCTGCGCACAGTATTCCGCGAACTTTACGACGCGCGCGTCCAGCTCGAAGGCATCATCCTGAAGCCGAATATGGTCATCGCAGGCCAGAAATCGCCGAAGCAGGCGAGCCCGGCCGAGGTTGCCGAAAAGACGATCAAGTGCCTGAAGGAAACGGTGCCGTCTGCGGTTCCCGGAATTGCGTTCCTGTCGGGCGGCCAATCGGACGAAGCAGCGACCCAGCACCTGTCGCTCATGAATGCGTCGGGTCCGTTGCCCTGGCCGCTGACGTTCTCCTACGGCCGCGCATTGCAGGCCGCAGCGATCCAGGCATGGGGCGGAAAGCCGGAAAACGTTGCAGCCGGTCAGCGCGCCTTCACGCATCGCGCCAAGATGAACAGCCTTGCTGCTCTCGGCAAATGGAGCGAAACGCAAGAGAAGGCTGCCTAAAGCAGGCAAGCCCGATCTCGAAACAAAAAAGAGCGGATCAAACGATCCGCTCTTTTTTTGTGTCTCTGTCGTTGCCAGTTCAGTTCAGGAAGATATTCGACAGCGCATCCTGAATGGTGCCGCCGGTGCTCTTGCCTTGCGGCTTTTGCTTCGCGGAAGCGCTCTTCTTTGCGTCCTTGTTCTTCTTCGAAGGCGGCGGCGAATCCATCATGCTGTCCGAACCAGCATCGCCGACTGTGGTGGCGCCGCGCCGATCGTTGGACGCGCTCGGCACTTCAGAAGCATTCGATTCGGTCGGGTCGATCGCTTCCGGTGCGGTGTAGCGAACCGGACGCCCACGCAGCGCCGACATGATCCGGCCGTCGTGGCCGTAGATGTCCGAGTACGTCTGCAGGCGACCATCGTCATCGACCCGAGCGGTGAAGTACACCAGATAGACCGGCACTTCCTTCGTCAGCGTAACATTGGCGCCGCTGTCCCAGAGCTGTCCGACCTTCTCGGGCGAATAGCCCTTATCCTCTGCGAGAAGCACCTCGGCAGTCCGGCGCGGTTCCTCGACACGCATGCATCCGTGGCTCAAAGCGCGAAAGCTTTGACCAAAGAGGCCGCGCTCGGGCGTATCGTGCATGTAAACGTCATGCCGGTTCGGGAAGCGGAATTTGACGAGACCGAGCGGATTGTCCGCGCCGGGCGGCTGAGTGAAGCTGTAATCCCGGACGTCAGCCGTGTTCCAGTTCACTGAATCCGGATTGACCGGCTGGCCCTTGTAATAGACTTGCAGCTTATAGGCCTCCAGCACGCGCGCTCCGCCGCTGCTACCGCCACCGAACAGCTGGTCGAAGAAGCCGATACCGGTACCACCGCCGGACGCGCTTCTAAGGCGCGGCAGAAGTTCTTTGGCTTTGATGCCGTCGGGCATGCCCCAGCTCGGATGGAAGATCACGAATTCCATCTTGGACGCGAGCACCGGAGTCGGCCACGAGGGCTGACCGACGATCATTTTCTGCTTCAGCTCGAGTTCGTTGCCCTTCCAGATTTCGCTGGTGAACTCAGGAATGTTGTTCATCACGTAGAACGGACCGAGATCCACCGGCAGCCAGCGCCAACGCTCCATATTGACGATCAGCCGGTCGAGATGCTGCTTCGGATCGATCTTCTTCGGCTCACCGGCCTTGTTCAGCGCCGCGCGTAAGCGATTGTTCACGACGCCATTCGCCTTGAAGCCGTTGTCCTTTTGAAAGGCGCGCACGGCGTCAGCGAGTTCATCGTCATAAACACGCTCGTCTGCCGGGTTGGCGGCCGGCACCTTCAAGCGCTGGCGCAATAGCGCAACCTGATCGTCTTCCGCGCCGGGCTTGAATTGCTTGCCGTCCGGCAGCTTGATGAGAAGGGCCGGATCGATCGCCTCCTCCTCCTGCTTCGGGCCCCGCGCCTTCAGTAGCGCTTGGCGCAACCGCTCGAAGCCGACATGCTTCGGATTGAGACCGCGCAGATACGCATCGGGCTCGGCGACGCTCGCCAATTCGCTGACGACCTTCTTCGGATCTTTAACCGGCGGCTTCATGTCGAGAATGTTGCTCAACGCGACGGGATCGAGACGGCCGCCCCGCGCAAAGCGCGCATATTTCAATGCCGAAAGCGTCAGCTGCGCTTCCGCTGCGCCCTGTGCTTCAGGGCTTGCACCGCTCGCAATTTCCGGCACCGGAAAATCGGTTGGCTCGAGGCCCCAATCGTCTGCGCTTCGGAGTGTCGAGATGACAGCCTTAGCTTTATGCGTGTACGCACCGTCGTGCACCCACACAGGTTCGGTCCGCGAGTTGTAGAAGTCGCGTGCTGCCGCAATGTCCTCACCGACGTTGTTCCGGCCGGCGAGAGATTTGTCGCCGAGCGTCGTCCGCGCCGCCTCTACGATCGGACTGACAGGTGGCGCGACAGGTGCCGCAACGGCCGGCGTCGCTTCGGGCTTCGGCTGAGTTGCAGTGTCAGCGGGTGCAGCCGAGGCGGGAGCGACTTCCGGAGCCGGGCTGGCAGTTGGCTGCGATACATTCGAAGCGGGAGCGGGCGCGGGCGCTTCACTCGCAGGCGGCGTTACGGCGGCCGTCGAAGGCGCGGGATCGGCCGGAGCTTCAGAAGGCGCTGTTGCAGGCAGCGATGAAGGTGCTGTCGCTGCCGCATCTTTTGCAGCATCTGAAGAAGGAAGTGCGCCGGTCGTCGCCGGGGTGCCGGACGGCGGAAAATACGTCGTCGTACCGTCTTGCGAATTCTGAACAGTTGGCTCAGCCATGGCAGCAGGAACGCCGCCGATCAAGCCAATCCCCAGCAAGCTGACGCCCAGAAGGCGAAGAGAAGATTTATTCATTCCCCGTTTGGCTCCGATAGGCGAGAGGCGCGGCGATGCCAGCGTTGCCGACACTACGTGAGCCCTCAAGTTGGCGGAAAAACGCCGGAACACAGAGATAGGCGACAATCGCCCGTCCCCCCAAAATGGTAAACTGCGTAAGCCCCGGAATCCGGCGAAAAAACCGGTCCGTGACTAAGAAAACTCGAATCGGCTTGAGTATATCCCCGTTTACTGCAACCCAGTGCGGGAAACGTCGTTGCCCAACACTACGAATGCGCCCGCTTCTTGTTTCTGCCGCAATCGGCTTCGAAGAGCGGGCCTGAACCGGAGCCTTATCGCTTGTCGAGCGCCACCAGCCTTTATCTAGATTTCGAGATCGATGCGGGATCAACCGCTGCGCACGCGTCGAGCTTGCTCAACGCGGCGTGCGATGCCGCGCCGATCGAAAGCGTCCTCATCCGTGCCCCGGAAGGGTCAGCGCTCGACGAAGCCATCGCTCGCACGCTCATCGCACAGATTCAAAAACGGAATATCGCGGCCCTCGTCGCATCCAGCCTGGACGAGGCCACGAAGCTCGGCGCCGACGGCATCCATTTGCCCTGGTCGCGCGATATCGTTCGCCAGTTCAAAACGTTGAAGCAATCGGCCCCGTCGGGAACAGTCATCGGAGTCGATGCCGGCCGCAGCCGTCACGACGCGATGGAAATAGCGGAAGCGGGCGCCGATTACGTCGCCTTCGGCGTTCCACCCCACGTCGAGGATCGCGAACGCGCTGCCGAGCGCCAGCTCGATCTTGTCTCCTGGTGGCACGAGTTGTTCGAAATCCCCTGCGTCGCCTTTGATGTCGATGATGCGGACGCTGCGCATTCCCTCGCAGAAGCAGGCGCAGACTTCGTCGCCGTGCGCCTTACATCCGCAGATCCCGAACAAACGGTCGCCGTTAAAGCGCGCGAATTTTCCGAAGCTTTGAAAACTCCGGAGCCAGCGAAATGATAGGACGCGCGGCGAAATTCGCCGCCCCTCTCGCGCTATCGGCGCTCTTCGGCTTTACCGCCGCCGCTCCGCTTTCCGCGGACAGCAGCTCGTGGTTCACTCGGGACACCGAAACGCCCGTTCCGAAACTAGCGCCCTCGCCGAAGAAGCCCGCTCAATCGAGCGCACCGTCGAACGCACCCGCGCCAGGCGGAACGTCCGACATCCGGAAATCAATCCCCTCGACGGTACCAGCAACCGGCGACGACGCGGCGTACACGGCGTTCGATCAAGGCCAGTATCTGACGGCTCTGAAGCTCGCCGAAGAAGCAGCCAGCCGTGGCGAACCCCAGGCCAACACGCTGATCGCGCGCATCTATACGGAAGGTCTCGGCGTCCAGAAGGACGATCGCAAAGCCTTCGAATACTATAAGCGCGCCTCCGACCTCGGCGACATACAGGGCACGTTCGCGCTCGCCATCTCGTACGCCGAAGGCCGCGGCGTGAAGAAAGATCGCAAAGCCGCCGCCGAACTTTTCGAAAAGGCGGCGCTGACGGGGCAAGCCGAAGCCAACTACAATCTCGGCCTTCTTTTCCTCAAAGGCGACGGCAAACCCGAAAATCCCATTCGCGCCTTCCAGCACATCCGCTACGCCGCGGAAAAAGGCTTGCCGCAGGCTCAATACGACCTCGCCGAGCTTTACCAGTCCGGAACGGGCACGAACGCCGACGCGCTGGAAGCTGCCCGCTGGCTGTCCCGCGCTGCCGAGCAGGGCTATCCCGAGGCCCAGTACGATTACGCGGTCCGCCTTATCCAGGGCATGGGCCTGACGAAAGACGAGCCCAAAATTCCAATCCTAATGAAGGCCGCCGCCGACAAGGGAATAGCAGGCGCCCAGAACCGCTTGGCCTACATCTATTTCGACGGCATCAAGGTAAAGAAAGATCCGGTCGAAGCAGCCAAGTGGCGGCTTATCGCCAAAAAGAACGGCTTCGACGACCAAGAGCTCGACGCGCGGATTGCGAACATGCCGAAAGCCGACCGCCAGAAAGCTGAGGCGGCAGCATCGGCCTGGGCGGACCGCATCCGGGTCGACGCGGGCATGGCCGAGGGCCCGTAGCCTTTCAGTCGCCTTGCCACTCGGGGCAAGAGCCGTTAGAGCCCGGCACTCCCCTTTTTGCGGCCGGACCAACGAAAATGAACAACGTATCCCCGACCCTCAACGTCATGATCTCGGCTGCGCGCAAAGCGGGCCGCAGCCTCATTCGTGATTTCGGCGAGGTCGAGCAGTTGCAGGTCTCGATCAAAGGACCGGCCAATTTTGTTTCCGCCGCCGACCACAAGGCCGAAGAGATCATTTTCCGGGAACTTTCAAAGTCCCGCGGCACCTACGGCTTCCTCATGGAGGAGCGCGGCGAAATCGTCGGCGCCGACAAAACGCACACATGGATTGTCGATCCGCTCGATGGAACGACCAATTTCCTGCACTCGAACCCTCTGTTCGCAGTCTCGATCGGCCTCGAACGCGAAGGCCAGCTCGTTGCGGGCGTCATCTACAATCCCGCGAGTGACGAGCTTTTCACGGCTGAAAAGGGCAAAGGCGCGTTCATGAACGACCGCCGCCTGCGGGTGGCGGCTCGCAAAAACCTCGGCGACGCACTCGTGACGACCGGCATCCCCCACCGCGGCCGCGAGGGCCACGCCCGCTATCTCAAAGAAATGGACGTGCTGATGAAGGAAGTGGCGGGCATCCGCCGCACAGGCTCAGCCGCACTCGATCTCGCGTTTGTCGCAGCCGGCCGTTTCGATGCCTACTGGGAGCACAATCTTCAGCCGTGGGACGTTGCGGCAGGCATCGTCATCGCCCGCGAAGCTGGCGCTTTCGTCACTGATCTGAAGGGTGGCGACAAGATGATGGAAACCGGCGACGTTCTCGCCGCAAATGCCACCATTCACAAAGCTCTGGGCTCATATCTCATCAATAAAGCCTGAATCGGGCTGCATAGCCGCGGGCTAGCCGCGACTTCGGCATGATGTTGCCCGTTTTCGATGGGACAGCCTTGCGCTAATGTTCTGGCGGACAGCGGGGCGTTCCGGAGGCGAGGACTAATGGCCAAAATCCGCCCGGGCGATGCTTCGGCACTCGCTCCGGTATCAAGGCGGCTGACACCACCTGGTGTGTTTTTGCTGCGCATGACGATCTTTTTGACCTTGGTCGGCTTTCTCGCCGCCATTCTTTTTGATCAGTTGCAGCACTCATTCCTGAACAATCCCGGCCTCAACGGCTTGATTGTCGGAGCGTTGGCGCTCGGCATCGTTTACGCCTATCGCCAGGTTTTTCGCCTTTACCCCGAAATTCGTTGGGTTAACGCCTTCCGCATCTCCGATCCGGGCCTGTCGATCAGCGCCCGCCCCGTGCTCCTGGCGCCCATGGCGACCATGCTGCGCGACCGGACCGGCACGCTGTCGCTCTCGACCGCAGCCATGCGCTCGTTCATGGATTCGATCGGCTCGAGGCTGGACGAAGCCCGCGACACCGGCCGCTACCTGGTCGGCCTTCTCGTCTTCCTCGGCCTCCTCGGCACCTTCTGGGGCCTCCTCGAGACGATCCAGTCAGTCGGCGCCGCCATCGACACCCTCGACAGCAAGGCGACCGATAACGTCCAGCTCTTCAGCGATTTGAAAGCCGGCCTGTCCGCGCCGCTGAAGGGCATGGGCACAGCCTTTTCGTCATCGCTGCTGGGCCTCTCCGGATCGCTGATCCTGGGGTTCCTGGAGCTTCAAGCGAGCCATGCCCACAACCGGTTCTACAACGAACTCGAGGAATGGCTCTCGGGCATCACCGAGCTGACGCCCGCAGGCACCGGCGCCAACACCAACGACTACGTCAATCGCCAACTTCTGTCGGCAGTCGTCGAAATGCAGCGGTCGCTTGAGGACTTCGCAAACCGCGTGGTCGATCAGGCCGCCTTGCCCTCCAAAGGGACACCCGCCCAGGACGACGTGCGAGACCTTGCGCGCGGCGTCAACCAGCTCGTGACCCAAATGCGCTCGGAGCAGAAAGTCGTCCGCGAGTGGGTCGATGAACAGGCGCAGAGCCAAGCCGAGGTTGCCCACATGCTACGCAACCTCGCTGACGCCATGAAGCGCGGGGTCTAAGACCGATGGCACGCGGACGTTCCCGTCGCGGCGGTGAGTACGGGGAGTTCTGGCCTGCCTACGTCGACGTCCTGTCGACGCTGCTTCTCGTCGTCACCCTGCTGATGTCGATCTTCATGATCGCCCAATACTTCTCCGCTCAGGAAAGCACGGGAAAGGACTCCGCCCTACAGCGTCTGACCCAGCAGATCAGCGAATTGACCTCGATGCTGTCGCTCGAGAAAGGCAAGTCTCAGTCGGCGCAGGACGACCTTTCCGCGCTGCAAGCCTCGCTCTCCGCTCTGAAGGCCGAGAACGAGAAATTGACCGGCGCCGGGCTTGGCTCCGATGAGCGCGCGAAGGCTGCCGAAGGACGCATCACGGCACTCAGCTCCGATCTCGACAAGCAGAAGAATATTTCAGCCGAAGCCCTATCGAAAGTCGACCTGCTCAATCAGCAGCTCGTCGCGCTCCGCCGCCAGATCGCCGCGCTGAGCGACGCCCTGGATGCGTCCCAGAAGAAGAGCACCGAGAGCGACAAGACCATCAAGGATCTCGGCGCCCGCCTCAACACCGCACTCGCGCAGCAGGTGCAGGAATTGAAGCGCTATCGTTCGGACTTCTTCGGCCGCCTCAGAGAGCTTCTGAAAGACCGCAAAGACATCCGCATCGCGGGCGATCGCTTCGTGTTTGAATCGGAAGTCCTGTTCCCGGCAGGATCGGCAACGCTGACGCCCGAAGGCGACGCTGCGATGGATCAGATCGCTTCGGCAATACTCGAGCTGCAAAAGGAAATTCCGCCCGACATCGATTGGGCGCTGCAGATCAACGGTCACACCGACGTCCGCCCGATTTCACGCTCGCAGTTTCCGTCGAACTGGGAACTATCGACAGCGCGCGCCTCGTCCGTCGTCAAATATCTAATCTCGAAGGGTGTCCCACCTGATCGCCTCGTCGCCGCCGGCTACGGCGAGTTTTCGCCGATCGATACCGGCCTGACGGAAGAGGCCTTCCAGAAGAACCGCCGCATCGAGCTGAAGCTGACGAACCGCTAAGGGTTTTTTGCGGATCTGCGCGAACACAGAAAGCCCATGCCCTTTCAGGCAATTTATGTAATGCCGAGGGTGTAGGCGAGCCAATGGATCGTCTCGCCGTTGTTGTACGAAATATCGTACACGAAGCAGCCAAACAACACGACAATGACCGTCAGAGCCTTCATAACGCTAATAATCAGCATGCGGACATTAATGGCTGATTAAAACACGTTGAAATGGACGCATCGCGACCTGCTCCCACAAGGGGAGCCGCGATGCGCGACATAGAAAGTCTGATGCCTACTCGGCGGCTTCGCGCCCGAACTGCAGTTCGGCCAAATGCGCGTAAATCCCGCCACGGCGAACCAGCTCGATATGCGTGCCGGCTTCGACGATCCGGCCCTTCTCCATGACGAGAATGCGGTCGGCCTTCTGCACCGTTGCGAGCCGGTGAGCGATAACGATCGTCGTCCGGCCACGCATCAAGTCTTCGAGCGCCGCCTGCACCGCGCCTTCGCTCTCCGCATCGAGAGCGCTCGTTGCTTCGTCAAGCAGCAGGATCGGCGCGTTCTTCAAAATCGCACGCGCGATGGCGATGCGCTGACGCTGGCCGCCGGAAAGCGAAGTGCCCCGTTCGCCGAGCTTCGTATTGTAGCCATCCGGAAGACGCCGGATAAACTCGTCTGCCTGGGCCGCCGTCGCCGCACGGCGAACTTCTGAAAGCGTCGCTCCGGGCGTTCCGTAGCGAATGTTTTCAGCGACCGTATCGGCAAAGAGCGCGACGTCCTGCGGCACGAGCGCGATACGCCGGCGGAGCGCCGCCAGGTCGGCATCGACGACATTGACCCCATCGACGCGAACGACGCCTTCATTCGGATCGTAGAAGCGGAGCAGCAGATTGAAGATGGTCGTCTTGCCCGCGCCCGATGCACCGACGAGCGCCAGCGTTTCGCCGGCGTTGGCGCGAAATGAAACGGCGTTGAGCGCCTTCTCCGCTGGATGCGTCGGATAGGCGAACGTCACGTTCTCGAAAGCGATGGTGCCGGTCGACGGCTCCGGCAACGGCGTGGGTTTGTCCGGCGAACGGATGTCCGGGATCGTCGCCATCATTTCCGAAAGACGCTCAGCCGCGCCCGCCGCTTGACTGATCTCGCCCCAGACTTCCGACAGCTCCGCCAGAGCCCCCGCTGCAAAGAGCGCATAAAGCACAAACTGTCCGAGCCGGCCGCCGGTCATGTCGCCTTCGACGACTTCGGATGCGCCGTACCAGAGCACGCCCGTCACGCTGACGACGGTGAGAAAGATCGCAACGCCCGTCAGCGCCGCGCGTGCGAGCATCCGGCGTTTCGCCGCGCTGAACGTCCGTTCGACGGCGCGCGAGAAACGATCGGAAACCGTCTTCTCGTTCACGTAGGCTTGCATCGTCCGGTAGGCGGCGAGGTTCTCGGAGGCATAAGCCGAAGCTTCGCCGAGGGTGTCCTGAGCCTGTCGCGACAAGCGGCGAACGACGCGGCCGAATCCAACGAGCGGCAGAACGATGATCGGGATCGCGAGAAAGACGAGAGCCGACAGATTGGCACTCGTGATGAACATCATGATGAGCGCGCCGACCAGCATGATCGCATTGCGCGCGGCCTGGCTCAGCGCTGAACCGGCGACGGCCTTGATCTGCGTTGTATCCGCCGTCAGGCGACTCATGATCTCGCCCGAATGGTTGAGATCGAAGTAGGCCGGGCCGAGCTTCGCAAGCTGGGCGAAAACCTTCGTCCTAAGGTCCGCGACAACCCGTTCGCCGATCCAGTTCACGAAATAGAAGCGCGCCGGACTCGCAATCGCGATGAGAAGGCCGATGCCGATCATCGTCGCGAAGTAGTTGTTGATCAACGTCGAGTCGTTGCTGGCGAAGCCATTGTCGATCATCCGCCGCACGGCAAGCGGCACCGAAAGCATCGCAAACGCCGAAACGACGAGCGCAATGATCGCACCCCAAAGGGCGCCCTTATGGGCCAGGATCAGGGGCTTGAGGGTTAGGAGCGGTTTGAGGGCCGCACGCTGGGAGCGCCGCGTACCCTCGTCGGCGGTTTGAGCCCGTCCGGAGCCCTGATCTGCAACGTCGCTGCTCATAAGCCTTTTTTGGTCCAAAGCTCGGGGAAACAAGATGTTTCAACCCTGGAGCCGGCCCGGACCATGCCCCACGAGGCCGCCGGGCTCAAGAGACAATGGGCCGCTTTTTGCCCGGCAATCCTTACGGTTTACTCAGGTTCGGTGCGTTATCCGGCCTTGTGCCGCGTACTCATCTCGGCTAAAGAACGGGCCAATTCAGTCCCCTTTGCAACGAACCGGGGCCGAGGCTCGTCAGAGCTTCGCCGTGAAAACGCATTACAAGACGGACCCAAGGCTATGAAGAAAGACGCTGACCTCCACCCGGATTACCACCAGATCACGGTGGTTATGACCGACGGAACGGAATTCTCGACCTATTCGACCTACGGCAAGGCCGGCGACAAGCTGACCCTCGACATCGACCCGAACACGCACCCGGCCTGGACCGGCGGCGACGCGAAGTTGATGGACCGTGGCGGCCGCCTGTCGCGCTTCAAGAAGAAGTTCGAAGGCATGTTCTGATCGCGGAAGCGCGATCGAACGAACGCTGTCTCTGGAAAACAAAAAGCCCGGTCGCGAGACCGGGCTTTTTCAGTTCCGCACCGAACTTGAATTCAGCTGAATTTACCTGCAAACGCGCGCTCCAACAGGCCAACCTGCTGTGCGACCGGATTGACGGCCGCTTCCGGCGTGTCGGCAGCCGAAGGCTTCGCCAGAACGCGATCGAGCTGCGAAATGCGATCGTGCAGCTGGAAGCTTTCCTCGATCAGGCTCTGCAGCCCCTGAGGAAGATCGGAATAACCTTTGACGTGCGAAGGCCGGCCGAAGGCCTGCAGCTTCACGCGGCGGCGTTTCTTCAACGCCTCTTCTTCCGTGATCTCACCCTCGCGCAGAGCGCGACGGATCAAAAGCCAGGAGGCGAGGTCGAGCAGCCGAGTCGTCAGCCGCATGCTTTCGGTGGCATAGAGCACGCCTACGCCGCCGACGAGATTCTTGGCTTCTTTACGTCCTGGTCCATCAAGGTAGCTAGCCGTACGCTCGACGAGCGCCATGCCTTCCTTGAAGATGTGGTCGAACTGCTCGGAGGACTGAAACCGCTCACCGAACGAGACCGTTGTGGCGCCGCCCATAGGCGCGCCGTCCACGCGATATACGTTACTCATGACCCTCAACGATACAAACGCTTACCCGTCCGCAACTGCTACCACGAACTGACATTAGTGCACCATAGTTAACAAGAACGCCCAAAACGGGGCAGATATCCCCAGTTGGGCGAAGCTCCTGTGGACAATGCAAAAAAAGAGCCGCCCTACTCGAGCGGCTCGAAAGTCAACAGGGAGGCGTCAATACAGCGGCAGAGGGGCCGCGTATATCCAGATGGCCTGGATCGACACACAAGATGCCGCGATATGCTTAAGGTTGAGTTAAGCTGTGTAACGCGCCGCGCACTGCACAGTTAGCAAATCGGGACAGTGTTCGAGTTTGACCCTTCTCAAAATCGAACAGCCTAGAGCGCATTTCAAATAAAGCTTTCAGAACTTCTTCACGATTTGAAAAGCGCGCGGGCCGCCGCCTCGTGCTGGCGCTTTCGTCCCAGCTCGACGTTGACGCGCGCGATCTCCGCTTCGAGATCCTTCACCCGTTTTTCAAGCTCGGCGACTGACAGCGTTTCGAGATTGTCTCCGATGGCCGCGCCGCTGCCCGACTTCTTTGGCGGCATGAGATCATCGAGGTCCATGGCGGTTCCTCCAATTCTCTTTTTCGAGAGCTTATTTGAGATGCACCGAGCGGTCGAGCCTTGGTCGCGTCATCGGCGAGACCGGTGGAACGAACCCTTGCCGTCGATCCGATCCGCTTGCCCCAACGGACATGAGAGTGCATTCCTCTCGCCGACCTTAACGAGAAAGCGAGCGATATGAATCTGCCGACATCGATGAAAGCCGTTGCTATCGCGGGATCGGGCGGCCCCGAGGTGTTGAAGCTGACCGAAGTGCCGGTTCCGCAACCCAAACCCGGCGAAGTCTTGATCAAGGTTGCAGCTGCCGGCGTAAACCGTCCTGATGTCCTTCAACGGCAGGGAAATTATCCGGCGCCCAAAGGTCATTCGGAGCTGCCGGGCCTCGAAGTTTCGGGTGTGATTGCGGCGCTTGGAGAGAAAGCTGATCATTTCGCCCTCGGCGATGCCGTCCTGGCGCTCGTCCCCGGTGGCGGATACGCCGAATACGTCGCGGTGTCCGAGCTGTCCTGCATCAAAAAGCCGGACGCGATCTCATTCGTCGAAGCGGCAGCGATCCCGGAGACGTTTTTCACGGTCTGGCACAACGTGTTCGATCGCGGCCACCTCAAGGACGGCGAGAAATTCCTCGTCCACGGCGGCACAGGTGGCATCGGCGTCACCGCGATCCAGCTCGCGAAAGCGTTTGGCGCGACCGTCTTCACGACCGTTGGTTCCGACGAAAAATGCGAAGCCGCACGCGCGCTCGGCGCCGACGTCGCAATTAATTACCGAACTGCTGATTTCGCGCAGGTGATCAAGAGCGAGACCGCCGGCAAAGGCGTCGACGTGATCCTCGACATGGTCGGCGGCGACTACATCGAGAAGAACATTCGCTCGCTCGGCGACGACGGTCGTCTCGTCAACATCGCCTTTCAGAAGGGCTCCACCGCAACGGTCGACTTCATGCGCGTGATGCTGAAGCGGCTGACGCTCACCGGATCGACATTGCGCATTCGCTCGAACGAAGTGAAAGGCCACATCGCCCGCAGCATCGAAGAGCACGTCATTCCTCGCATCGCCGCGGGGCAGATCAAGGTTCCAATCGACAGCACCTATCCCCTCGCCCAAGCGAGCGAAGCCCACGCGCGCATGGAGAGTAGCGAACATATCGGCAAGATCGTCTTGACGGTCGCCTGAGCGGCGGCCTCGAAAGCGGCTGGATTACCAATCCAGGCTTTTCATCACCGCGACCGGCTGCGGCTTATCCGATGGGAAAAGCCGCCCGGCCGCCTCGGCGAGCGCTTCATCCGAGCGCACATGAACACCGCTCGCGATGAAGACCGAACGAATCCCGAAATCCGCGGCGCCCGCGATGTCCGTCGCAACGCCGTCCCCGATCGCGAGCACGCGGTCCTTGCCAACGGCGCCCCCGCGCAGATCCGATCCAGTGCGCAGCGCCAAATCGTAAATCGGTTGATAGGGCTTGCCCGCATAACTCACGGCGCCACCCAGCGCCGCATAAGCAGCAGCGATCGCACCGGCGCAATAAATGATGCGGCCGCCGCGCTCCACCTTCAAATCGGGATTGGCGCAGATCATCGGCACGCTGCGCGCCTGGAGCTTTTGAAACAGCGCCGAATAATCGTCCGGCGTCTCGGTTTCGTCATCGTAGAGCCCGGTGCAGACGGCGACCTCCGCATCGTCAGCGGATGCGCCGGGTACAGCACCAAGTCCAGCGAAAATCGGCAGATCGCGTCCCGGTCCGATATGGAGGATGCGCCGCCCAGCCCAGGCTTCGATCAGGCTCCGGGAAACATCGCCCGAACTCACGATCCCATCGTAGGCGGCACGCGATACGCCGATGCCGTCGAGCTGGCGCATGACGCTCTCGTGCGGACGGGGAGAGTTGGTGACGAGCAGCGCTGTCCCGCCCTGCTTCCGGAAAGCCTCGCAAGCCCCGACCGTTGACGCGAACGGCCGAACGCCATTGTGCAGCACGCCCCATATGTCGACGAACCAGAGGTCGGACGAGGCGGCAAACGGCGCGATGGAAGCGATAAGCGGAATGGCGGTCATGCGAGGCCCTTACGCGAGATCCGTGAATGCGACCTCGATTTTCGGCCTATAAACGAGCCGGAGCCGGACTGTCATCCGGCTCCGTCGTCACACGTTGTTTTGGGCAGTCGCGCTCGGTCGGTTATGCGGCGGCCGAATGATTGGCGGGCGCACCGCCGCCATTCACGTTGACCTGACGCGGAGCGCCAAAGAGCGGTCCCTGGCCAAGCAGAACGCCCGCTTCAAGCAGACGCTTCTGCGTCGCGGCATCGGTAATCCCGCTTGCGATGACCGACAGACCCGCCAGCGTCGCCCGCTGCAAGATCTCGTCCGCCGGCACAAAGCGATCGCGAGCCGTCATACCGCTCAGAAGCGTTTGTGCAGCGACCCGGACGAACTGGAAGCCGGTTTGCTGAAGCGTCGCGAAGTCCGTTCCCATGTGCTCGACCTGATCGAGCGCAAAGCGGAAACCGAACGAGTTCATATCGCGGAGCGCCTGCCATGCGGCCGGCGTCAAGCTATCGAGCGAATGCTGAGAGAACGTCAGCACAAGCTGCGCGGCAATTCTCGGCCGGGCTTCGTAGGTGTGAGCGAAGGATTCAAGGAATGCCCTGCTCGTGACCGACGATCCGAGGAAGTTCGTCAACAGCAAACCACCCCGATCGCGAGCATCCATCCGAGCCGCGAGAGCCGCGGCGCGATTGAGACGCTCGATATCAAAGCGCGAATCGAGTTCGCCGATCAAAGCGAAATCGTCTTCGTTCAATTCCAGAACATCGCCGCCGGGCGACCGCAGATTGGTCGTCATCTCGTAATGCCCGACCGAATGCTCCGCGAGGGTAACGATCGGCCCGAGCATCACATCCAGCATCTCGTCTTCGATCGCGCGCGCAATCGCGGCTGCACGGGGCGGCAATTCCGGCGTCGGCGCCGCTTCGGCCGCGAACTCCAGAATCGGCAGCTCAGGAAGCGTCAGTTCGGGAAGCGGCAACGCCTCTTCTGCTTTGACACGCGCTGGCTCCTCGAAACTCGGCTCTTCGAATCCTTCCTCTGCGCTCAGCTCTTCTTCCGGCTCGAAACCAGCGATACGCTCGGCAGTCGCCGGAATGATTAGCTCTCCGAGGCCTTGCGACGGCGCGGGTGACGGCTCCGTCGCGGCCGGCGGAACGAACGCCGGTGCCGGTGTTGGGGCTGGTGCTGGTGCCGGGGCGGACGTCGCTGCCGGTGCCGGTGCAGGAGTCGTGGCCGGAGCCGACATCGGCTTCGACGCTGCCGTATCGAGCGCAGGAACAAAATCGCCGAACGAAGGACGTTGCCGCATGGTGTTGGCAACCGCCCTGAGCGCACCGATGGAATCCTCAAGCGCGCTTGAGGGCGACTTCGCGCGGTCGTTTCCACGCACGGGCTTCGGAGCGCGCATCGCTTCGGCGGCGTTCACTTCGTCTGCGAGTTCTTTGATCTTCCGCTGAACCAGCTCGAGATCGCCCTCGATCGTCATCGCTGTATTGCTAGGCAACGTTGCGTCTATGGCAGGCGACCAGCTCGGAGGGGGCGTCAAGCCTTTTGCCTGCGGCTGCTGTGGCTGCGCGTCGACACGCCGGCGGAACGACCAGCGCTCACGGCCCGCCTCGGGGGCCGGCCTGTCGGCCACTGGAGCCGAGAACGTCGGACGGTCTTTGGCCTCCGATGGCGGCGTCAACGGCGCTTTCACAGGAACCTCGAGGAACGGCTGCCCTGCCGGTTGCATGAAGGCGCGCGGCGCGGGACGTCCTGACTTGTCGGCACCAGACATAATGTCGGCAGACGCGAGAGGGCGTGCCGTCGGATGATCCGCGGCAACCGGCTTTTGCTGCGGCTGCGGTGCACTGACGGGTTGCGCCGGCGAAGCAGCTTCCGGGCGCGGCACCAGATTGCCGATATCGCGGCTGAGTTCGCGGATCCGCGCTTCCGGCGTGCTGGAAACCGGCGCAACGGGAGGCCCAGGTACGGGAGACACGGTGGCAGCAGCGGTCGGACGCGCCGGCGCGGCCTTCGCCTTCACCTCATTCGGCTTCGCATCGTGACGCGTCTGCGCAAGCTCGGCTTTGAGCTGCGCAATCTGCGCGGATTTCTGAACCTGCTTGTGAACCAGCATCGACAACGCCAGTACGACGGCGCCCGTGGCGAGCGAAACGGGCAGCGAAAGACCAATCTGTGCAAAGCACATCATGGCAATCGCCGCCGAAACGATCAGGATAGAAACCAAGATGAGGCCGTCCCTCGATTGTTGCTCGGGCGGCGTCTCGGTTGCATCACCGGTTGTAGGCGCAGCGGGCCCCGACAGTGGAGCGGGTCCGAGAGCCTGCGACGGCGCAGCGATGTCGAGCGGAGCGACACTGGCCTGCGGCTTTGAATTGTCCTGCTTTGTCATGGTGTTCCAGGCTGCCTTCGATTCGTCTTACTCCAACCTTCGCAGACGGATGAACGGAAGCAATGTACCGGTGACCGCTATCACCACCTTTTCGCGCGTCATCGGCACAACCGGTGAGATCATACCCCCGGCGGGGCGCGGAGGTCACACGATTATACTTGGCGAACATATGTTCCGCGGCGGTGCATAGTCGCAAAAGCGCCCTTGACCTGTCTCCCGCAAACCCGAATCGGCGCGCTGTTTAGGTCTCGTTAGGCGAATCGGCGTGCTATCGTGCGACCGACGGCGCCTCTCGCGTTCGCCGGTTTAGCGTAGTGTCAGGAGGGGAAGAGCGCATGTACATGGATCGAGTGGGTGCCAGCGTCGAAAGTGAAGTCTCGAGTGAACTTGCGCGGGCGCGCATCCTGATCACGGGTCTCACGGGCGTAGCAGGCGTTGACGTTGCACGCGCGTTCGCGGATCTGAAAGCGCGCCTTGTTGTCCATACGACCGACCTTTCCCCCGAACTGGTCGAACTGGCCGCGCTGTTGACGCAAAGCGCCAGCGAAATTCGCCTCCACACGCTCGACATATCAAATGCCGATTGCGCCGCGAAATTCGCGCAGACGTCGGCCCAGACCTACGGCGGCCTCGATGTCGCAATCAATATGACGTCGATCTCCTCCACCGAAATTCAGTCGCTCCGCGCCGACGGCGATCTCGAAGCCCTCGTATCGGCGAAACTTGCCCCGCTCGCCCAGCTGACGCGCGTCATCGCCAACCGCATGTGCGTGGTGCTGAGCGAAGGGATGGTCTTGAACGTTCTGAAAATGCCCGAGCCCCAGGATCGCCGCACCGCCGCTGTTGCCGGTTTCGCGCGCACCGCGCTCGCTGCAATGATTGCTAACGAAGCCCGCGAATGGGGCGGCAAAGGCATCCGCATCAACGGCGTCGGTCCGCGGGCCTTCTATGATGGCAGCCGCTCCGGCGCGTACCTTACCAATGAGCCCGACGTTGCGACGCTGGCGCTCCATCTCGCATCGCGCCGTGGACGTTCGCTTTCGGGCCACGTCTTCGACGCTGGTGGCCCCGAATTCTAAAACCCTCAGCAGACTTGGACGCCCGTGCGGGCCGATCGAGCCATGAATGGGCGGCTCGATTGCATTTGATTATTGAACCGTCGATGATTAGCCCTCTCTCGGGAGAGAGAGACAAATGGACATCCGGCAGCTTCAATATCTCGTCGCCCTCGCACGCGAAAAACATTTCACGCGTGCGGCCCAGGCGTGCAACGTCACGCAACCGACGCTCTCAGGGCGTATCCGCCAGCTCGAGCTTGAGCTTGGCGTGCCGATCGTGGAGCGCGGTCAGCGTTATCAGGGGCTGACCCAGGAGGGAGAGCGCGTTCTCAAGTGGGCGCAACTCATCCTCAACAACTGGGCCTCGATGCACCAGGAGCTGGCCCACCTCGCAATAAGTGACTTCGGCCTGACCGGCAGGCTGACGCTCGGCGCCATACCGTCCGCGTTGCCTATGATCCCCTACCTGACGCGGGACGTCCAACGCCTGCATCCGCAGATCAACTTCACGATCATGTCCATGAGCTCGGAAGAAATTCTGCGCGGGCTCGAGGAATATTCGATCGACGCCGGCATTTCCTATCTCGACAACGAACCGATCAACGGCCTCATCGCGACGCCTCTCTATTCCGAACACTACTGTCTCTTCATCCCCGACGGCCACCCCCTGGCCGATCGTGAGACCGTGACTTGGCGCGAAGCGGCCGAATTGCCCCTCGGACTGCTGACGTCGAACATGCAGAACAGGCGAATCATCGACCGGGCTTTTCACGATGCCGGATGCCGCCCCTCGCCCGCACTCGAAACCAACTCGGTGATCAATCTTTATTCAAATGTCAGGCTGATGCAGCTCGCCAGCGTGATGCCTCATTATCTCTTGGAGCTGCTCGGCAGCGACTCCGGACTGAAGGCCATCCCCCTGGTAGAACCCAAAGTCGCTCACAGTGTTGGGCTGGTTACACAGGATCGCGATCCTGTCGCACCCCTCGTCCGCGCCTTTCAGGCGGCTGCCGCCAAATTTTCAGTAAACATTATTTCTTCATGAGAAACGGACACTTAGTCCGTCTCCTTTGCCTCAAACTATGAGATTTCCCGCAGTTATTGCGTCGCCCCATAGATGAAATCTATGATGAGATCGACCATATCGATTTGAATACCAGGGCGGGATGCCACACTTAACCACTATGCGGCAAAGTGGCTTCCTGCGTCACGGCGACCGCCAACAAAACACTGAGGAAACGCCAAACATGGCGAAGAAGGCCGGTAAACAATCAAACGGCTCACGGGTGGAACAATTCCCCGCTCCGACCCCTGCTGAGGTCGCAGCTCTGGCGGTATGTGCGCGCCATGGAAACAAGCCCGACGAGCTTCTCGAGATCTTCCACGACTTGCAGCACCAGCTCGGCTACGTGCCGGACGCCACGCTGCCGGTGATCGCTAAGGCATTAAATCGTTCGCGCGCTGAGATTTACGGCGTCCTGACATTCTACCACGAGTTCAAGCGTCATCCGGTCGGCAAGCACGTCGTCAAGATCTGTCGCGCCGAAGCTTGCCAGGCAATGGGCACCGACGCGCTATGTCAGCACGCTGAGCGATCGCTGCGCACCCCCCTTGGTGGGACCACGGCCGACGGCCTCGTCACCATCGAGCAGGTCTTCTGCCTCGGTAACTGCGCGCTGTCGCCCGCGATCATGGTTGGCGAAAAGCTTTACGGAAAAGTCGATCCGAAACGTTTCGATGATATCATCGGCGGACTCGAGAAGGAGGCCGCGGAATGATCAAGGTTTTCGTACCCCGCGATGCCGCAGCGCTCTCGGTCGGCGCCGATGAAGTTGCAGCCGCTATTTCTTCGGAAGCAAAGAAGCGCAAGCTCGACGTTGAGATCGTCCGCAACGGTTCGCGCGGCATGCTCTATCTCGAGCCGCTCGTCGAAGTGGAAACTTCGAACGGTCGCGTTGCCTATGGTCCCGTCGCGGCAAGCGATGTGGCAGGCCTCTTCGATGCAGGCTTTCTCGAAGGCAAAGCCCATGCGTTGGGCCACGGCCTGACCGAAGAAATTCCCTACTTCAAAAATCAGGAACGGCTGACGTTCGCGCGCTGCGGCATCACCGATCCCCTCTCGATCGAAGATTACCGCAAGCACGGCGGATACCAGGGGCTTGCGAAAGCCCTCCAGATGAAACCGATCGACATCGTCACGGAAGTGACGACCTCGGGCCTTCGCGGCCGCGGCGGCGCGGGCTTCCCGACCGGCATCAAATGGAAGACGGTTCACGATCTTCCTGCCGGCGAAAAGTACGTGGCTTGCAACGCCGACGAAGGCGACAGCGGCACCTTTGCCGACCGCATGCTGATGGAAGGCGATCCATTCTGCCTGATCGAAGGCATGACGATCGCAGCCGTCGCGGGCGGCGCGCAGAAGGGTTACATCTACGTCCGTTCCGAATATCCCCACTCGGTGCACGTTCTGCGTGAAGCCATCGAGATCGCACGTCGCGCCAACTGGCTCGGCGATAATATTCAGGGAACGAATTTCTCGTTCGATCTTTTCGTGCGCATGGGCGCGGGCGCCTACATCTGCGGCGAAGAAACTTCCATGCTCGAAAGCATCGAGGGCAAGCGCGGCATCGTTCGCTTCAAGCCCCCGATCCCCGCGATTGAGGGTCTGTTCGGCAAGCCGACGATCATCAACAACGTGATGAGCTTCGCCGCCGTACCGATCATCATCGACAAAGGCGGAGAGTTCTATCGCGACTACGGCGTCGGCCGCTCGCGTGGCACGCTCGCATTCCAGATCGCCGGCAACATCAAGCAAGGCGGACTTGTCGAGAAGGCCTTCGGCGTCACGACGCGTCAGTTGATCGAAGACTGGGGCGGCGGCACGGCGACCGGCCGTCCGGTACGCGCTGTCCAGGTCGGTGGGCCCCTCGGCGCCTACATCCCGGAATCCAAGTTCGACGTGCCGATGGACTACGAGGAATTCGCCAAGGTTGACGCGATGGTCGGCCACGGCGGTCTCGTCGTGTTCGACGATACGGTCGATATGGCCAAGCAGGCCCGCTTCGCGATGGAGTTCTGCACGATCGAAAGTTGCGGCAAGTGCACGCCCTGCCGCATCGGTTCGACACGCGGCGTCGAGGTGATCGACAAGATCATCGACGATGTCGATCGCACGAAGAATTTGGCCCTGCTCGAAGATCTATGCGTGACGATGGCGGACGGATCGCTCTGCGCAATGGGCGGACTGACGCCGTTCCCGGTCATGAGCGCGGTTCGTGGTTTCCCCGAGGACTTCCACAAGCCGTCACCGAATAAGTTTCTAGCGGACGCTGCAGAGTAATTTCAGGATTAGACATCCTCAACGAGGACGCTCGATGAACCACCACGTCAAGCCGATGACCCTCATCAAAGAGATCGACTACGGCACACCCACGCCCGAGATTCACGAAGCCACCAAAATGGTGACGCTGGAGATCGACGGCCAAGAGATCACGGTTGCCGAAGGCACGTCGATCATGAACGCCGCGATGCAGCTCGGCATCCAGATTCCGAAGCTGTGCGCAACCGATAGCCTCGACGCCTGGGGCTCATGCCGCCTCTGTCTTTGCGAAATCGAAGGCCGCAGGGGAACGCCCGCTTCGTGCACGACGCCTGTCGCGCCCGGCATCAAGGTCCAGACGCAGAATCCGCGCCTCGCCAACATCCGCCGGGGCGTCATGGAGCTTTACATCTCCGATCATCCGCTCGACTGCCTGACCTGCGGCGCCAATGGCGACTGCGAGCTTCAAGATATGGCGGGCGCCGTTGGCCTCCGCGAAGTCCGCTACGGCTACGACGGTGAAAACCACGTCTTTGCAAAGCGCGCCGATGGCGAAGCCAATGACCGCTTCAAGCCGAAGGACACCTCGAACCCCTACTTCCAGTTCGATCCCTCGAAGTGCATCGTCTGCTCGCGTTGCGTCCGCGCTTGCGAAGAAGTGCAGGGCACGTTCGCGCTGACGATCGATGGCCGCGGCTTCGCCTCGCACGTTTCTGCCGGTATGGACGAAGAGTTCCTGGCATCGGAATGCGTGTCGTGCGGCGCCTGCGTTCAGGCCTGCCCGACGGCAACCCTGATCGAAAAGTCCGTGCTCGACCTCGGCCAGCCCGAACACTCCGTCGTGACGACCTGCGCCTACTGCGGCGTCGGCTGCTCGTTCAAAGCCGAAATGCGCGGCGAGGAAGTCGCGCGCATGGTGCCTTATAAAGACGGAGGCGCGAACGAAGGGCACTCCTGCGTCAAGGGTCGTTTCGCCTTCGGCTACGCGACCCACAAGGATCGCGTGCTGACGCCGATGATCCGCGAGAAGATCACCGATCCGTGGCAAGTCGTGTCGTGGGACGAAGCGATCAACTACGCCGCACAGCGCCTGAAGGAAACGCAGGCGAAGTACGGCAAGGATTCGATCGGCGGCATCACGTCGTCACGCACGACGAACGAAGAAGTCTACGCCGTCCAGCGCATGGTCCGCGGCGCCTTCCACACGAACAACATCGACACCTGCGCCCGCGTCTGCCATTCGCCGACCGGCTACGGCCTGAAGCAGACGTTCGGTGAATCCGCCGGCACTCAAGACTTCAAGAGCGTCGACAAGTGCGACGTCATAATGGTCGTCGGCGCCAATCCGACCGACGGTCACCCCGTCTTCGGGTCGCGCATGAAAAAGCGCATCCGCGAAGGCGCAAAACTGATCGTCATCGATCCGCGCCGCACCGACATCGTGCGTTCGGCGCACGTCGAAGCTTCATACCATCTGCAGCTTCAGCCTTCGACCAACGTCGCGATCATGAACGCCATCGGTCACGTCATCGCGACCGAAAACCTGATCGACCGCAAGTTCGTCAAGCGCCGCTGCGAGCCGACCGACTTCTATCGCTGGGAAGAGTTTATCAAGCGGCCGGAAAATTCACCGGAAGCGACGGAAGTGCTCACCGGCGTTCCGGCGCAGCAGGTTCGCGAGGCGGCCCGCCTCTATGCAACCGGCGGCAACGCGGCCATCTACTACGGCCTCGGCGTCACCGAACACAGCCAGGGCTCGACGATGGTCATGGCCATGGCCAACATCGCGATGGCCACCGGCAACATCGGCCGCGAAGGCGTCGGCGTGAACCCGCTGCGCGGTCAGAATAACGTGCAAGGCTCGTGCGACATGGGCTCGTTCCCGCACGAGCTCCCGGGCTACCGTCACGTTTCCAACGCGGACGTTCGCTCCATCTTCGAGAAGGAATGGGGAACCAAGCTCGAAGGCGAGCCGGGCCTGCGCATCCCGAACATGTTCGATGCGGCATCCGACGGCTCGTTCCGCGGTATCTTCATCCAGGGCGAGGACATCGCCCAGTCCGACCCCAACACACACCACGTCGAGCACGCGCTGTCGTCGATGGACATCGTCATCGTGCAGGACCTCTTCCTGAACGAGACGGCAGCGTTCGCGCATGTGTTCCTCCCCGGCACGTCGTTCCTCGAGAAGGACGGCACGTTCACGAACGCCGAGCGCCGCATCAATCGCGTGCGCAAGGTGATGCGCGAGAAGCAGGGCATGCCCGAATGGGAAGTGGTCTCGCGGATCGCGACGGCGATGGGCCATCCGATGCGTTATAACAATGCAGCCGAGATCATGGACGAGATCGCACGCGTCACGCCGACGTTCGAGGGTGTCTCCTTCGCCCGGATCGAGGAACTCGGGTCTATTCAGTGGCCGTGCAACGATGAGCACCCGACTGGCACGCCCGTCATGCACACGGAAGAGTTCACGCGCGGTAAGGGCCGCTTCATGCTGACGGGCTTCGTCCCGACGGCAGAACGTTCCAACCGCAACTTCCCGCTCATCCTGACGACGGGGCGCATCCTGGCGCACTACAACGTCGGCGCCCAGACGCGGCGCACCGACAACGTCGCATGGCACCCCGAGGACATCCTCGAGATCCATTCCAGCGACGCGGAAATGCGCGGCATCAAGTCTGGCATGAAAGTGTCGCTCGCGAGCCGCGTCGGCGCCACGACGCTGACGGCAAAAGTCTCTGACCGCATGCCGCCGGGCGTCGTCTATACGACCTTCCACCATCCGGTGACGGGCGCGAACGTCATCACCACGGACAACTCGGACTGGGCGACCAACTGCCCCGAGTACAAGGTGACGGCGGTGCAGGTGACCGTTTCCAACCACCCGTCCGAGTGGCAGGCGGAGTGGCAGGAGCGCGAACTCGAGAACAAGCGCATCGCCAAGGACAAGAAGCTGGAACCGGCAGAGTAATCTCTGCCCCTCCAGCATGGAGCTGAACTACGATGAATGTCGTGCCGAAAACTGTAAAGCAGCCCCAAGGTGGAGCGGAGCTATGCTCGCGCCCCGCCGTGGGCGAACTGCACGCGGCGTCCGGCACGCAGTCCGTGACATGGCAACTCCCCGAAGAGGTGCCCGTCGCGCTGCAGATCAACTCCGAGCCCTACACGGTCATGATGTCGACGCCGGCGGATCTTCGCGATTTCGCGACCGGCTTTCTCGTCGGCGAAGGCATCGTCCCCGATCCTTCGAAGATCCAGGGCATCCTCGTGATGCCGGTCGACGGCGGCATGGCGATCGACGTCGCCGTGCCTGAGACTGCGATCGAAACATCGCGTCTCGCACGACGCGCCATGGAGGCTCGCACGGGTTGCGGCCTGTGCGGTGTCGAAGATATCGAATCCGCCGTTCGGCCCTTGCAGCGGCTCGACCGGAAATGGTCGCCAAGTTCCGAAGCCATACGGCGCGCTGAGCTTAGCCTCTTCGACCACCAACCGATGAACCGCTTCAACCGGTCGGTTCACGGCGCAGCTTGGGTATCGAAAGACGGCGAGATCCAGTTCGTCCGCGAGGACGTCGGCCGCCACAACGCTCTCGATAAACTTATCGGTGCCCTCTACACGCAAGGCATCGACCGGACGGACGGCTTCGTCCTGATGACCAGCCGCTGCAGCTTCGAACTCGTGCAGAAATCGGTGACCGCAGGCATCGTGGCCCTAGTCACCGTCTCCGCACCGACCGCCCTCGCCCTCGAACTCGCCAAGAAAGCCGATCTCTTTCTGGCGTCTCTCGGACCCGGTGGTCCCGTGATCTTCAATCGCTGACGTTCCAATCAATCCCAACAAATCGGTCCAACGATGCAAGCTTCCGATCTCGTCCGCATGGCCAATCAAATAACGGACTACTTCTCCGTCTACCCGAAACCTGAAGCCATCGACGGCATCGCCAAGCACATCCATGCATCGTGGGAGCCGCGCATGCGCAATGCTCTGAAGGCCCACATCGATGCCGGCGGCGCGGGCTTGTCGCCGTTGTTTCTGGAAGCGATGGCCGATTACTTCAAAGGCCCGAAGAGCCCGGTAAAGCCGGCGGCGGCCGCGACGAAGTCAGAAAAGGCCACTGCCGCTCGCAGCTCCTGACAGCGGAACGGGCGGCGCCAACGCCGCCCGTAATTGGTTCAGGCTCAACCGACACTGCTATTCCGCCGCCGCTCGGTTCGCGGCAAGCACTTGATCGCGGAGGCGACCGGAAACCTCGGCCAAGTGGTCGAACCCCGAAGTGAAAGATCCGACACCGGCCGTTGCCGATCTGAGATCGATGATCAGGCTATCCATCTCCGCTTCCGGAATGTGAGCCTGGATCAAATCCCATCCCGGCCATTCCGGACGCGCGTCAAAGCCGAGGATCTGCCCTCGCCGCTGCGAGATGATGCTGTTGATCCGCGCATTGGACTCCGACGGCACCGCAATCGATACCGCCATGATCGGCTCCAGGAGAACCGGATTGCATTTCGGTAGACCCTCCGACATCGCCAGCCGCCCAGCCTGGCGGAACGCCATGTCGGATGAATCGACCGAATGAAACGACCCATCCGTCAGCGTCACCGCAACGTCGACAACGGGAAACCCGAGCGGACCTTCACTGAGGTAATCGCGCACACCGATTTCAACCGACGGAATGAAGTTCTTCGGAATGGCCCCGCCGGTGATCTTCTCGTCGAAGACGATCCCGCCGCTTCGGGGCAGCGGTTTGATGTCGAGCTTGACGTCGCCGAACTGGCCGTGTCCGCCCGACTGTTTCTTATGCCGCCCGCGGACTTCCGTCGCTGTCCGGATCGTTTCCTTATAACCGACACGCCGCTTCTCCCGCTGCACGTCGATGCCGTACTTGCGCATCAGCCGTTCCAACGCCACGCGAATGTGCATCTCGCCCTGCCCATGCAGCAGAATTTGATGCATCTCGGCATTGTGTTCGAGCGTCAGGGACGGATCTTCGTCGATGAGCTTGGCGACCGCAGCCGACAGCTTCACCTCGTCCTTCCGATCTTTCAGACCAAGCCCGATTGCGAGCGCGGGCTGCGGAGCTTCAAGCGTGGAGACCTGCGCAATCGCCGCTTTCCCGACAGCAATCGTCTCGCCTGAGCGAATGCTATCGAGCCGGCCGAGCGCCACTGTCTCGCCAGCCTTTGCTGTGCCCCGCTTGACTGCCTCCTCGCCGCGAATGGTGAAGATGCCGGCAACGCGCTGCTCGTGCCCGTCAGCGCCCGTGACCGTCGCGCCATCGGGGATATCGCCGGCGAAAACACGCGTGTACGACAGTTTTCCGCCAGCCTTCGTATGCACGCTCTTGAACACGTAAGCCGCGGATTTCTGGCCATCGAGATTCAACCGCTTTGCCGTGTCTTCGACTGACGGACACTCATGACGAAGCGCCTTCAATAGGCGAAGGATGCCGTGCCCATGCTCGGCTGAGCCGATGAGAACGGGGCAAATCAGACCGTCGCGCAATTCCTTTGAGAGATCATCGAACACACGGTCATTGGGCGGCGGAATATCGGCCAGTAGCTGCTCCATAAGCTCATCGTCGTAATCGGCGAGTTTCTCGAGCATCTGGAATCGCGCTTCCTTCTCGCGTGCTTCGATCGCGGACGGCAGCTCGATGATCTTGCTGGAAGCATGTTCGCGGTAGACGTACGCGCGTTCTGACGCGAGATCGACGAAGCCCGTAGCGATGCCATTTTCCCAGATCGGGATCTGGCGCAGCACGAGCGGCTTGGCACTGGCTGGCTGCAGGCTCGGAATGACGTCATAAACCGGTATCGGCGACGCATCGATTTTGTTCAGGAAGAGAATGTGCGGGACGCCCGCGTCATCGAGTTGCTTGAGAATGACCTGCAGCGCTGAAACGCGCTTCGGATCGGCCTCGCAAACGACCACCGCCATATCGCAAGCGGGCAGCGCGAGAGCGCCTTCATGCGCGAACTCAACCGAACCTGGACAATCTATGAAGGTGAAATTTTCCCCGAGGAATGACGCGTCGGCGACGTTGAGACCGACGCTCATCGCGTGCTCGCGAGCTTCCGGTGTGCTGTCGCCGACGGTCGAGTTGGCTACGATCGATCCGGCTCGCGAAATGGTGCCCGTGCGGGCAAGTATGGCTTCGAGAAGTGTCGTCTTACCGCTGGCGAAGGGTCCGATGAGCGCTATGCAGCGCGCGCCTCGGACCCCAGGCCTATTTCCGTGAGTGCCATTTCCGCCCTTCGGGCCATCTGGGCTCGTCATGATTGCCTCCGATTTGCGAGGCGCGCGCATGCAGCCGCGCCCCGCACCTCGGAAGAGAGCGGCCCGTCGATGGTCGCTCCAAAGCCCAATCCGCACAACGTGATTCGCCGCACAGTTTCGTGAAGAATGTATTGCAACGCGGTAGAATTACTGCGTAAGGGCGATTCTATACTGCAACGCCAAAGTGACTTTCAAAATTGCTCTTCCGGACCGCTGTCGAAAGCCAAAAATAACTTGAATAACTTTAAACTTGCCGCATTGTGAACTCTTCCGGCGTTTCGCGCGTTCTAAGGGCACTGGCGAGAAATTCGGAATGAGTCAGAGGGACGTTGGCTCAGGAAATGCGAGGCTGGGTTATGAGTATTGAAACATTGATGTCCGCAGCCAATGCTGCTGGATATGTCATGGCCGCCGAAGAACAACTGCCCGAGACTTTCGGCGCTGAACCGCAGGTGTTTGAATTCAAGTCGCAGCCGGCGACGGCGATCGCGATTTGGAGACCGGTTGTACCGTCCGTCGATGGCAAGCCGCTGACAGGCCACATTGCCAACGCCTGGGATTGGTTCACCGACCGCTTCGTTCACCACGGCGCAACGCCGGCCTGACAAGCGAAGCAGGCGACTACTGGATTTGAAGAGCGCGCGACCGAAGTCGCGCGCTTTATGTTTTTCAGGTGAGATTTCCGCAGAAGCGCTGGATGCGCGTGCAGGCATCCTTCAGCGACTCGGTGGAAGCCGCATAAGACACGCGGAACGATGGCGACCCCTCGAACGCGGCGCCATGCACGACGGCAACGCCTTCTTCCTCCAGCAACGCCGTGACGAAGTCTTCATCGTTCTTGATGACGGTCCCGGATTTGCTCGTCTTGCCCACCAACGCCTTGATGCTCGGATAGACGTAGAACGCACCCTGCGGCTTCGGGCACTGCAAGCCCTTCGCTTGGTTCAGCATGCTGACGACGAGATCCCGCCGTTCGACGAAAACCTTGTTGTTCGCCGCAATGAAGTCCTGCGGCCCGTTGAGCGCCTCGACGCCTGCCCACTGCACGATGGACGACGGGTTCGACGTCGACTGCGACTGCAGCTTGCGCATGGCATTGATGAGAATCTCCGGACCCGCGGCATATCCGAGACGCCAGCCGGTCATGCAGTAAGCCTTCGACAGCCCGTTCATCGTGAGCGTGCGATCGTAGAGCTTCGGTTCCACCTGCGCCGGCGTCGCGAACTTCAGCCCGTCGTAGAGCAGGTGCTCGTACATATCGTCCGTCAGCACCCACACGTGCGGATGCTTGAGCAGCACGTCCGTCAGCACTTTCAGATCTTCAGCCGAATAGGCCGTTCCCGTCGGGTTGGACGGCGAATTGAAGATGAACCACTTGGTCTTCGGCGTGATCGCCTTTTCGAGCGCTTCCGCGCGGAGCTTGTAGCCGTCTTCGAGCGTCGTCTCGGCAAACACCGGCTTGCCGCCGCCGAGGATCACGATGTCGGCGTAAGAGACCCAGCAGGGCGACGGAATGACGACCTCGTCTCCCGGATTGAGCGTCGCAAGCAGCGCATTATAGAGCACCTGCTTGCCGCCCGTGCCGACCGATACCTGACTCGTTTTGTAGTCGAGCCCGTTGTCGCGCTTGAACTTCGCGACGATCGCCGCCTTGAGTTCGGGAATGCCGTCGACGTCCGTGTATTTCGTCTTGCCCTCGTCGAGCGCCTTCTTGGCGGCATCTTTGATGTTCTGCGGCGTATCGAAATCCGGCTCGCCCGCTGACAGCGAAACGATATCGCGCCCTTGCGACTTGAGCTGTCGCGCCTTCATGGAAACGGCGATGGTCGCGGAAGGTTGGATGCGGTTCAGACTGTCGGCGATGAAGCCCATGTTTAAGCGGCCTATTTTCGGAATTGAGATCTAGCTTTTTCGCGTCGCGAATAAGCGGCGCGGACCGTAATTGCAATGTTTCCTTGTCGCAAGACAGCGTTTTCTCAAAGCTGACGCCCGGCAGACGCATCCGCGCTGATGCCACCGCGCAACAAACACGCCGGAAATATCGTGGACCGCCCAATTCATGAGCGTGTGCCACAATCCGAACCCAAGGCCGCCCAGAAGCGCAAGTCAACTTGCTCATCACGTGATCTACTTATCAAGTCGATGACGAGCGGGAGGAATTGAGACGATGCCTGTCAGCGTTCAGCCGGAAACTCGCAACCGCCGGAAAATCGGCGCCGCACAGCCGGTGTGCTCCCATCAGTTATGGCGTCCTTTGATCGACGCGGCCGTAGCGGGATTGGCCTTCGTCCTGGTCTCGACGATGTTCGTCGCGCCGGTGAAGGCCGGAACCTACTCGGCCCCCTTCGCTGGCCTCCACCACACGGCCGCGACATCCACTTTGAAGGCCGTGGCCGCGCCTGCCCCCCTGCCGATTGTCCAGATTGCCACGGCCAGCTCTCCTGCCGACGCGGTTTACCGCCAAACCGGCACAACCGCAGCGTGGGGACTGCTCGGGATGGCATTTTCGATGCTCGCGGCGCTAAATTTAGCAATTCTTAGGCATGTGAAGCGCGTTTACGCACCGCGATTTGCCCTTTCCGGCAGACGGGATAGGGTTATCGGCCGATGTGGCGCGACGCGCTATTGAATTGCCTTAATCTGGACTGTACCTCTGATGGCGACGAACAGGCATTTGAGCCGGGTCGTCGCCTGATAGGAATGCTGGAGGCCAAAGCATGACGAAGCAGGACTTGAGGCCCTTTTGGTTGGGTTTGACTGCCGGCGCAGCCGTCGCAGCCATCGCTGCTGCGTTGCTTTTCGCCAATAGCGAAACCGTCCTCCGCAAGAGCTTCCAGACTGCCCTCAACCGGACGAGCGTCCCAGCCAAGGATGTCGTCGCGGCCAACTCCGCACCGATTTCGGGCTCAGAAGACTACTGGTTGACCGCCATGCGCGACGGAACCACGCCAGTCACCAAGGCGATTTCCGTCGGCGATCAGATTTCGATGAACCTCGGCGGCGTCCGGCGCACACTCGAAGTCGCGACGGTGTCGGATTTTTCTCCGCAGATCACCCAGATCGATACATCGTCGGGACCAAACCACCTGGTGCTCGTGACCGCGCGTGACCTGGGCGATTCCGCGGGGCGCCCCATCCGCTTCGTCATGGAAATTCAGCAAGGCGGCGCACCAGTCCTAAACGGTCGCGCCGGACGCACGCTCTGACGAGCTGACTTCACCTTTTCAGCAAGTGCTGGCGATGGCGGCCGGCTCCCCGCAAGGGGAGTGGCCATCGCCAATCATAGAACCCCTCACCAGGGCTGCTCTTCCTTGTCCTGAAAAAATCCACCGTTGGGCCCTTCGCTGTCGATTGTCGCCAGCCAGACTGCCGTTTCCGCGCCCTGCTCCGGCGAACGAGGCGCATCGTTGCCGCCCATAGCGGTCCTGACCCAGCCCGGCGAGCAGGAGTTGACCTTCACATCCGTGCCCGACGCGGCAGCTTCCCCCGCAGCGATCCGGGTCAAAGCGTTCAGCGCCGTCTTTGAAACGCGGTAGGCCGGATAGCCCTTGCCCATACCGCTCAACTGCCCGGCGAGAGACGACATGTTGACCACGCGGCCATAGCCGCGCGTCAGCATTCCGGGCATGAGCGAGCGCATCATAACGGCCGGGCCCAGCACGTTCGTCTCCCACGTTCGCCGGAAAGTCTCGTCCGTCATGTCGAACAGACTGGAGCTGAACCCACCCGGACCGTCGATCAGAATAGCGGCGTTGTTAACGAGCACGTCGATCGGTGAATGAGAGAGTTCCAGCTCGGTGAGTGCGGCGGCCAAGCGCCCGGCGTCCGCCATGTTGAGAACGACTGGCGTAACCATGACGCCCGCCTTCTCGAAAGCCTCTGAGGCGATGACCGCCTTCTCACGCGACCGCACGCCGGCAAGAACGCGAAAACCCTGAACCGCAAGCTGACGAGCGATCGCGAATCCGATGCCGCGATTGGCGCCCGTGACGAGAGCTGTCTTGGCATCCTCCGTAAGCGGCATGATGCGCCTCCGCGCGATAAATACGAAGTCGCGAACGCAACTCGCGCCCCGTATTGAAAAAACCCCGCCGACACACGGCGGGGTCTCTCACCTAGACGGTTCTGCGAAGTCCGATCTTACTTCTTCTCTTCCGGCTTCGCTTCCTTCGAGTGCATCATCTCGTGCTTGCAATGCTCGCGGAATTTCTTGCGATCCTTGCCGTGCAGACCCTTCGCATCTGCCTGCTTCGAACATTCCATCGACGCAGCCGACTTTTCGGCAGCGGCGAATGCCGTTCCCGCGCCCATGACGAACGTGGCCGCAACAGCTGCAGCAAGCAATTTGGTGGTATTCATTGAGGTCTCCGTATTCGCTATTTGGGTTATCGTCCGCCAGGACCGTTCGAACGGACGTTCGACCGGCAGCGGCCCCCAACTTCCCAACCGGATAACGCACAACTTCCGAATTGGTCCCGCCTCGCTATCATCGTCCGGAGTACTGCCGAACTTACTCTTCCGTAAGGAGAATTTTCGGAAAACCAGATCGACCCGAATTTGCTATTGCTCAGGCGTGACACTGTGGCGTCAAATCGGCATTTATGACTAAGGCCCCCTTTCCTATATTGATCCTGTGTCGACACCCACAAAGCCACCCGGACCAAAAGCACCTCGCCCCTCCCGCGGAAAATCGGGAAAGCCGACTCAGCCTCCTATGGAGACAGAGGCCGGAACGCCGGGCTTTGGCGAAGCGGGCTCATATTTCGCACCAGCGGACTTTTCACCGAAACGCGGAGCGACGGGCCTTCCCAGCTTGCCCGCGCTTCGTCAGTCAGGGCCGCGCCCGCCGATGGGCAGCGAAACTCTGACCGATAGCCTGACTGCGCTATTGACCAAGCCTCATGAGCGATCGGACCGGGCCAAGGAACTTCTGTCCCGCCAGCCGCTCATGGCGACCCACCCGATCGTCTCGGGGGGCATGCCGACGTTCGTTCCGCATAGACCCGAACGGCCTGAGAAAAGCGAAGGCGGCGTCCGCTTCAAGATCGTCTCCGAGTACCAGCCAAAAGGCGATCAGCCACAAGCCATCAAAGAGCTTGTCGAAGGCGTCGGCAAGCATGAGCACAACCAGGTGCTGCTCGGCGTAACGGGCTCCGGCAAAACATTCACGATGGCGCACGTGATCGAGAAGACGCAGCGTCCGGCGCTCATCCTCGCGCCGAACAAGACGCTCGCAGCCCAGCTCTACGGTGAGTTCAAGAGCTTCTTTCCGGAGAATGCGGTCGAATACTTCGTCTCGTATTACGACTACTACCAGCCCGAAGCCTATGTGCCGCGCACGGACACCTACATCGAGAAGGAATCCTCGATCAACGAACAGATCGACCGTATGCGCCACTCCGCAACGCGCGCCCTGCTCGAGCGCGATGATGTGATCATCGTGGCCTCGGTGTCGTGCATCTACGGTATCGGCTCGGTCGAAACCTATACGGCCATGACGTTCACAGTCCGCGTCGGCGAACAGCTTTCGCGCGATCAATTGCTGGCCGACCTCGTCGCCCTTCATTATCGGCGCAACGATCAGAATTTCGTCCGCGGCTCCTTCCGCGCGCGCGGCGACACCGTCGAAGTCTTCCCGGCCCACTTAGAGGACCGCGGCTGGCGTTTCTCGATGTTCGGCGACGAGATCGAGTCCATCGTCGAATTCGATCCGCTGACGGGCAACAAGACCGACGAGCTGTCGCTCGTGAAGCTCTACGCAAATTCGCACTACGTCACGCCGAAGCCGACGCTGCAACAGGCCATCAAGTCGATCAAGTCCGAGCTGAAGCAACGCCTTGAAGAGCTCTATGCTGCCGGCAAGCTTCTCGAAGCCCAGCGCCTCGAGCAGCGCACGACCTTCGACATGGAGATGATGGAAGCGACCGGCTCCTGCGCCGGCATCGAAAACTATTCGCGCTATCTGACAGGTCGCAATCCCGGCGATCCGCCGCCGACGCTCTTCGAATATCTGCCCGATAACGCCCTCGTCTTCGCCGACGAGAGCCACGTGACCGTGCCCCAGATCGGCGGCATGTTCCGGGGCGACTTCCGGCGCAAGGCAACGCTTGCCGAGTACGGCTTCCGCCTGCCCTCCTGCATGGATAACCGGCCGCTGCGTTTCGAGGAATGGGACGCGATGCGGCCGCAGTCCGTGTTCGTCTCGGCGACGCCCGCAAGCTGGGAACTCGAGCAGACCGGTGGCTCGTTTGCCGAGCAGGTCATCCGTCCCACCGGCTTGATCGATCCCCTCGTCGAAATCCGCCCCGCGAAATCGCAGGTCGATGATCTGCTCGACGAAGTGCGTCAGGTTTCGAAGAAGGGCTATCGCACGCTCGTCACCGTGCTGACGAAGCGCATGGCCGAAGACTTGACCGAGTACATGCACGAGAACGGCATACGCGTCCGTTACATGCACTCCGACATCGAAACGCTGGAGCGCATCGAAATCATCCGCGATCTGCGCCTCGGCGCCTTCGACGTCCTGATCGGCATCAACCTCCTTCGCGAAGGCCTCGACATCCCCGAATGCGCCTTCGTCGCCATTCTCGATGCCGACAAGGAAGGCTTCCTGCGCTCGGAAACATCGCTCGTGCAGACGATCGGCCGCGCCGCGCGTAACGTCGACGGCAAGGTCATCCTCTACGCCGATCAGATGACGGGCTCGATGGATCGCGCCATCGCCGAAACCAACCGCCGCCGCGAGAAGCAGCTCGCGTGGAACGAAGCCAACGGCATCACGCCGGAAAGCATCAAGCGCAACATTCAAGACGTCATGCAGTCGGTCTACGAGCAAGACCATGTGACGGTCGACGCCGGTCTCGCCGACGGCGAGAACGTGCAAGTGCTCGGACACAACCTGCAAGCCGTCATCGCCGACATGGAACGGCGCATGAAGGAGGCGGCCGCCGATCTCGAATTCGAAACGGCCGCGAGATTGCGCGACGAGGTCAAGCGCCTGCGCGAAACGGAGCTTGCCATCGCCGATGATCCGATGGCGCGGCAGTCGGACGTCGAGGACAAGGCGGGCAGCTTCAAAGGCGCGCGCAAATATGGACCGAGCGCCAACGTTCCTCCGTCCAGGCCTGAAGGCAGCCGTATAGAGACGGAATACGAGCCGGTGCAGCCGACGTACGCGCAATCCACATCTCGCATCAAGAAGCCGTCGCTCGACGACATGGGACCAGGAACCGATCGGCCTGTTCCAGCGCGCACGCAGCACGTCGATAGCCGCGTCAAAGCGGGAGCCTTCGGCGAAAAGATTGCAGGCCCCCACAAACCCACGCTGGACGAGATGGGTCCGCACGCGTCGCTTCCCGTGAAGTCGGGCGAAAAGCCGTCACGCATCACGACTCCGACGAGAACCCGCGAGTTCGAGGACGGTTCCGAGAAGAAGAGCCGCCGCGGCCGCCCCAAGAAAACCGGCCGCCCGGGGCAGTAGAAGCGGTAGATTTTCCTACTTTTGATTGGGCGCGCGATCTAACATCCACGACTGCGGGGAGCACCACCACAATGGAGGCTCTCATGGCAACGTACGTCATTCTTGCCAACTTCACGGACAAAGGCATTCACGACGCTAAAGACACGATAAGCCGTGGCGACAAATTCAAAGCCATGGCCGCGAACGCAGGCGTCACGGTCAAAGACATATATTGGACGATCGGCACATTTGACGCCGTCACGATCTGCGAGGCGCCCGACGACGAAACCGCCACGGCGCTGGCGTTGAGCGTTGCCACCCGCGGCAATGTCCGAACGCAAACACTGCGCGCCTTTTCATTCGATGAAATGGGGAGAATCCTCGGCAAAATGGTGTGAGCGCCGCCTGAGTAGGCGGCTCGAACGCTCGTTGCCGCAGAGCGGAACTCCCACAGGCCCGATCGGTTGTTTCTCAGTTGCCAAGCAATCGAGGAACCTCCAATGCCTAAGATCTCGAAAGCGAAAATTCTTATTCTCGCGACGGACGGATTCGAGCAGTCGGAACTCGAAGTTCCGCGTGAGAAGTTGAAGGCGGTCGCACAGCTGGTCCACGTCGCCGCGCCGAAAGACCGGAAGCAGAAAGACTCGATCACCGGCTGGGAAAAAAAGGACTGGGGCAAGCCCGTCAAAGTCGATGTCGAATTGAGCGAGGCATCGACCTCGCTTTACGACGCTATCGTGCTGCCGGGCGGCCAGATGAATCCCGACACGCTCCGCCAGAATCCCGAAGCGATGAAGCTCATCAAAGCCTTTCTCGCCGAAGGCAAGGTCGTCGCCGCTATCTGCCACGCGCCGTGGCTGCTGATCGAGGCCAAGGCCGTCCGCGGACGCAAAGCCACGTCATACAATTCAATCAAAACGGACATGATCAATGCGGGCGCGAACTGGGTCGACGAGCCCGTCGTGGCCGAAGAGGGCATCGTCACAAGCCGCAACCCGGGCGATCTCGAAGCCTTCGTCGCCAAGATCATCGAAGAGATCGAAGAAGGGAAACACGACCGCGCGGTGCTTGCCGCGTAACGCGCGAACTTGCTGCGGCTGCCGAGAGGCGGCCGCGGTCTCCCGCTTGGTGATGATCAATCCAACATCTAAGGCTGCCAGGGCGTCTTCGCCACGCCGAGCGAGTTGATCATATCGCCAACGTTCAACGTAATGCCGCCCGGCATTTGCATATCGCCCGGCTTGACGCCTGCGGGACAAGCGTCAGACATCCACTTCGCCTTTTGCGTCGTCAGCGTTTTTTCAGACGACGGCAGGCCTGAAATATCTCCGGTGATTTCGATCTGATAGGCCGATTGGAAATCGCCGGTGATCACCACGTGTGACGTCGTCTTCATCGGACCCATCGTACACTTGGTGTCCCAAACGTAAGCCTCGCCCTGGCGCTTGATCTCATGATCGGAACACATCGCCTCCATCGCCGAGGTTCCCGCCTGCATCATGGCTTTATCGGTCGCCGCATCGATGCAGGCATGCACCGTCATTGCGAAAGTCGCCTTCGATCCGTGCGCAATGGCAATCTCCCAATACCCCGGTTTTCGCGCCGGCAGTTCGACCGGATCGGCCGCAGCGCCGGAGATTAAGGCGAGGAGAAATATTGGCGATAGCGTTTGACGGTGAATTTTCACAATCGCGCTCCCGGTTGTCAGTGGCGCGCCAGAGTCGCCTCCACCCAGGGGATTTGCAACGGTCCGCTGCAGCGAATTTTTGGCGGCGATCCCGCTGATCAGCAGGCAAGCGCGCGAGGAGGCTTGCGGCCGGGACTTTGGATGCTTTTCAAAATCATGAGCAGCGTATGGCGAACGGCTTCTTCGACCGTTTCGACGATATGGCCCGGTTCGGTCAGATTTGCAGGCACCCAGACGAGTTGCGTGTCCACCGCCCGCCAGCTGCCGAAATAGTCACGCCCCCTCAACACCGTCACGCCGGTTCCTGCCAATCCTTCGCGGACGGAAAATCCGCTCAGTGAGACCTCGGGAATGTCGGCGAGCTGCCTCAGCAGTTCGCGATCGGGTGTGGGGGACGTCATGGCGTTATCGCAAATCGAATCGGTGTGAACGGCCTGATTCGCCAAAATTAGGCAGTGAAGGTTGCGTAAGGGTTGACACCATGCCCGGTTTTGAAACTTGGGCGCCCTGCCGCGCGTCTTCCCTCCATCAGCACGGCTCCTTTATCCGGACTAAGGGGTATAAGGCACTTACAAGCGTCTCGCGGCCTGGTCCGCACACTGAAAGGTCTGTGTGGACATGGCAGCCGAAAGTCCCGAAGAAAAGCGGCACCGGACGGCACCCCATTTGCCCATGCCGACCGGCGACCCCGTCATCCGCACCATCGCGATGCCCGCCGACACCAACCCCGCGGGCGACATCTTCGGCGGCTGGATCATGTCTCAGATGGATCTCGCGGCCGGCAACGCCGCCGCGCGCATCAGCCAGGGACGCTGCGCAACCGTCGCCGTCGAGGGCATGAGCTTCCACTCACCCGTCAAAGTCGGGGACGAATTGACGGTCTGGGCACGGCTGATAAAGCGCGGACGTTCCTCGATGACGTTCGACGTTCAGGCCTGGAGACGCCCGCGAGATCGCGAAGCACAAACGTGCGTTACGCGTGCCCACTTCACGTTCGTGGCCCTTGATGACAACGGCCGGCCAAGACCGCTGCCCGATTCAGCCGATGGCGAAGGGTGGGTATAAGCTCAACGGGAGTGAACGAATGGAACGCGTCTCCACTCTTTTTCGGCACTGTGCGACGGCGGCCCTTTTACTGGCAGGCATCGCTTCGGCAACGTTTCTCCTGGACATGCACGGCAGAACTGCCAGCGCCGCCTCGTCACGCGGCGATGGCGCTCACATCGGATTCCTCGCTGTTGGCTCGCCGAACCTCGAGAAGCGATCCGCATGCCTCCTTTGCACGCGAGTCCGCGAGCAAGCCAGCGACTACGCGCCCGTCCAACACTTTCTCGGCGGACCCAAGCGCATCATCCTGCTGCGGCACGCCGACAAGACCGATGACAGCGATGACCCTGATCTCTCCGATGCCGGACGCGCGCGTGCGGACCATCTCGCAACGTACATTCCGCAAACATTCGGCAAACCGGATTTCATCTTCGCGACCGCCCACTCGAAGCATTCGAACCGGCCGAGAGAAACGGTGCAGCCGCTCGCGGACGCGCTCGGATTGAAGGTCGAGCACGACATGGAAAAAGACGAATTCGAAGACCTCGTCGATGAGGTCTTCAACGACCCCGACTACAAGGGCAAAACGCTCGTCATCTGCTGGCATCATGGAACCTTGCCCGCAATCGCAGCACTGCTCGGCGCCCCGGCCGGCAGCTATCCCGATCCATGGCCCGACGACGCCTATAATCTCGTCCTGGATTTGCAATACGATCCGAACTCCGGTAGCGCCCCAACGGTCAGCCGCGTCATCGAACCGTTTTGAACACCTGCCAAGTTTCTGCGAATAGGGCGCAGGTTTCCATTAGGTCGCGTTGAAACGCGACGTTGAACGGAGACTCTAAGAGCGCCGCTGCCTGAAACGCAGGAAAGGAAAGCGATTTGAAGAATTCTGCGGAACCGGGCCGCGGCCTGAAAGCATGGCTATGCTCATTCGCCCGAGCTTTGGGGCTGATCAGTGCTCCGGAAGAAATAACGGCGACGCATCACCCCGGCGGCGGACCGGGCCGCATTCTGCTCATGCGCCACGCGGAGAAGACCGGAGACATCACCGATATCCTGCTATCGCCGGAAGGCGTCAAACGCGCCGAGCGGCTCGTGACGTACATTCCCCAGACGTTCGGACGCCCCGATTTCATTTACGCGGCCGCCCGCTCCAAACGCTCGATCCGCTCAATCGAAACGGTGAAGCCGCTCGCCGCCGCGCTCGGTATCGAGGTGCAGCATCACATCGAAGATAAGGACTTCAAAACCCTCGTCACCGAGATCTTTTCGAAGCCCGAATATCGCGGAAAAATGCTCGTCATCTGCTGGCACCACAAGAAGCTGCCGGAGATCGCGGCACTCTTCGGCGCCCGCGAAGGCAGCTATCCCGCCTTCTGGCCGCAAGACGTATTCAATCTGATCCTGGATTTCCGCTACGATCCGAAATCGGACGCAGCCCCAGTCGTGGGACAGATCGTCGAGCCGTTTTGATGGGCCCCCCGAAAGGCCGCTCAGCACTTTTTCAGTGATGCCGCGAGTTCCCGGAAGACACTTGCGTCATGCGGAAGAACCTTGACGGACTGATCGCAGCCCTGGCCGGCCACCGCCATGTGCGCTTCGAAAAACTGACCCGACAGCTGAACATCGAAGCCATCGGCCGTGACGGTGCCAGCAACCGTGCCGCCGATATCGTTGATCTTATCCTGCCACGCTCCGGTGACCTTTTCGCCGTCGACGGCAAGATCGGTTGCCGCATGAAGTTTGAAGTTTGCACCGTCGTCACAACGCAGCGTCTGACGCATCCCCGCCACGCCGTCCTGGCGTGCGACGTAGGTCACGACACATTTGAAACTCGATGCCGGGCCCGTCAGGGACGTCATCGTTGCCATGCCCACCCAGCGCCCCGCGAGGCTGGCCAGGGGATCAATGGGCGCTGCCGCCCGGTTCTCGGTTGCAACAAGGCTTGAAATCGTTGCAACAGCTACATACGTGGCAACGCGGTACGGCCGACCCATGATAGAACTCCCTCAACATATCGATTGGCGTGGCGCACCCCGAGTCCCGCCCCGCGGCCATGCCGCCGTCTTGCTTCTCAGCGCCACCTAACAATACCGGGAGTTTGAAATTCGATCGCGACGCTTTGGAGGCTACATTTGGGTAACTCGCAGGCTGCATATTGTCCGCAAATCCGGGGTGCATCGAGGCGCGGACGGCTGCTCGTCAGGTGTCGCTTGGCAGCAACACATCTGAACGCGCAGCATTGTCATTCCCATATGGCTCGCAAATTGGCTTACATCGGACGATAATACCGCCGCTTCGGGGGCCCACAAATTGGAAGGAAGTGTTCGTGGTGCGCAATCACAGACTTGCAGCGTCAGTCGCGGCGTGGGCCGCCGTCGTAGCGGCCGGCATGGCCTTATCGTTCAATCCCGCGGTCGCGGCGTCTGACAATCCGTTCGTTGAACTCGCCGGCACGTGGAGCGGTTCAGGCACCGCCCGGTTCGACAACGGCAAGACCGAAAGCCTCCGCTGCAAAGGCTATTATACGAACAACGGTGGGCCGACCAATCTCGGTCTTTCGATTCGCTGCGCCAACGCCTCCGCAAAGGTCGAACTGAGAGCCAATCTCACCAACGCCAACGGCGCGGTGAGCGGCGATTGGGAAGAGCGCACGTACAATCAGTCCGGCACCGTTGCGGGCCGCGCGTCACCGAACAGAATGAACCTGTCGATCAGCGGCGGCATCAACGGCTCGATGTCGGTCGCGATTTCGGGTGGCTCCCACTCGGTAACGGTCGCGACCAGCGGACCGTCGTTCAAGGGCGTCAACATTTCGATGTCGCGTTAGCGGAAAACCCCAGCATCAAAGGATGAGATTTTCTATGCGCGCAAAAATGCTGGCAGCGGTCGCCGTCGCCACGGCAGTCGCCACTTCGATCGCCCCCCAAGTTGCCGATGCGCACATTGGCCGCCTTCGCTCGAACTACAAACAGGGCGAGGTAATCACCGCCTTCAGTCGCTTCGGCAACGGCGCGATCTCGAGCGTCGTCAGACGCGCCCCCAAGTGGGGCTGGGAAGTTCAGCTTCCAGGCGGAAGTTGGACCGCCTGCAGAAGAAGCTGCGAAGAGACCCTTCGCGTCCAGACGGTCGATTTCTTCGGCAACGACGACAATTCGATCTCGAGCGGCGGCTACGGCACCTTGCAGCGCGAATGCGGAATTTTCGGCTGCCTCGGCGGCTCCTACACGTTTTCGTTCTGACCGCCGAAGCCCCGCGAACTTTTAGACCAGAAACGGATTGGTCTGCCGCTCCTGCCCGAACTGGCTCGGCGGACCATGACCGCAAATAAACGCGATATCGTCGCCGAGCGGCAGAAGCTTCGTCTTGATCGCCGATATCAACGCGTCGTGGTCGCCGTAAGCAAAATCGGTCCGCCCGATCGACCCGCGGAATATCACGTCACCGACCAGCGCGAATTTTTGCCCCCGGTTGAAAAAAACGACGGACCCCGGCGAATGCCCGGGGCAGTGAAAAATCTCGAACTCGTGCCCGGCAACGGTGACTTTATCGCCATCGTCCAGCCAGCGATCGGGCTTCACGTTGCGAACACCGGAGATGCCGTACATCTCGCCCTGCTTCTCGAGCGCGTCGAGCAGCACGGAATCGTTGCGATGCGGACCTTCGATCTTCACGCCGAGCCGGTCGCGGAGATCGGCAGCGCCGCCCGCGTGATCGATGTGGCCGTGCGTCAGCAGAATCTTCTCGACCGTAATTCCCGCTTCTTTGATTCCCCGCTCGATGCGATCGAGATCGCCACCCGGATCGACGACGGCGCCGACCTTCGTCGCGTCATCCCAAATCAGCGTGCAATTCTGCTCGAACGGCGTCACGCGGACGATCGCCGCCTTGAGCGGGGATGAAGGGTTGGCGCGCGCATCGCTCATAGGTCTAACTCCGTATTGCTCTGTGTCTCTTAGAACAATCCACCGTCCATCGCGAAGCGGCGGGATGGCGCGACGTCTTCCTTAGTCCGCGAATCAGATAACGATATCAATGCATCGGACATATTTGCCCGAAACTTGCGCATTGAAGCCCACAGACAAGCCGTCGTCTGAGGCCCCGGGGGAGAGCCATGATTAGAAACCTTGCCAGCCTCGCATTAGTCGCGGCAGGCACGTCGATTGCCGCCGCGGTGCCGGCTGCCGCCAATGACTGGGCAGGACCGTATATCGGCATCGGCGGCGGCTATGGGATGACGAACACCCGTACGAACGCCTTTATCACGGACTTCTTAGACGAGGCAGTTACGAGCAAGAGTGGCCAAGCAGGCAATGGCGGTTTCCTTACTCTCAGCGCCGGCTATGACCACGCCCTGTTCGGACCGTTGGTCGTTGGCGTTTTTGTCGACTACGATTTCTCTAATATCGATACCGGCTTTTCCAGCCTGCTAGCCGCCGAGACGGGCCACTTCAAGGTGGGCGATCAACTCTCGGTCGGCGGCCGGGTGGGCTATCTCGTTGCGCCGACGACACTCTTCTTCTCGACGTTCGGCTACGCCCATTCCGATCCAAGTGACATGACGATCAACTATAATGGCTCCAAGCTCCGAGCAGATCTCGGAAGCTTTAACGGCTACTTCCTGGGCAGTGGTGTCGAAACATTGATTGGGAACGGATTTAGCCTCAAGGCTGAATATCGCTATACATCAATGCAGGCGGAGAACGCTGATTTCGGGTTCGGCCCGATCGCTGTGACGAATGGCGTCAAACCGCAAATCCAAACCATCAGAATGTCGCTCAACTATCGCTTCGGTGACGGCAAGAAGGACGTTGTCGACAATTCGATCCCGCCGATCACGAGCAGCTGGACCGGGCCGTACATTGGCGTCGGCACAGGCTATAGCGTGGCCCAAAAGCGGGAAGACTTCGGCCCGAATGCAGGTCCCTTTAACAATCCGGTCAGCAATGACGGCGGCTTCATCTCGGCATCGGTCGGCTACGACTATCAGTTCAGGCAAAGGTTCGTCGCCGGTGCGTTCGCCGACGCTGATTTCTCGAACCTTCACTACAGCGACACCAATAGTGCTGATGATGGCACCGAATTTTGGAGCAGCCGCGGTGGGTTCAAAAACATCCTGATGGTCGGCGGTAGACTCGGATACCTCACCGCACCAGACACCCTGCTGTTTGTCAGCGGCGGCTATGCCAATGCCGGACTTGGAGAGACCCTTCTCACCGTTAATATTTCCGACCCGCCAGTGTCCGGCGTCTTGTACGACGCGAAGCGCCTCTCCGGCGCGTTCATCGGCGCCGGCATCGAAACCAAAATCTGGGATTCGCTCTCGCTCAAAGCCGAATACCGCTACATCGACCTGGAGAGCGCAACCCTTGAGCCATTCCCTGCGCACATCGACCCTGACATCCAGATGGGACGACTTTCTTTGAATTGGCGGCCCTGACGCCGCCGGTTCGGCGCCACAGAAATTGAACGCATGTTTCGAAATTCAGGGGCCCTCGTGGGCCCCTGAGCATTTGGGCGACAATCGCTGCGAAAACTCGGGACAAGCGAACAAATCCGCACACATATTATCCGCGAACGGGATATAAGCGACCGACTGAATCACATTTGCTGACGATTACGGATAAGTCTCCCTTCGCCGGTCCGGGGATACAATGGTCGAGAAAATCGCAAGCCTCGGGTTAGCCGTTGGAGCAATTTGGGCTATCGCCGCCGGCCCAGCAGCCGCAAACGACTGGAACGGCCCCTCGATCGGCATCGGCGGCGGCTACCAAATGACGAACATCGACACCACCGCATTCCAGTTCGGCGGGATCGGCGAAGCGCGCGAGACGTCGCGCGGCGTGCCCGGAGCGGGAGGCTTTTTCACTCTCAGCGCAGGCTACGATCGCAAGCTATCCGGCCCTCTCGTCGTCGGCGTATTCGTCGATTACGACTTCGGTGACGTGGACACCCACTTTACGACTACGAACTTCGGTCTGGACGGAACACTCACCCTGAAGAACCAGCTCTCGGCTGGCGGCCGGATCGGTTATCTCGCTTCGCCCTCGACGCTGTTCTTCGGAACGTTCGGCTATGCCCACGCCGATTCGAGCGATCGCACGACCTTCGGCTTCGACCAGACGCATGGAAACTTCGGCGAGTTCAACGGCTACTTCCTCGGCGGTGGCGTCGAGGCATTGGTCTACGACAATTTCAGCATCAAAGCCGAATACCGCTATACGTCGTACCAGTCTGAAGTCGGCGACTTCAACGGCATCGTAGGCGACTCCGTTAAACCACAGCTGCAGAGCGTCAGGCTCTCACTGAATTACCGGTTCGGCGACCGAAAGACCGACGTCGTGGACAATCCGGCTCCCTCGGTCACCAGCAATTGGACCGGCCCCTACCTCGGCATCGGCGGCGGCTACAGCATCGCCACGAACATGCTGGAATTTTCGGACACCGACGAGTTCGGTACGACCGTCAGCCGAAACCCGGAAGGCAGCCAAGGCGGATTCATCTCTCTGTCCGCGGGCTACGATCTGCAAATCCGGCCAAGGATTGTCATAGGCGCCTTCGTGGATGGCGATTTTTCGAATTTGCATCATAGCGAAGGCGTGCACTTTTCTGATGCCGACTCGCTCGACGACGAAACCGTTCGCAACGACTTCAAAGATTTCATCATGGTCGGCGGCAGGATTGGCTATCTGACAACCCCCGATACGCTCCTCTTCGTGAGCGGAGGGTATGCCAACGCCGGCCTCGGAGACACGACCGTCACCTGCAACTGCACCGACGTTCTCGATTTCCCGCAAGGCCGGATCATTGCCGGCAAACGCCTCTCAGGCGCCTTCATCGGCGGCGGCATCGAAACCAAAATTTGGGATGCGCTGTCGCTCAAGGCCGAATATCGCTACGTCGACCTCGCGAATTCGAACGTAACGAACTTCCTCGACGTGGATCCAGAGATCCTCGAAACGATCTCTTCGCGAATGGATCCCGCCGTCCAGATGGGACGCCTGTCCCTCAATTGGCGCTTCAACGGCGGTCCGCGCACCGAACCATTGAAGTAAAACGTCAAGCAAACGCTTCGCGACTGCCGAAGCTAACCCCAAAAACACGACAAGGGCCATCATGGCCCCTGTGCGCGTGAAAAAAATCAACCGAACGCGAAAGCTTAAGCGGCCTCGGAACCTTCATGTCCCGGATCGCGCAGCACATACCCGCGGCCCCACACCGTCTCGATGTAGTGCTTGCCGCCAGTAGCAGCTTGCAGCTTCTTCCTGAGTTTACAGATGAAGACGTCGATGATCTTCAGCTCAGGTTCATCCATTCCGCCGTAGAGATGATTAAGGAACATCTCTTTCGTCAGAGTCGTGCCCTTTCTAAGCGAAAGAAGCTCGAGCATCTGATATTCCTTGCCGGTCAGATGAACGCGCTGATTATTGACGTCGACCGTCTTGGTGTCGAGGTTGACGCGAAGATCGCCGGTCTCGATGACCGACTGTGCGTGTCCCTTCGATCGACGAACGATCGCTTGAATGCGTGCGACGAGTTCATCCTTGTGGAAAGGTTTCGTCATGTAGTCGTCGGCGCCGAAGCCGAGACCACGAACCTTGTCGTCGATGCCCGCAAGACCCGAGAGTATGAGGATCGGTGTTCCGACCTTCGCGACGCGAAGAGTCTTCAGAACTTCGTAACCGCTCATGTCTGGAAGGTTAAGATCCAGGAGAATGATATCGTAGTCATAAAGCTTACCTAGATCGACGCCCTCTTCTCCAAGGTCCGTCGTGTAAACATTAAAACCCTCGGACTGCAGCATTAGCTCGATGCTCTGCGCCGTGGCACTGTCGTCTTCAATGAGTAGAACCCGCATGACCGTCCCTCTGGTGCCCTAATACGATCCGTGTCCGCGCTATGTCTGTCCTTCGCTCAAAGAAAACGCACAACAATCGAGCTAAGCGATCGTTAGGAAGTTAGCGACGAGAGGTTAACAAACCCTAATTCGCGTTAGCTAATTCACCATCCTGTGGCGTGCCGGTGTTCCGGCAGCAACTGCAGATGACATGGCTTCCGCAAAGCCGGTCACACCGATGACGGTCGCGAGGTAAAGTTTCCCCGTTCGCGCCAAAGCATGGCCCGCTGTTTGTCTCAAAATAATTAGAACTGCGCCCCTCTCGACCGACGATAGGTCTTCCGCAAAGTCCGATTTTGAGGCGCCCACCCCATCATCAGACTCCGATCGCATCTGACCTGCATTCGGCTCGAATCAACAGCTAACAGAATTCGTGAGATTGCCCTAGACTGCGTGTGACTAAAATTTTGACCCCAAACGAGACGGGTCCTCAGAAATAGTTACCCGTTGCTTTACCGCAACTTAAGTGGAGTATGTCATACATTATTACTGAGGGTCATCGGACGCTGGTGCAACGCGGCGGCCCGTCAGAATTACTGCATTTCTTCCTGGTTGCTGTAGCAGCAAAGCCTAATCTTTGATTGGCACGCTTCTTGGGTAACTTGAAGATACACATAAGTTCGAATTTGTTTGGGGTATCGGACGATGAAGTCACGTGACATGGCCATACGCCTGAAGCGTCGTGAAGTAGAAGAGAAGTCTAGAAAGGTAGATGATCTAGAGCGAATTATTCGCGAGTTCGATCAGATGGCCTCGGACCTCGAACGCCAGATTCAGCTTGAGGAAGATCGCACGGGCATTCGCGATCGGGCTCATTTCTCCTATTCGACGTTCGCAAAAGCGGCTGCACAACGGCGCGACAACCTCCGGCAGTCGACGGAAGGCCTCCGCGAGAAACTGGCCGCCGCCGTTCGTGAGCGCGACGACACGGTCGAGCAATTCTCTCGCGCCTCACAACAAGCCGCTAACCTTGACGATCCCCGCGCCGGCCGTCGTGACCGCCCTTTCGGCATCACCGCCCTTCGCTAAACGCTCTCGGAGATCGGGCTCTCGCATAAGGCCCGGCTCCGTAATATTCCCGGCGATGCGGCCCGCCTGAAAGACGCCGCCTTCTTCCCCTCCAAATTCTGTTGGTACGCGGTTTGGCGTGACTGTGTCCCCTTGCCCAAATCGGGCGAGGCGGGCACGAGTTGCAACTGACATTTGCGTTCAAGCAATGAGTCTATGTGAGCCGCCGCTCGGGGAAAAATGCCTGTTCGCCGCCCATCGAGAATGGTACCGGCGCTGCTGATCATGGCGGCGTTGCCGGGTTGCGCGGGCAACGGGCCGGAATTGCAGTCTTTGAACCTCCAGCCGACCAGCCAAAATGCCCCCGCCGTCGCAGCGATGCCAGGAGGCGAGGCGTCCGCAGGCAAAGTCATCGCCGGCGCGACGGGATCGGCGACCGAGATTTATTCACGGCTGGCACGCGGCGCCATGAGTTGCTGGTTCGCCGTAGGCGGCCCTCTCAAGAAAGACTACATCTTCCACGCGACGGCCGACGCACCCTCGCGCGGTGGCAAGGCCGAGATCGTCATCCACGAACGTGATTCGACGCAGCCCAACCCGCGCGGACCCAAAGCCTATCTCGTCGGCATCGAACCGACGGGAGAAGCATCTGCCGCGCTAACGGTTGAAAACAGAAAAATGCCGGATGCTTTCGCCTCTGCGATGACGGAGGACATCTCGCGATGGGCAAAAGGCACAGACGGTTGCGCGACCGCCTCTTCGACCCCGGGCTGGATACCTGCACCACCCGAGACGGCGGACGCAGCTCAACCGGCGAAGAAAAGTAAGCCTCAAAAAGCAAAGCTTAAAGCTGCTCAGGCCAAGCCGGCCCAGCAACCCTAGACTACACTCTGATGTGGCGGTCCACGAACTCTAGGAAACCAACGAAATCAGCCTGACGCGATCCGTCAGACAGACGAAGTTAGTCCCGATAGTCCTGTAAACGCGTTGCGCGAAGGCCGGGCAGGCCGTGCTTGTCGATAGAACGCTGCCACGACAGGAACTCGTCGACGGTCAACGTATAACGCTCGCAAGCTTCTTCAATGCTGAGAAGACCACCGCGGACAGCGGCGACCACCTCGGCCTTGCGGCGAATGACCCATCGTTTCGTATCCCGCGGGGGAAGGTCTGCGACCGTGAGCGGTGACCCATCGGGTCCGATCACGTAGCGCCCGCGCGCTCTCATCTGCTGTTCGGTCATGATACTCAATACACACTCTTTGACCATGGTTAGTTATACCCGCATGCGATTAAATTAGCACTAACCCATTGAGTGAAAAACATATAAATGGGCGTGCCAATTCCACATTTCCTCCGCTGGAATAGGGCACCGGTGAGGCGTTCCGTCCCAATCTGAAGCATCGCAATGCCTTGGCGATTTATCAGCGAAAAATGGGCCAAAACCCTTTAGCGAGGCTCCACGCCGCCTTGCAGACGGCGGATTTGACAATTATTGATTGGCGAGGCCCAATACCCGCTGAGATCACAATCCGCCCCCAGCAGGGCAATTCTCTGAAATTCTTGGATCTTTTGAAGGATAGCGGCGTCGAGGTATTGTTGTAGGAGCTTTGTTGCGCCCCCCTGCCACTAGCCCGAGCCCGTCGATCGTATGAACCAGACCGAAACATCATCTGCCGGCAGCAGCGCGACGCGCGCCCCAAATCAGGCGGGCGCAGCGAAAAAGCGCGTCGTGGTGGCGATGTCAGGTGGCGTCGATAGCTCAGTTGCCGCAGCCATCATGAAGGCCGCAGGCCACGACGTCATCGGCGTCACGCTGCAGCTCTACGATCATGGGTCAGCGACGGGCCGGAAAGGCAGCTGTTGCGCGGGCCAGGACATCCACGACGCCCGGCGCGTGGCCGAGGCGCTTGATATTCCGCACTATGTTCTCGACTACGAGACGCGCTTTGCCGCCAAGGTCATCGAGTCATTCGCCGAGAGCTACGTCGCCGGTGAAACACCGATCCCTTGCGTCACCTGCAATAACGAAATCAAGTTCCGCGATCTGCTCGATACCGCCAAGGACCTGGGCGCCGATGTCCTCGTGACCGGCCACTACGTGCAACGCCACGACACCGAAGACGGACCAGTCCTCTCTCGCGCCGTCGATGCGGATCGTGATCAGAGCTATTTCCTATTCGGAATCACGAAGGAACAGCTCGCGTCGCTTTGGTTTCCGATCGGCGGCATGCAGAAGGCCGCCGTGCGCGACCTCGCCCGCTCATTCAATCTACCGGTTGCCGACAAGTCCGATAGCCAGGACATCTGTTTCGTTCCGACGGGGAAGTACACCGACGTGATCGAACGCCTGAAGCCGAGCGCGCTCGATTCCGGCAATATCGTCCATCTCGATGGGCGCATCCTTGGTCGTCACGACGGCATCGTGCATTACACGGTCGGCCAGCGCCGCGGCATAAAAATTCCCGCCGCCGAGCCCCTTTACGTCGTCCGTCTCGACGCATCGAAGAACGAAGTCGTCGTCGGTCCGCGTTCGGCGCTCAGAACCACGGGCCTCATGCTCCGGAACGTCAATTGGCTCGGGGAAAAGCCCTTGAGCGAGGTCGCCGCGGGCGGTCTTTCCCTTTATGTTCGCATGCGTTCGTCGCAAGCGCTCCGGCCTGCACTTCTCGCAATCGCTGATGATGGCGCAATTCGGGTTGAGCTTGCGGACGGCGAAGAGGGTATTGCGACCGGACAAGCGTGCGTGTTTTATGCCGATGCCGGGACGGAAGGACGTGTCCTTGGCGGGGGATGGATCGCGAAAACGATCAAGGCCACAAATGCCGCCGAGCATGTGGTCACGAACACCACGATGGCCGGAGCGGAACGCTAAGCGCATCGCATTGAAATGGATTTGCGGACGAATGGAGATCGGGCAGTGAGCGACAACAAGCCTTCGGGCCTCCACGCCTCCTCGGGAGTGCGTGGGGCGGCACAGAAAAGGCGTTCGGATGCGAAAGTCGTGCAGCTCGATGAAGGCCAGGTCCGCGACGCTTACCGTCGCTGGGCGCCTGTGTACGATTACACCTTCGGCGCCATCTCGACGGCCGGCCGTCGCCACGCCGTCGAAATCGTCAACGCTGGTGAAGGGCGCGTCCTCGAGGTTGGCGTCGGCACCGGCCTCTCACTCCCCGATTACAAAAAGCATTTGGATATCGTCGGCATCGACCTCGCGCCGGAAATGCTGGACAAGGCCCGCGATCGCGTCAAAGCCGAGAAGCTGACGAACATCTCCGGCCTCTACGAAATGGACGCGAGCAACCTTCGCTTTCCCGACAATTCGTTCGACACGACCGTCGCGATGTACGTGATCACCGTCGTTCCCGATCCGCAGAAGGTCATGCTGGAACTTGCTCGCGTGACGAAGCCCGGCGGCGAGGTCATGCTGGTGAACCACTTCAGCCAGGAAGACGGCGTCCGCGGCTGGGTCGAACGCCAGATGGCGCCGTTCGCCGATCTCGTCGGCTGGCACTCGGTGTTCGACGTCTCGCGTGTGATGGTCTGTCCGGATCTTAAGCTGATGGACCGCAAGGCCCTGCGGCCCTGGGGCATCTTCACGATGATGCGCTTCCGCAAGGAAGGGGCAGCAAACCAGCGCCCAGTTGCCGCGGAATAGCCTCGCGAAATAACGTCCTTCCCGGCTCTAGCGAAATTTTGTTGGCACTTACGTGCCGCCGGGACGGAGCGCCGTGTTGACAGAAAGCTACGGCGCTCCCTATAGACGGTCGCTTCGGTGCCAGCATGCTGGCCCGGTGTGGCGGGATAGCTCAGGTGGTTAGAGCGAAGGTCTCATAATCCTTAGGTCGGCGGTTCAAGTCCGCCTCCCGCTACCAACAACACCCTTTGAAATATCAGGATTTCCTTCTGTCCCCTCCCCAGCGCTGAGGAAAACAGAAGGCGCGCCGCGCATCCGCTTCATGCACAGCCTCATCGCCGGATGTGTCGCCAACGGCACCGGAGCGATCATTTCCCTCAACCGCGCGCCAATGCTGCAGTTCGGCGCGACGAGTGCCGGAACTTAGGCCATCCTTTTGCGGATCGAGTGGCGCCAACGCTCAAAACGCCGGCTCATGCCACGTTGCCGGCCTCTGAACACCGGCACCAAATGCGCGGCGAGGGCTTCTTCCAGAAACGTTTCGGCGTACCTGTCGTCGGGGTCAAGCAAGCAGACGAAATCGCCCGTCTTCCCCATTGCCGTCAGAAGTCGGGCAGCGGTTTATGCCCATACGAACAGATTTATCTATTTCGGATCTCGTCGTTTCAAATATGCGCCTATATGTTCCGCGTGCATCGGATCGATGAGGGGGAAGCATGGGACTGAGAACGGCACTTGGATTGCGGAAGAAAACGGCTGCCGCGTCGCCAGTCGAAAAAGTGAAGCTGACAAAACCGCTGCCGCTGCATCCGGACGCAGCCAAGTGGTTCGCTGGTAAGGAGCTCACGACGGACTGGGCTACGTGGCATGCCCGTAATTGGCTGACTTTTATCTCCCAAATTGACCGCCCCGTTAAGTCGGTTCTTGAGATCGGATCGTGGGAAGGACGATCCGCAATCGTCTGGCTTAACTTATTGCCACACTGTCACGTGACTTGTGTCGACGCCTGGGACCTCTTCAAGTCTCCTGGGCATGCTGAGCGCGACCGCCGATTTGATTCCAATCTGGCTGAATATGAAGGCCGCTTTAGAAAGATCAAAAGTCTATCTATCGACGCACTGACTAGGCTTCTCGCCGAGCACGCACATTTCGATCTCATCTATATTGACGGCACCCACACGAGAGACGGGACGCTTGCGGACTCCGTCCTCGCATGGCCAATGCTCCGTCAGGGCGGCGTGATGATCTGGGACGACTACCTATGGGAGATGCACAGACCCTCGAAAGAGCGGCCCCAGGAAGCTATCGATTGGTTCCTGCGTGAGTATGGCGCTAGCCTCGAAGTGATCCATAAGGGGTATCAGATCGCTGTACGTCGCAAAGATCTGACACCCTTTGCATCGAGCTAACTTTATTATCCATTGGGAATTTCGGATTGCACCCGAACTCAGCAACCGAACCTCATATGCCCAATTACGATCATAGAAGTACCAAGGGTCTTCATGTGAACTCACGCGCTATCTATCAGGAAGAAGACAACCAGGTTATTTCATCGATAATGTAATCGACGCAGAGAGTGTAAGTTGTCGTAAGTCGCGGCTTACTCGATCCGTTTGCGAATCGACCGTCGCCAACGCACCAAATGCCGTCCGAAGCCACGGTGGCGAACCTCAATTATCGTTGGACCTTGTGCGGGATCTTTTGGTCGAGAACGCCTGAACTCCGGCAGCCCATTCTGCCTAATCGCTTCGATCACATCTTGAAATGCTTGCGGAGACGATTGTTTCGCACCCTTGCGCTGTTTGTCCTGAAAAGACGAGTAGATGTTAGTATCGATCCATGCATTTGATGCGTGAAGCGTGCGGTAAACGAGCGCTTTCTGGAGGAACAAACTTCCCCCTAACGCATGGGCTCCCTGGGCCAAGTAACCGTCTGCGCAATCCTTATAGGCGAGCTTTCGGTTGGGCTTGAGGTACTTCAGTGCAGCTCGCCGGAACATCATCGCTGAGCTGGACGTCCAATGCCACCCTGGTATTGTCGACCAGACGAACAGGAGCCTCGGCTTTTCGGGTTCGTGAACTTCGAGATATTTGCCGTAGTGCTGCATCCCAGCGGTATACATGTCTCCCCTCACACCCATTCCAATTACGCCGCGTTCGTTCGTCAAATATTGATCGGTTGAAACGATCGGGCACATGACGCCGGCGCCCAAATGCGCACCGAGCGCCTCTTCCAGAAACGTGTTGGCGTACCTGTCGTCCGGATCAAGCAAGCAGACAAAATCGCCCGTCGTCCGGTCAACGCCTGCGAAGAAGGCCGGAACCTGCCCGACATTTTCGCTAAGCGTATGAATCGTCACCCGGCTATCGTTTATCTCGGCGACGATTTTGATTGCCGCGGCCCGATGCGGAGCATCCGATCCGTCATCGACAACGACGCATTCCCAATTCTCATGAGTTTGATCGATGATAGAGAGAATAGCGTCCCGGAGGTGGTCCGAATAATTGTGGTGCGTGATGATGACCGAAACCAGCGGATTTCCCCACTTCGAGCGGTCCAGCCCACTCGACGCTTCATCAATTTCGATGACTTGCATTGGCCCTCGTCGACTTGAATTTAGCCTCAGGTTTAATCGTTACGATGCTCCCGCTGCGAGCCAAGAACTCGTTTGCGGATGGACCGTCGCCACCGCTCTAAATGCCGGCCCATACTGCGCCGCCGCACCCTCTTTGTAGCGAGTACGGAACCTTTCACTGGAGCGCGCCTGAACTCCGGCATGCCATTGGCTCTGATCGCTTCGATCGCATCTTGAAATGCAACCTCGCCCCATCGGTGCGCACCCTTGCGCTGCATTTCCTGCCACGACGCATAGATGTCAGCATCGATCCATGAATTTGATGCGTGAAGCCTGCGGTAAACGAGAGCCTTTTGGAGGAACAAGGTCCCCCCTAACGCATGGGCTCCCTGGGCCAGATAGCCGTCCGCGCATGTCTTGTAGGCAAGCTTTTTATTGGGCTTGAGGTAATTCAGTGCAGCTCGCCGGAACATCATCGCTGACGTGGACGTCCAATGCCACCCGGGTATTGTCGCCCAGACGAAAAGGAGCCTCGACTTTTCGGGTTTGCGCGCTTCGAGATATTTGCCGTAGGGCCGCATCCCGGCGGTATGGAGGTCACCCCTCAACTCACTTCCAATTATGCCGCGTTCGCTCGTCAGGTATTGTTCGGTTGAAACGATCGGGCACATGACGCCGACGTTCAAATGCGCGGCGAGCGTGTCTTCCAGAAACGTCTCGGTATACCTGTCGTCGGGGTCAAGCAAGCAGACGAAATCGCCCGTTGTCTGCTCAACGCCGGCGAAGAAGGCCGGGACCTGCCCGACATTTTCACCCAGGGCGTGGATCGTCAATCGACTGTCGTTTATCTCAGCGACGATCTTGATTGCCGCGTCGCGGTGCGCTGCATCCGATCCGTCATCGACAACGACGCATTCCCAATTTTCGTGAGTTTGATCAAGGATAGAGAGAATGGCCTCTCGGAGGTGATCCGAATAATTGCGGTGCGTGATAACGACCGAAACCAGAGGATTATGCCACTTAGCACGGTCCAGGCTAATGCCCGACGGTTCGCTGATTCCGCTACCGTCCATTCAGCCCCCCACTTCTTTTATACCCAATACGAATATATCCCCTCCGCAGTCGTGGGACAAGCGTACCAGCGGCAAATGCCCACTAGTCAGTCAATGTCAGAATAGATTGGTGCGAGCATCATACCGCGCGATTTCGAGGGCGATGAGCGCGCGCTTCGCTGCTAAATAACGCCCATCATTCGAAATCGACTTTTCGGCTGCGCATCTTCTTGACGCGCCCGCGCACAGTCTTGGCCTTGATCCGCTCCTCGCGTGCGCCGCGGGAAGGTTTCGTTTTGATCCTGAGCTTCGGACGCTCCAGCGAGGTCTCGATGAGTTCGATGAGCCGCGATCGGGCATCGGCTCTATTCTGTTCCTGACTGCGAAAGCGATCGGCCTGGATGACGATGATCCCTTCGATCGTCAAACGGCGCCCCGCCAGACGTTTCAGCTTGTCGCGCGCATAATCAGGAATGGACTTATTGGCATCGAGATCGAAACGCAGCTCGACCGCTGTTGAAACCTTGTTGACGTTCTGCCCGCCAGGCCCCGACGCCCTCACGAACCGCTCCTCGAGTTCTGTTTCTGCGATCTCGATGGCGTCCGTCACGCGCATGCCCAGTCAGTCCTATTCTTCCGTCAGCTGATTTCTGACCACGCTTCGGCGACTGGTCGATTCATTTGAGAGATGTATCACCGCACCCTCGAAGAGCAATCCAAGTGGAGAAGCGAGGCCGCTCCCGGCAGCGTCGAACACTCTAGGTTGCAAAACCGGGGCATCACTCGTAGCATTTGCTCGACTGGTCTCGCAAATCTGGAACCGATTGAGCGGCTGCCGCGTAGGGGACGAGGACGGGGCGTCGACAGATATTGGTTCACATTCGAGCAATTCCGTTTACTGCCTCTTTAACAGTCTCCACCTAGCGTGATGAGGGATTACCCATCGAATCGGTGTTTCATCGCTTTTGAAACATGCGGCCAAGAGGTCGAGCACAGCGCCATGCGATCTGCGACGTCAACGACAATCTCTTCGATGGATACGGCCATTCGCAGCGCCCAATGGGGGCGATCCACCCGCTTCATCGGCATCGCAATCGCTTCGCTCGGTCCGGCAATATTCTGGTGCCTCGCCATCCAGCTGGCTGCCTACGGGATGGGAATCTCGCTCTCGACGACAACGATAGGCGCAGTGTTTGCAACCATCGCCCTATTTCTTTTCGCGGTTTGCGCCCCGATCATGTTGCGCAAGCCCACCGCCGAAACCCTGGTAACGGCGCCACCCGTAGCGGTCTCAAAGACGAGATCCGGTCCGGATCGCGCGAACGCGCACTAACTGCCGGCCCAGTCGCAAACCAACTGCTCGCAAATGCGCCTTCTCGAACCGCCGCCGATGCACGGTCCGCGCACGGTCTCGCAACGCCGGCAGGAATAAGATGACAAACATCCACGCCAGCCTCGGCCGCGCTTAAAATTGCAAGTCATAAGAACCTGGCAGTCGCGCTGAATACCGGGTCCACCGCCTGGGCCCTCCTGAGCCAAGGCGGTGTCCAAACCGCAGAAAGCGGTTATCAGTCCAGCGAAGAGAAGTAATGCTCTCGCCATCTAGAGTACCGGAAAAGTTTAAGCCGCAAATCGCGAGCATCAACCTCTCCGATCCTCAGTGCAAGTCGTAATCGCCGGTGCTAACCGCTATTCTGCGGCAGCGCGCTTCTTCGGTTTCACCAGTTCCATATAATCGTTGAGCAGCTTTTCGGTGATCAAACCGGGCTTGTATTTGTGCTCGCCGATTTCAGAAACCGGAGTGACTTCCGCCGCCGTACCCGTGATGAAGCACTCGCTGAACGAGCTGAGTTCTTCCGGCATGATCACACGTTCGACGACCGTGATGCCGCGCGCCTTCGCAAGATCGATCACTGTGCGCCGCGTAATGCCGTTGAGGAAGCAATCGGCTTCCGGAGTATGGAGCACGCCATCCTTGACGAAGAAGATGTTAGCGCCCGTGCACTCGGCGACGCGGCCGCGCCAATCGAGCATCAACGCATCCGAATAGCCGGCGCGCTCGGCGCGGTGTTTCTCGATCGTGCAGATCATATAAAGACCTGCAGCCTTTGCTCGCGACGGCGCACACGCCGGATCGGGGCGGCGATAGACGGCATTCGTGATGCGAATACCCTTGAGACGCTGCTCCATCGGAAAATAGGAGCCCCAGTCCCAAGCCGCGATCGCGAGATGGATTTTCGCGTTTTGCGCTGAAACACCCATCTGCTCGCTACCCCGCCACGCGACCGGGCGAACGTAGCAATCGGAGAGCTTGTTGGCGGCGATGACATCGCGGCAAGCCTGGTCGATCTCGGCGACCGAATAGGGAATTTCGAAATCCAAGATCCGGGCGCTCTCCACCAGGCGCTCGCTGTGCTCGGTGAGCTTGAAGATCTCACCCCCATACGCGCGCTCACCCTCAAACACCGAGCTCGCATAGTGCAGAGCGTGGGTCAGCAGGTGAACCTTCGCATCGCGCCAGGGGACAAGAGCCCCGTCAACCCAGATGAGCCCATCACGATCATGAAAGGGGATGAGGTCGGCCATACGAGTCTAAGTCCTTCCCGAGCTTTATGGTTAGCGGTACTGGAGGTTTGCCGGACGTCTCGGAACGCTGGGGCGTGGCAGCCTGAAACCGCCAGGAAGCGGGGCTTCAGTTCGCCGTGCGCAGAAGCAGAGACCTGCCGGGGCAAGCCAGCATTTTGGCTTGCAACAGAATACAATCGAGGCCAATAAGTCAACATGACTGACATAACGTCAGAAGGCTCGTCAAAACACGTTGCCGCATCTGGGCATTCGGCCGCTCCCGCAGCCGCCGATGGCCGGCCCTCCGCGCTCGTCGATCTGATCGCGTACATAGAGCTTTTCTATTTCGCCTATCGCGACTTTACCTGCGACCCAGATGCCATTCTGTCTCAATACGGCTTCGGCCGCGCGCATCATCGCGTATTGCATTTCGTGCATCGCAATCCGGGCCTGAAGGTCGCGGAATTGCTGGAAATTTTGAAGATAACCAAGCAGTCCCTGGCGCGCGTTCTGAAGCAGCTCGTCGACGAGGGATTCATCATTCAGAAAGCCGGAAACGAGGATCGGCGTGAACGTCGGTTATACCTCTCGGCCAAAGGCACACGGTTGAACGATAAACTGACACAAATTCAGGCCAAACGCATCGAGGGGGCGCTCGCGAACCTCGGCCCAGGAGCCGATGCCGTAGCGCGGAATTTTCTTTTTGGGATGATCACAGAAAAAGACCGGCCCCAGGTTGAAACCCTCATCAAGGGGCAGCGCACCGACCCATCGGAAACTGCACCAGATTGCAACCCATGAGAGCCCTGATGGCCCAGGATCGAGCCGAACCGTTAGCGGACAATGCCCCGCACATACTGGTTGTAGATGATGACCAGAAGATCAGAGGATTGCTTGGCCGCTTCTTGTCGAGCAACGGCTTCCGCGTAACCGAAGCCGCCGACGCCGCCGCTGCACGTGCCTTCATGCGCGGCTTGTCATTCGATCTCGTTCTCCTCGACGTCATGATGCCGGGCGAATGCGGCTTGTCCCTCGCCCGCGATCTGAAGCTGACGCGGCCTGTCCCGATCTGCATGTTGACGGCCCTCGCCGAAGCTCAAGACCGGATTTCAGGTCTCGAAGCCGGCGTCGACGACTATGTCTCGAAGCCGTTCGATCCGCGCGAACTGCTGCTCCGCTTACGTAACATCCTGCGCCGGGGCCAAGTGCAAACCGCCCCACGCGATGAAATCCGGATGGGCGGCTGCGTGTTCAGCATCGCTCGCGGCGAACTGAAACGCGATGACGAAGCCATCAAACTCACCGAACGCGAACGCGATCTCTTGAGGCTTTTCTCGCAACGCATTGGCGTCGCGGTTCCCCGCCACGAGCTTTCGAGCGATGACAGCACGGGCAGCGAGCGCGCGATAGACGTGCAGATCAATCGCCTGCGACGCAAGATCGAGGCGGATCCATCAAACCCTGTCTATCTGCAGACTGTCAGAGGCAAGGGCTACATTCTCTACACGGATTGAACGCGATAACCGGCTTGGTCCCGGACACGCGAATGGCGGAAAAATTACTTCAATGGCTGTTGTGCCCGAAACGACACCGGATACCGGCAGCGACGCCTCACGATATCGTCGCTTCCGCGAGCATCCCTATGTCGTGGGCCTGCTCAACATCGGCGCCGAGATGCTCCCGAAGGGCCTCTACGCCCGGGCGCTGCTCATCATCATCACGCCGATCGTCGTCCTTGAAGGTGTCATAGCGTTCGCGTTCATGGAACGACATTGGCAGGCCGTGACGCGCCGCCTGTCGGAAGCGACTGCGCGTGACATTGCAGCGTTGATTGAAGTCTACGAGGATCTGCCGAAATCGGACGGCGCTCAAAAGATCATCGATCTCGCGCGTGATCGCCTAAGTCTGCAAATGGAGGTTTTGCCGAACGGCGATCTTCCACCGCCAGGGCCGAAGCCGTTTTTCCGTTTGCTTGACCGCGCCCTCTCGAACGAGTTGCGCAAGCACGTCCAGCTGCCATTCTGGATCGACACCGTCGGCGATCAGAACGTCGAGATCCGCGTGAAACTCGACGACGCCATTTTGCGCTTCGTCGCCACGCGAAGCCAAACCTACGCATCGAACTCGCATATCTTCCTGCTTTGGATGGTGGGCTCATCCGTCATCCTGCTCACGGTCGCGATCCTCTTTCTGCGCAATCAGATCCGGCCGATCTTGCGGCTCGCCGATGCGGCCGACGCCTTCGGTAAAGGGCGCGGCATCCCTGAAGATTTCAGGCCGCGCGGCGCGCGCGAAGTCCGCCAGGCTGCCCTCGCCTTCCTGCAGATGCGCGACCGCATCAAGCAGCACGTCGAACAACGGACCACGATGCTCGCTGGCGTCAGTCACGACTTGCGAACGGTGCTGACGCGGTTCAAGCTCGAACTGGCGCTGCTCGACGACACGCCCGAAACACGCGCGCTCTCGGGCGACGTCGACGAAATGCAGCACATGCTCGAGGACTATCTGGCATTCGCCAAGGGCGACGGCGGCGAAGAAGCCAAGCCGACGAACTTGAAGGAGCTGCTGGAAGAGATCGTCGACGACGCATCGATCTATGCTTGCACCATCGATCTCAAGATCCGCAAAAGCAAAGGCGACATCGTCTTGCCGCTGAAACGGCAAGCCCTGAAGCGCGCCATCATGAACCTCGTGACGAACGCCGCCCGCTTCGGCGACCGCATCATCATCCGCGTCGCGCCGGAAGGCCGATGGGTGCGGATCGAGGTCGATGACGACGGCCCCGGCATCCCTGAGCACGAGCGCGAGAACGTCTTCCGTCCATTCTACCGGCTGGATCACGCCCGCAATCAGGACGAAGGCAACAGCGGCCTCGGTCTCGTCATCGCCCGCGATATTGCCAAGAGCCACGGCGGCGAGATCGCCCTCGGCGAAAGCTCCATGGGCGGCCTACGCGCGATTATTTCCCTGCCGAAGTAGGAAAAAATCTCGAAATATCGTTCTATTCTAATAAGTTACGACGTCAAACCACACGGCTTTGTGATTTGACCGTTATGTTATGAAGTTACAATTTGGGGGACATCGGAACCGGGGGCCAAACCCGTCGACTTCGGCAAGGTGTCCTCCAAGCCTGCAGTCACCGGTACCGAACTTCCCGATCGCCGGGGCCGCCACAGCCCATTCGGGAAGCCACGCTTGTAGCCGCGAACTGAGATCGAGACCGAAAAATCCCAGCCCCGATCAACGTCCCAGTTCGCGGCCACGTTTTTGCGCGGCTAACACAGCTTCTCTCATGAGTTCCTTGAGACCGCTCCCCTCGCGCATCAGCACCGCGAGCGCCGCAGCCGTGGTGCCGCCGGGCGACGTCACGTTGCGCCTCAGCGTTTCAGGATCGGTTTGCGATTGATTGAGGAGTTCGCCCGAACCTGAGACGGTTGCGCGCGCCAGCTTCTTCGCCGTCGCCTCATCGAGACCCGCCGCGACACCCGCCTCCGCGAGAGCTTCTGCCAGAAGGAAAACGTAAGCCGGCCCCGAGCCCGAGACGGCCGTTACCGCATCGATGAGACTTTCATCATCGACCCAAACGACCTCGCCGACCGCTCCGAGCAGGCTCTCACAAGCCTCCCTTTGCGCCGCCGTCGCATGAGCGTTGGCGACGACACCCGTGATGCCGCGACCGATGGCGGCCGGGGTATTCGGCATGGCGCGAATAACAGCGGTGCCCGGGGGCAAATGGCGTTCGAAACTCGCGAGCGTCTTACCCGCTGCGATGGATATGACCACGGTCTCAGGGCCTGAGACTTTCGCGAGCGCCGGAAAAACGTCGTCCATCACCTGCGGCTTTACCGCGACGACGATAACCGCAGGCGCACGATCGAGCGGGCTCAGATTGCCCGCCACCGCCTTGATGCCGTGTCGGTTTGCAAGATCGAGAGCCGCGCCCGAGAGATTAGGCTCTTGGATGATGATACTCGCTGGATCGAGACCTCGTTCGATCCAGCCTTCCAGTAGGCTAGCGCCCATCTTCCCGGCGCCCGCAAGCACCACCGGACCATTCAATTTCAACGACATTCTGGGGTTTCCTCGGCGAAGAACGCCGAACCCGTAACGGCGTCCGGCTTAAGCCTGACCCTGCGTCTCGAACATCGTCGAAACCAGGGCTTCTTTGCTCTCCTTACCCGCCCAAACCACGAACTGGAAGGCTTGATAGTAGCGCTCGCAGCCTTCGAGAGCCGCCTTCAGCATCGCCTCGCACTGCCGGACCGTCGCAACGGTGCCGTTGAGCAGAAGCGCGTGACGGAACATCACGAGGCCTTCCTGCGTCCAGAGATCGAAGTGACCGAGCCAAAGCTGCTCGTTGATCTGCGCGATCAGGCGATACATTTCCGTCAATCGGTTCGAGGGAACGCGGAAATCGAACGCACAAGCGAGATGCAAGGCTTCGAGGTCGTCCCGCCAGTTGATCGAAATGTGGTAATCAGCCCACGTCCCGGCGACGATGAGCGTCAGCTCCTCATCGCTCGCCCGTTCGCACGGCCAGTCGTGGCTCTGCGCAAGCTGTTCGATGAGATCGATCGGATTGAGAACGCGGTCAGAACCCTGTTCCGCAACTGCCATTGATGTCGTTCTCCAAGTCTGCCGCGCGCCGGGATGGCCTAACGAACGACGCAAAACACTCAAATTCAAATGCGCCGCTTAGTGCTGCGCCGGACAAAACCAGACGCCCATACGAGTCGCAAGCTGACCCGACCGGCGCGCAAACCTTGTCCACGATCAAAGTGGCAAAGCCCGGGCGCGCCGGGGTCTAGAAGGCGGTTCACCAACGTTTGCTGGTGAAAAGCCGCTTAAGCTGTGGATGCTTTGAACGCACGCTTCAAACCGTCGAGGTGCCTTGCAGCGAGAGCTGCGCGACCTGCGCCTCGAGCACTGCAACGCGCGCCGCCAGCGCTTCGTTCTCCTGACGCGCTTTTTGCGCCATCTCGCGCACCGCTTCGAAGTCTTCGCGCGTCACGACATTCATTTCCCGCAGGAACTTCTCGGCCTGGCCGCGAAAGATCGCCTCCGTCTCTTTTTTGAGGCCGTCGGCCGCCCCGGCGGCTTCCGTCATGAGCTTGGCAAAGTCGTCGAAGAGTCTGTTCGTCGTCTGGGTCATTGGGGGTCTCGGAATTGAGGGTGTTCACAAGTTATGGCGATTGCAGCCCAGGGCCGCAAGCTCAAGGCCGCTCGCGCGCCCCGAAGAGCCGGTCGCGGGCCAAACGATGCCCGCTTGACTTTGCTCAGGGGTTCCCAAACAACGCTTCGCAGTCAGGCTTTCTCAGGGCCTTGATACGGCCAATTGCCGAACCTCGCTCGGAGCGCCGATGACACCTCTCGCCCTTCTGACCTACCCCAATATCGACCCCATCGCGATCGAGTTCGGCCCCATATCGGTCAAGTGGTACGGCCTCGCCTACATGTCCGGGCTTCTGCTCGGCTGGCTGTATGTCCGTCGCCTGATCTCGACGCCGAAGCTCTGGCGGGGAGACAAGGCCCCGATGACGCTGGAGCGCGTGGACGACCTTCTGCTCTTTATGACGGCAGCCGTCATCATCGGCGGCCGCCTCGGGCAGGTTCTGCTCTACGACCCCGACTTCTACTTTGCGAACCCGGGAGAGATCCTCAAAGTCTGGAAAGGCGGGATGAGCTTCCATGGCGCGCTCATCGCATCCGCGCTGCTGATCCTGCTCTTCGCCCGCGTCTATAAGGTCAACGCACGCTCGGTCATGGACCTCTGCTGTGCCGCCGTACCGATCGGCATCTTCTTCGGCCGCGTCGCCAATTTCATCAACTCGGAGCATTGGGGCCGCGTGACCGACGCCTATGTCGGCATGGTCTTTCCGAATGGCGGAGAAAACCCGCGCCATCCGAGCCAACTCTATGAAGCTCTGCTCGAAGGCCTCGTGATGTTCATCATCATAAGGTTCGCAACCCATCATCTGTTTGCGTTGAAGCGTCCGGGCCTGACGACCGGCATCTGGCTCGTCTGGTACGCGATCGCCCGCGGCATCTGCGAGTTCTTCCGCGAACCCGAACCCGATCACATCTTGAACATCGGTCCCTTTACCGCGGGACAAGTCTATTGCCTGCCCATGCTGTTGCTCGGCATCTATATGATCTGGACTGCGAACCGGAACAACGCTGCCGGAAAGGCCGTCGTGTGACCGTAGAAACTGGATTGCGTCGCGATACGCCGCTGTCCCGGCGGATCAAGGAGAGAATCCGCCGCGACGGGCCGATGACGGTCCAGACCTACATGTCGATCTGCCTTTGGGACCCGGACTACGGCTACTACCGGACGCGGCCGGTGTTCGGCGCCGCCGGCGACTTCATCACCGCAGCCGATATCAGCCAGGTTTTCGGCGAACTGATCGGCGTGTGGGCGGGCGTCGTCTGGCAGGGCGTGCTCGGCGCACCCAATCCCGTCACGCTTGTGGAATACGGCCCCGGACGCGGCACGATGATGCGCGACGTGCTCCGCGCCGCACGCATAGTTCCGGGTTTTGCAAATGTCGTGCGTGTCCATCTGGTGGAAGGCAGCGACGCCCTCGCCGAAATCCAAAGCGCAACACTCACAGACTTCCAAAGCGCGCTGAGCTGGGGGCGCGAACTCGATGAATTCAATCCGCCCGCCATCATCTTCGCCAATGAATTCCTCGATGCCTGGCCCGTCGCGCAGTGGGTCAAGACGGCTTCCGGCTGGCACATCCGTGGTGTCACGCTCGATGCAATGGGCGAACTGCAATTCGCGGGCATCGACAGAAACTGCCCGCACGAAGCGTTCGAAGCACTTCTGCCGAATGCGCCGCCAGGAACGGTCATCGAGTCCCAGCGCCTCGACCAGCTCGCGGAAGCCCTGAAAGCCCTCGCCGAGCGCGGCCCCGTCGCATTTCTGACGATCGATTACGGTCACACGACACCCGCAGCAGGCGACACGCTGCAGGCCGTCCGCGAACACAAGTATGAATCGCCTCTGACCTCGCCCGGCGAAGCCGACCTAACGGTTCACGTCAATTTCTATGATCTGGCCTCCACGCTGCACCGCGCGGGCTTCGTTCTTGATGGTCCCGTCACCCAGGCGGAATTTCTCGGCGCCCTCGGCATCGTCGAAAGGGCATCGCGCTTGATGTCGGCAAACCCAGCGCGCGCCGGTGAAATCGAGATGGGCGTCGCGCGGCTCTTGGCGCCGAATGGAATGGGCTCGCGTTTCAAGGTTCTCGCCGCCCGTTCGCCCGGCTTGCCCTCGCTCCCGGGTTTCAGCGCCGCCCGCGTGACGAGCGATGCGCCCGGATCGATGTGATCAACGTAATGAAGGTCAGCGCAGAATGACGCTCAAACCGATCGAAGCGCGAACCCTGCACGCGGTCGCCGGCATTCGTCACGGATTTTTCACACGCGCAGGCGGCGTCTCAACCGGCCTCTACGAGAGCCTCAACTGCGGCATCGGCTCGAACGATGATAAAGCGCTCGTTCTTGAGAACCGTCGGCGCATCGGATTGCACCTCTGCGGCAACGAATTGAAATTCGGTTCTGGCGTCGTCACGCTCTATCAGGAGCATGGCACGACCGCATTCGAAGTCACGGAGGCGCCATCGCGCGACGCCCTTCCCCACGCCGACGCCGTCGTCTCGAGAACGCCAGGGCTCGTCATCGGCGTGCTGACAGCCGATTGCACCCCCGTTCTCCTCGCCGACGGTGAGGCCGGCGTCGTCGCCGCCGCCCATGCAGGCTGGCGCGGCGCGCTCAACGGAATCGTCGATAGCGCCGTTCGCGAAATGGAGCGGCTTGGTGCTCGACGTGAGCGCATCGCGGCAGCGGTCGGCCCCTGCATCGGTCAGGCAGCCTACGAGGTCGGGCCCGAATTCGAAGCCGCCTTCCTGTCGCGCGATCCGGCATACGCCCGCTTCTTCAAGCGAACCGCCGATAATGCCAGGCCGCATTTCGATCTTTCGGGATTTGTTATGAGCCGGCTTGCATATGCGGGCGTTAGTAATACCGAGAACCTATCGCTCTGCACCTGTGAGAACGAATCGCTTTTCTTCAGCTACCGGCGTAAAACTCGTCGCGGGGAAGCGGATTACGGCCGACAAATCTCTGCCATCGTCGTGACGTAAGTGCACAATCCACAGCCAATGCCGAGGCAACACCTACGTTTACACGACCTGACAACAGTTTCGCCGGGCTGCCATCTGGACGGGCAGTCAAAGGCTGATCTAGAGGGATAAGGTCAGTTCCGGTAGTTTTCAGGGGAGTTCAGGCCGCGGGAGTAGCGTTTTCCGGCCGCCGGGAAGTCGCGGTTGGATAAGGGGGGACGTCCATTGACGACCTTTTGGTTTGCACGTGCGCGTGAGCGCAGAACGCGTCTACGGATGATCGGGCCGGTGCTTTTGGCCGCCGTCGCCACGATGGGACTAGGCGGCTGCGAGTCGGCGTCGAACATCTTGAGCGGTGGCGGCAACGCACCCCAAGCTTCGCTCACCCTTCCGCCGGCAACACCGGTCGCCGCACAGACGGCGAAAATTCAGATCGCGCCAGTCATCGGCTCGCCTGATAACGTGGCTCGCGATCTGCAATCGCAGCTCGCCTCGTCGATCGGCCGTGACGGTATTCAGGTTGCAACCGCAAACAACGCGACGGGCGAATACGTCGTGCGTGGCTACATCGTAGCGGCCCGCGAAAAGACGAAGGCCAAGATCTCCTACATCTGGGATATTACGGATCAGGCCGGAAAGCGCGTCCATCGCATCACGGGCGAAGAAATGATCGGCGGGGCCGGTAAAGACCCCTGGGCCTCAGTCACGCCGCCCGTCGTGCAAAGCATTGCCGATAAGACCTCGAAACAGATCGCAAGCTGGTTGGCGACGAGCGCAAGCGTTCCCGTCGCAGCCAATACCCCTGCAACGCCCGGTGCACCTTCGACCGTTGTCGCCTCGAATAACGCAGGCCCGGCGCCGAGCCCGTCCTATCCGACGGCGTCCAACGCACCGCCGCTCGCACCGACGACCGGCAGCATCTCGACATCGGGACCGATCACGGCGATCGTGCCGATGGTGACGGGCGCGCCCGGCGACGGCAGCTCCACGCTGACGACGGCCATCCAGCGCGAGCTGACCAAGAGTGGCTTGGCTCTCTCGAGTGTACCGAATGCCCAGGCCTACAAAGTCGAAGGCAAAGTCGCGATGGGCCAGAGCAAGGACGGCAAGCAGCCGATCCAGATCGACTGGAACGTCATCGACCCCACCGGCAAGAAGCTCGGCACTGTGTCGCAGAAGAACGAAGTACCGCAGGGCTCGCTCGACGGCTCTTGGGGCAAGACCGCCGACGCGGCCGCAGCGGCTGCCGCACAAGGAATTATCAAGCTTTTACCGGCGAAGAGCACAGATTAAGTAAACTGTGCGCGATATCACCCTAAAGCATCGTAACGATGACAACATTGGGCCCGGACAGTTGAACTGTCCGGGCCCAATTGCTACAAGCCCGCGCTTAAACGAGACTTTGGAGCGCAAATGCCTTTTGATGCCAAGGTTGACGCTCGAAGTTTGGATGGCCGGGGAAAGCTGGGCGTGAAGATTGTCGCGGGAAACAGTAACCGGCCGCTTGCCGACGCTATCTGTTCTTATCTGAAGCTTCCTATGGCCAAAGGCCAAGTGAAGCGTTTTGCGGACATGGAGATCTTCGTCGAGATCCAGGAGAATGTCCGCGGCCAGGATGTCTTCGTCATCCAGTCGACGTCGTTCCCCGCGAACGACAACCTCATGGAATTGCTGATCCTGCTTGACGCGCTGAAACGTTCGTCAGCGCGCCGGATCACCGCCGTCATTCCCTACTTCGGCTACGCCCGGCAGGATCGCAAGCCCGGCCCGCGAACGCCCATCTCCGCGAAGCTCGTCGCCAACCTCATCGAGCGCGCGGGCGCCGACCGCGTTCTGACGCTCGACCTGCACGCCGGACAGATCCAGGGCTTCTTCGACATCCCGACCGACAACCTCTTCGCCGCGCCCGTCATGACGCGCGATATCGAAGAGCACTACGGCAGCACTGACGACATCGTCGTCGTCTCGCCGGACGTCGGCGGCGTCGTCCGCGCCCGTGCTCTCGCAAAGCGCATCGGAGCACCAATCGCGATTTGCGATAAGCGCCGCGAACGTCCAGGCGAAAGCGAAGTGATGAACGTCATCGGCGAAGTCGACGGCAAGCGCTGCGTTCTCATCGACGACATCATCGATTCAGGCGGAACGCTCGTCAACGCGGCCGAGGCCTTGCTCAAGAACGGCGCGACGGAAGTATCGGCTTACATCTCGCACGCCGTGCTCTCGGGCGGCGCCGTCAGCCGCATCCAGAATTCGCGACTGAAATCGCTCGTCATCACCGACTCGATCCTTCCGACCGAGGCCGTCAGGGCAGCGAAGAATATCCGGGTGATCTCGATCGCGCCGCTGATCGGCGAAGCGATCCTGAGAACGAGCCGCGAAGAAAGCGTCTCGAGCCTCTTTTACTGACACCTGTCAGAGGGCGCGCGGACGTCGCTGCGCGCCATCGCAAAACCCAGAGTATCAGCCGTTGCGCTCGGCCCGGGTTCCGGCCGTGCAGTCGCCGCAGCGGCCGCGAATCTCCATCGTCATCGACCGCACCTTGAAATCGTTCTTCCCGGCCCAGGCCTGCAGGCTTTTGACGGCCGCCGGATTGTCGAATTCCTTAACGGCGCCGCAGGAATCGCAAATGGCGAACACAGCCTTTCCGTGATGGTGCGGATGATCGCACGCGACGAAGGCGTTAAGGCTTTCGAGCCGATGGGCGAGGCCATCCTCGATGAGACGCTGTAGGGCCCGGTAAACGGTCGGCGGGGCGCTGACGCCCTTGCCGCGGACCTCCTCGATAAGTTCATAAGCGCTGACGGGCCGGCCCACACCTCTAAGCGCCTCGACAATGATCTTGTCCTGGTCGGCCGCGCTGCGGCGCTTCGTAGGCTTTTTGGCCATCACTCCGGGCATCTCCGTAACCCGCCTTCACGGGGCAATAATTGCTCGCCAGCCAAATCCGGCCCTAATATGCTGATTTTCGCGGCAACTTTCCAGCGGGACCGCCCGCTTCCCGTAGCCTTGTATGGGCGCAATCGCCGTGTTTGGGCCGTTGCGCGTATGCCGAACCCCGGGTATACACGCGCAATCTCATGAAGACCTTCCTGAGACGCCGCCCGGCACCCTTGGAGGCCGGTACGCGGCTATTTGGCTCTTCTGATAGGCAGTTGAGCCACAACACTCGGAGACGATGCCATGTCTGAGCTCATCACGCTCAAGGCTACGGCGCGCCCGCGTGCCGGCAAGGGGGCCGCACGCCAAGCTCGCCGCGATGGAAATGTGCCTGCCGTCATTTACGGCAACCACGAACCCTCGGAACAGATCAACCTCGAATACAACGAGCTCTGGAAGCAGGTCCTTCGTGGCCACTTCACCTCGACGGCTATCGAGCTCGACGTCGAAGGCAAGAAGCACATCGTGCTTGCCCGCGACGTGCAGGTCGATCCCGTACGCGATACCCCCCTCCACGTCGACTTCCAGCGCGTCGGCAAGGATGGCGTCATCCGCGTTTCGATCCCGATGCACTTCGTCAATGAAACACAGTCGCCCGGCCTGAAGCGCGGCGGCGTGCTCAACATCGTGCGTCACGATGTCGAAGTGTACTGCCCTTACGACAAGATCCCGCGCTTCTTCGAGATCAACCTCGAAGGCATGGAAATCGGCCGTTCGATCCACATCTCGGAAGTGTCGATGCCGGAAGGCGTTTCGCCTGTCATCAAGAACCGCGACTTCACGATCGCAACGATCGCAGGCGCGCTCAAGGGTGAAGACGAAGCCGCGACCGCGACCGCTGCCGCTGGTGCTGCCGCACCGGCCGCCGACGCCAAGGGTGCAGCTCCTGCAGCCGGCGCGAAGGCCGCTCCTGCCGCTGGCGGCAAGGCGGCTCCGGCCGCCAAGGCAGCACCCGCTGCCAAGCCCGCAGCCAAGAAGTAAGACAATCACGAACCGGCGCGATCTTCGCATCGCGCCGGTCTCTCTCGGGTCGCGCACCCGCCGCCGAAAGGCGCGGGTCCGGCGGCCGGCTCCCCGCAGGGGAGTCGCCAAGCGCATTACAAATACCTTCGCGAAGCGCGCGCCTTCCGGCCGGCTTGCCGGAGGCAAGTCGGAAGGCGCCACCAAAAATGAAGCTCTTCGTCGGACTTGGTAATCCTGGCGAGAAATATCGCGCCAACCGCCACAACATCGGTTTCATGGCGGTCGATCGCATCGCCGAGCGCCACGGCTTCGGCCCATGGCGAAAGAAGTTCCAGGGCCTCGCCTCTGAAGGCTCGATCGGCGGCGAACGCATCACGCTTCTGAAGCCCGAAACCTACATGAACGAAAGCGGCCGCTCGGTCGGTGAAGCCCAGCGCTTTCTCAAAATTCCCCTCGACGACGTCTACGTTTTTCACGACGAGCTCGATCTCGCGCCCGGCAAGGTGAAAGTGAAAACCGGCGGCGGCAACGCCGGCCACAATGGCCTTCGCTCGATCTCCGCGCATATCGAAAACGAGTACAAGCGCGTGCGCCTCGGCATCGGCCATCCGGGCTCGAAGGACGTCGTCATCCATCACGTCCTGAACGACTTCGCGAAATCCGACCGCGAGTGGGTCACCATCATACTCGACGCCGTCGCGGACGCCGCGGGCTACCTCGCCAAAGGCGACGACGCGCGCTTCTTGAGCGACGTTGCACGCCTGAGCCAGGACGAACCTGAAGCTCCGGCGCGTAAAGCCGAACGCCCATCCCGGGATGAAGAGCCGCGCGCCCCCAAAAAGCAGGCATCAGGGCCACACCCCGCAGGTGAACGCGCCTCCAAACGACAGTCCGCATTGGCCGAGAACTTGAAAAAATGGCTGGGGGCGCGAAAATCGGGCGACGGAGGCTCGTGATCGTTTCTTCACGCACGCGTCAGGGTCGTGGGGGTTGAGGGTCATGTCCGAATATCAGGAAGAGAGCTATTCGAACGGTCCACATACGAGTGGCACGTTCCAGACGGTTATTGGCGCGCTCATCCTCTTGTTCACGGTCGGCGTTTTTGGCGCCGTCGGCTGGGACGCCTATAACGCCGCCGACAAGGACAAAACCGGCGTCCGCCGCATCCTCGCCAAGCGCTGGAACGACCGCACGCTCGTGTTCCCCATCGAAGGCACCGACCGGGCCGGACGCCACGCGCTGTTCGACGTCGTCGTCCTCACCAAGAACTACGGCTGGGTGCGCGGCTCGACGACCGAACTTGCAAAGGACGACCGCCGTCTGTCGCCGGAGGAGATCCAGGATGAAGTTCTGGCGCCCCAACTCCGCGAGGGACTGGGTTCCGCGCGCGGCCTAATCGCGGTCGGGCTCGCGAGCCAGGAAGGCGAAGTCGAGCGCGAGGAACAGCGAGGCGCAGAGCGCGCCGCTCGGACAGCGCAATGGGTCCAGGAAGCTCTCGGTGAACGCATTCCGATGTGGACGCTGAACCTCGGACGCTACGTCGACCCCTGCGCCGATTGCGAAGATACCGACACCAGCTGGCAACGCCCATTCATCGTTATCGCGGTGCGCCAAGTCGATCAGGGTACGCACATTTCCGAAGCGCTCGCCGAGGCACTGTCCTACACGACGAACCTGCCCGCCCCTTCGCGCTATTCAGCTTTTGCGTTTACGAAATTCACGCGGTGAGCCATAGGGCCGCAGAAGCAGCCGTTAAGGCTTCACATTAGGCCGCCGCTCGCTTAACCCACAGGCCTCAACTCAACCGGATATTTCCCCTCCATGGGCTTCAAATGCGGCATCGTCGGCCTGCCGAACGTCGGCAAGTCGACCCTCTTCAACGCGCTGACGCAAACTGCGCAAGCAGAGGCAGCGAACTATCCATTCTGCACGATTGAACCCAACGTCGGCGAGGTCGCCGTTCCGGACGACCGTCTCGACACGCTGGCAAAGATCGCAGGCAGCAAAGAGATCATTCCGACGCGTCTGACGTTCGTCGATATCGCAGGTCTCGTGCGCGGCGCCTCGAAGGGCGAAGGCCTCGGCAACAAGTTTCTTTCCCACATCCGCGAAGTCGATGCCGTTGCCTACGTGCTCCGCTGCTTCGTCGATGAAGACGTCACCCACGTCGAGAACCGCATAGATCCGCTCGCCGACGCCGACGTCGTCGAAACCGAGCTGATGCTTGCCGATCTCGAAAGCCTCGAGAAGCGCATCTCGCAGATCGAGAAGAAGGCGAAGACCGGCGACAAGGAAGCCAAGGCGCAATACGCCGTCATGGAGAAGCCCTTGCAGCTCCTCCGCGAAGGCAAGCCTGCGCGCCTCGCCAAGATGACGCCGGAAGAGATGCCCGCTTTCCGCGCGCTGCAACTCCTGACGTCGAAGCCCGTCGTCTACGTCTGCAACGTCGAAGAAACCGCCGCGGCGAACGGCAACGCCTATTCCAAACAGGTCGAAGAGCGCGCCAAGGCCGAAGGCGCTGCTGTCGTCGTCATCTCCGCGAAGATTGAAAGCGAGTTCTCCGGCCTCGCACCCGAAGACCGCGACGCGTTTCTCGCCGAAATGGGCCTGGAAGAAGCTGGCCTCAACCGCCTCATCCGCGCCGGCTACAGCCTCCTCGATCTCGTGACGTACTTCACGGTCGGGCCGAAGGAAGCCCGCGCCTGGACCATCACACGCGGCACCAAGGCTCCGCAGGCCGCCGGCGTCATCCATACCGACTTCGAGAAGGGCTTCATCCGCGCCGAAACCATCGCCTTCGCCGACTACGTCGCGGGCAACGGCGAAACGGGCGCGAAGGAAGCTGGAAAAATGCGCCTCGAAGGCAAGGAATACGTCGTCCAGGATGGCGACGTCATGCACTTCAGATTTGCGAACTAGGGGTCAATAGCCATGTCCACCGAGCTTCCCGACCGGCTCAGCAACGATCCGAAAAGCCCCTACTTCAACGAAGAAGTCCTGAAGCGCGACATCGGCATCCGCTTCAACGGCGTCGAGAAGACGAACGTCGAGGAATATTGCGTGAGCGAAGGCTGGATCCGCGTCGCAGCCGGCAACGCCAAGGATCGCGCCGGCCGCCCCATGACTCTGAAGCTCAAAGGCAAAGTCGAGCCGTACGTCCGCGCGGCCGAATAATTATCGCTGCAGCTTAACTCGCACGCCGCTTTCGCGTCGCGGCGGCTTTCTTCGCAGAGGCTTTCCGGGCAGCTGTAGAACGCGTCGCAACCGTCTTCCGAGCGGCTGCCGTTGGACGCGCCGCCGAACGTTTGCGGGCTGCTGCGGCACGCGTGGCCGAGGCTTTGCGAGCAGCAGTAGAACGCGAGGCAGCAACCTTCCCGCCGATCTTGCCGCCCCGGCGCGAAGATGCCGTCGACACCTTCTTACCGCGGCCCGAACCGGTCTTCTTGCCGCCGCCGGTTTCCTTGTTAACTGTAGCCCAGGCGCGCCTTTCAGCTTGACCCTTCCGGACGCCACGCTTCTCGTAGCCTTCTTCGATGTGTTCGGCCTGGCGTTTTTGCTTGGATGTGTAGCTCGATTTATCACCACGCGGCATGACCGCTCCTCCTCATTACTTACATTGAGCGCTGCCAGAGCAACGCCGCAACACTTCAGAAGTTGCAAGAAGTCGTGATAGGAAGCTCACTGAACAAAAAAGGCCCCGCATCGAGCGGGGCCTTTTTCATTGTCTGCAGTGGAGACGTCCGCTTACTCGGCAGCTTGCGCGCCTTGCGGCATCTTCTGCTGCTGGGCGGTCTCCGAAGCCTTCTGACGCGTCATGTGCTCGAGAGCTGCACGCACGCCTGCCTCGTAATCCGGATGCACCTTCTTGAAGTGCCCGAGCTGACGCTCGGCGATGAAATCCGGAATGCCCCACATCGCTTCCGCGATGTTGTTGAAGAGGCGAGCTTTCTGATCTTTGTTGAACAGATTGAACAGCGCCGTCACCTGACGATAATCGTCGTTGCCGTCGCGGTGGTTATAGCGCTCGGCATCGCCCGAAATCGCCAACGGCGGTTCCAGAGCCGACTTGTCTTCGACCGGACCGTTGAACGAGTTCGGCTCGTAATAGGCGTCGGTCACTCCGGTCTGCTGACCGAAGAAGTTCATCGGACCATCCTTGTGATAGTGATGAACCGGGCACTTCGGCGCGTTCACGGGCAGATGTTCGTAGTGCGTGCCGAGGCGATAGCGGTGCGCGTCCGCATACGAGAAGATACGCGCCTGCAGCATCTTGTCGGGCGAGAAGCCGATGCCCGGTACGATGTTGGACGGCGAGAACGCCGCCTGCTCGATTTCGGCGAAGTAGTTCTCCGGATTGCGGTTCAACTCCATCACGCCGATATCGATCGGCGGATAATCGCCGTGCGGCCAAACCTTGGTGAGGTCGAATGGGTTGTACCAGTGCTTGCCGACATCGGACTCCGGCATGATCTGGACCTGAACCTTCCACTTCGGGAAGTCGCCCTTCTCGATCGAGGTGAACAGGTCTTCCTGGGTTGACTCACGGGTATGACCGACGACCTCGGCCGCTTCCTTGTTCGTCCAGTGCTTGTGGCCCTGCATGGTCTTGAAGTGGAATTTCACCCACACGCGCTCGTTCTTCGCGTTGATGAGCGAGTAAGTGTGCGAGCCGTAGCCGTTGATGTGGCGAATGTCGGTCGGAAGACCGCGATCCGACATCAGGATCGTCACCTGATGCAGGCTTTCCGGCGAAAGCGACCAGAAATCCCACATCGCCGTCGGCGAACGCATGTTCGTCTTCGGATGCCGCTTCTGCGTGTGAATGAAATCCGGGAACTTGTAAGGATCGCGAACGAAAAACACCGGCGTGTTGTTACCGACGAGATCCCAATTGCCTTCGCTGGTGTAGAACTTGATCGCAAAGCCGCGGACGTCGCGCTCCGCGTCGGCGGCGCCGAGTTCACCGGCCACCGTCGAGCAGCGCAGCAACATCTCGGTCTTGGCACCCGGCTGCAGTGCCGCGGCCTTGGTGTACTTCGAGATATCGCCGGTGATCGTCAGCGTGCCGAATGCGCCCCAGCCCTTGGCGTGAACCGTACGCTCGGGGATACGCTCGCGGTTCTGGTGCGCAAGCTTTTCGAGCAGCTGATAGTCCTGCATGAGCAGCGGGCCGCGCGGCCCTGCTGACAGCGAATTCTGGTTGTCGGCTATGGGCGCGCCGGCGGTTGTTGTCAGTTTCTTAGTGTCGCTCATCGTGAAAAGTCCTTCCTGGAGGAAACTCAAACGACCTAGATCAGAAAAACTTTCGTCTCCAATCTTTTTTTCAGGAAATTCTTATAAGACAATCTTATAGGCGTTCCAAATTGCAATGTGACGCCCTAGACCGATTGTCCGCCTAGTCTAGTTCTGTGTTCTTGCCGTAACTCTTGAATTTTTCGACGACTTTTCGCATTTCGTCATCGCTGAGCAGATGCTCTGCGCCGGTGCTCATGACCTTGTAATACTGCTCCGCCAGAACTTCCACTTCAATGGCAAGTTCGAGAGCGTAACTGAGCGATTTGCCAAGCGCAATTTGGCCGTGATTGGCCATAAGGCAGGCGTCGCGATCCTTAAGTCCCGCAGCAACATGCCGCGCAAGCTCTTCCGTCCCGAATGTCGCGTAGGGCACGCACGGAATGTCTTTTCCGCCTGCAACCGCCACCATGTAGTGAAACGCCGGAATTGGTTTATGGGCGCAAGCAAGAACGGTCGCATGCGTCGAATGAGTATGCACGACAGCGCTGCGGTCCGGACGCGCGTGGTAGGCGGCCAAATGAAAATGCCATTCGCTCGAGGGCTTCGCCTGCGCCTTCGGAACACTGCCGTCTGCCGCGACGAAGACGATGTCTTCCGGCTCCGTCTCTTCGTAACGCTTGCCCGATGGCGTGATAAGCATCCCATCCTCAAAACGGCACGAGACATTGCCCGATCGCCCAGCTGTCAACCCCGAACGGCTCATCGACAGAGCCGTCGCGATGACCTCTTTCCTCAATGCTTTTTCGCTGACCCGCTTCACGCCCGTCACGCCCGTCACGCCCGTCACGCCGCTGCGCTCGTCTGCTCGGGATAAAGAGACACAAGTCCTTCGCGCGAAGCCGGGCAAATACCGCGCTCGGTAATGAACCCTGTAACGAGCCGCGCGGGCGTCACGTCGAAGGCCGGATTGCGCGCACGCGTCCCGTCCGCCGCAATGAGCACAGATCCGACGTCACCATTCGCGAGCTTGCCCTGCACGCGCAGCACCTCGTCTTCGCTCCGTTCTTCGATCGGAATATCCGCACCCTCGTCCGTCCGCCAATCGATCGTGGAGTAAGGCAGGGCGACGTAAAACGGAACGCCCGTATCCTTCGCCGCCAGCGCCTTCAAATAGGTCCCGATCTTGTTGGCGACGTCGCCATTGGCCGTCACCCGGTCCGTCCCGACAATGACGAGATCGACATCGCCGCGCTGCATGAAGTGCCCGCCCGCGTTATCGGCGATGAGGCTATGGGGAACGCCGTGTTGCAGAAGCTCGAACGCAGTCAGCGCTGCGCCCTGATTGCGCGGCCGCGTTTCGTCGACCCAGACGTGAACCGGAATGCCAGCATCGTGCGCGTGATAGATCGGCGACGTGGCCGTTCCCCAATCGACGCACGCGAGCCATCCCGCGTTGCAGTGCGTAAGCACGTTGACCGGGCGACCGCCCTTCTTATCCGCAATATCCTTGATGAGCCGCAGCCCGTTGACCCCGATCCGACGGCACGTCTCGACATCGTCCTCCGCCAGTTCGCCCGCGCGCGCATAAGCAGCCTCCGCCCGCGACTTTGCCGGAAGCGGAGCAAGTGTCGCCCGAAGATCTTCGAGCGCCCAGCGCAGGTTGACAGCCGTGGGTCTCTGTTCGCCGAGAAACTTCACCGTGTGTGCAAGATTCGCATCCGACGGATCGTTGCGCATGGCGAGCGCGACGCCATAAGCCGCGGTCACACCGATCAACGGCGCGCCGCGCACCTGCATGGATTTGATGGCGTGCGCCGCCTCCTCAACCGTCTTGAGAGTCAATCGCACAAGCTTATGCGGCAGCACCGTCTGATCGATGATGCCGGCTGACCACCCATCGGCTTCGAGCCAGATCGTGCGCGAGGACACTCCATCAAGCTTCATAGTTCTCCTCCGCCGCTGATTTCGTGAATTCTATGATTTCGGTCGCAGCCGCCGCCGCTTGCGTCTGCAGTAGCATATGAGCCGCCGGAAAGACGATCATCCGCGACCGGCCTTTTTCGCCGATGACTTTCTGCATGCGCGATTTGCTCACCAGCCAATCGGAGCGGCCATGAAGTGCCAGGATGGGACAGCTGAGGCGCATAAAATCCGCTGTGACGTCAACACCCGCCACGGCTCGAAGCCGGGCCGCTCGCACCGGAAGCGACAGACCTTGAACGATTGTCTCGACCTTGCTCCGAAGCTCCGGGTCCCCGTAGGCTCCCATGAGCATGGCATCCCTTAAGTTTCGCGGCGTCGCCAGCGGGTGAACGCGCGCGCATCTGCGAATGAACCAAGAGGGCCACGGATTCTTGACGAACGTGGCGGCGAGCACAATTCCCTGCACCTGCGCACCGAGTTGCCCCGCGATCAAAACCGCGACCGGTCCGGAGAAGGATTCACCCAGCACGTAGACCGGCCTGCTGCCGATTTTATGCCGAACCAGCTCGACATATCCCGCGTATCCGAGCGTCGGATCCGGCGGATAGCGGACAACGGTCACCGTGAAATGGCGTGCAAGGTGAGGAACGATCCGATCGAACAGCTCGCCCGTCCCATCGAGACCCGGCAGCAGAACGATTTCGGGGGCCTCGTTCGCCATGCTCAGTACGCAGGAGCCCCCGGTAACGGAATATGAAGGGTGGCATCAAGACCGCACTGCGCACACTTCAATGCATACCATTCCGAATACGGCCGCACCGAGCGATCGATGATCTCGACGCCAGATGCTCCGCATACGGGGCATGCCTGCGCTGAGTCCGGATCGGTGCGCCAGGCTGCGATCCGATCCAGCGCCTCAGTCAGATGTTCCTTTGGCAGGTCCAATGGGAATCCCTAGTGCCCTCCGAACGCGACGAGTGCATGATGCGGGATACCGAGAGCGGTGAGCCGCTGCACGCCGCCAAGATCCGGAAGATCCACGATGAAGGTCGCGCCGACGACGTTTCCACCCGAGCGCTGAATGAGTTTCACGGCAGCCTCAGCCGTGCCGCCTGTCGCAATGAGGTCATCGACGATGAGCACGCGCGCGCCCTTCTCGACGGCATCCTCGTGAATCTCGATCACGTCGACACCGTACTCGAGCGTATACTCCTGCCCGATGGTCTTCCACGGCAGCTTGCCCTTCTTCCGGATCGGAATGAAACCGCATTCCAGACGATCGGCGATGGCGCCCCCGAGGATGAAGCCTCGCGCCTCGATCCCCGCAACCGCATCGACTTTGCCGTCCTCGAACGGCTTCGCCATCCCCTTGATGGCCTTTTTGAGCCCTATGGGGTCGGCGAGCAGCGTAGTGATGTCCCGGAACATGATGCCCGGCTTGGGATAATCGGGGATCGTTCGGATGAGTTCTTCAAGGCCGTCTAGGTTCTTCACGTGGCTCACTCCCGCCAAATTGACGGCGCAAAATAGCAATATCTATTACTTCTAGGTAGTTTTAGAGCAACGCGCATGTGCTGAATGATTCGGCGCAAGCTTATGACACTCCCTTGAAGGACTTCGCGATGGCAGCCCAAGGCCCCTCCGCAATGGCCGAACCCGAATTCGACCCGCTTTCGGATGACGGCGAAGACCTGCCGAGAACGTTCCGCCGCGAAAAGGAAGCCCGCGCCAGAGAGGCACGCGAACGTGCCGCTCAAGAGCGCGCTGCGGCGCCGACCTTGCCGATGGGCGTAGCCGACCGTCGCATGAGCCCCCGGCCCCACACCTATGAGACGGGCGACCCCGACACAGGCGACGACGTGCAGCCCATTCCCGCTTCGGTGCGCCGCTTCGATGTGCCGTTCGTCGATCTCGTCACCTTCTTTTTGAAGGCGGTGATCGCGAGCATTCCGGCGCTCTTGCTGCTCGGCGCTGTCCTCTGGGTGATGGGCGCAGCTCTGCAGGCGCTCTTTCCCGCCCTGATCAAGATGAAGATCCTGATCAGCTTCCCGAATTGAGCGCCAGCGGCCAACCTTAGAACAGAACGCGGCCGGCAACCGCCTTTAGCTTCTTGAGAAGCTCCGGATCGCGAGCCTCGGGCGGCGTGATGATCGCCACCTCCAGCGAGCGATCGGAGCCGATCGGACAGGCCGGATGCTCGCGCGGAAAATCACGCGCCAACCGCGCAACGAGCCGCTGCGCCTTCTCGGTATTGTCCTTCATCACTACCAGGATCGCCGCCACATCGACGTCGCCGTGATCGTCGTGCCAGCAATCGTAATCGGTCACCATCGCCACGCTCGCGTAGCAGAGCTCAGCCTCGCGAGCGAGCTTGGCCTCCGGCATGTTGGTCATGCCGATGACATCGCAATCCCAGGACCGGTAGAGATTGCTCTCGGCGCGCGTCGAGAACTGCGGCCCTTCCATCGCCAGATAGGTGCCACCGCTATGAACTTCGATCTTCTCGTGCTTGGCCGCCTTCTCGAGCGCCTTGAACAATAGCGGGCTGATCGGATCGCCCATCGCGACGTGCGCCACGCAGCCGTTGCCGAAGAATGATTTCTCGCGCGCGAACGTCCGGTCGATGAACTGGTCGGGAAGCACGAAATCGCCGGGCTTGTACTTCTTCTTGAGCGATCCGCAGGCCGAGACGGAAATGAGATCGGTCACGCCCGCCCGCTTCAATACGTCGATGTTCGCGCGATAATCGATGCCGCTCGGCGACAGCTTATGGCCGCGCCCGTGCCGCGGCAGAAAGCGGATCGGCAGCCCGTCGATGTCTGCAAACAGCACCTCATCCGACGGCGTGCCCCAAGGGCTCTCGATCGCCTTCCACTCAGGATTGGCGAGACCCGGCAGATGATAAAAGCCACTGCCGCCCACAATGCCCAGAACCGTAGCCGTCATACTCGCTGATCTCCCTGTCCCCGACCGGTCGCGACAATTAAAAGAAAAAAAGCCCCGCAAGCGAGGCTTTCTTAGTTTGCAAATCGTCACAAGCGTCCGGGCTCAATGTTTGATGTTGACCCAGATTCGCTTTTTACCGAGGTAGAGCAGCACGGTTGTGACGATCAGAAATAGGATGACCTGCCATCCGATCCGCTTACGCTGATCGAGCGACGGGTCAGCGGCCCATGACAGAAATGCGACAACGTCCCGGGAATAGTTGTCGAGCGTTGGAGGAGTACCGTCCTGATAGGCGACGGCGCCGTCCGCCAGCGGCGGCGGCATGCTGATCTGATGACCCGGAAACGCCTTGTTGTAGTATTTGCCGTCCGTCAACTTGAAGTCGGCCGGCGGGTCCGAATAATCCGTCAGAAGGGCGTACACATAGTTCGCGCCACCTTCCTGATAGGCATTCAGAATGTCGCCGAGCATCAGGAACGGATGGATGTACCAGCTCGCATCCCGATGGCTGTCGCGAGCCCTCGCGATGAGCGAGAGATCGGGCGGCAGCGCACCGTTCTGAACCGAGCGCGCTTCCTGGTCGTTATGATACGGGCCCCGGATCGGATCGGAGAGCAACGGCGGCCGCTCGAACATCTTGCCTTCGTCGTTCGGCCCGTCGGTGATCTGGTTCGGCCAAGCCGCCGCCAGTTCCTTCACCGAAGCTTCCGGAAATTCCGGACCGCCCGGCTGCACCAGATTACGGAACGAAAGCCGCTTCAGGCCATGACAGTTCGAGCAGACTTCCTTGTAGACCTGGAAGCCACGCTGGAGCTGTGCCTTGTCGAATTGGCCCGTGAATCCGCTGAACGACCACTTCTGCCGCTCGATTTCCGGATGAGCCGCTTCCTCGGCCGATACGCTGCCGATCGCAGCGGTCAGGGCGATGAGGGGCAACAGAGTGAGAGAGAAATGCTTTTTCATGGTTCTATCCCCCTCAGCGCGCTTCAGGAGCAGCAGTCGCTCCCGTCGGCAGGCCGGAACCACCGCCTTTGCTCAGCACGTCTTCCGTGATCGAGCGCGGCAACCGCTTCGGCGTTTCGATGAGGCCGACGACCGGCATCACCACGAGGAAGAACAGGAAGTAGCAGACCGTGAAGATCTGCGCCGCGGTGACGTAGATGCCCTCGGCAGGCTTTGAGCCGAGATAACCCAGCGCCACGCATGTAAAGACGAAGAACCAGAAGAACCATTTGAAGATCGGCCGGTACTTCGCCGAACGCACGCGCGATGTATCGAGCCACGGCGCGAACGCGATGATGATCACCGCCGAGAACATCGCGATGACGCCGCAAAGCTTCGCGTATTGCCCGAGCGGAATGCCCAGGAACGAGCTCGTGAAGGCCCGCAGGATCGCGTAGAACGGCAGGAAATACCATTCAGGCACGATGTGCGGCGGCGTCACCAGCGGATTGGCTTCCACGTAGTTGTCCGCATGCCCGAGATAATCCGGCACGAAAAACGCGAACCACGCGAAGATGATCAGGAACGCGAAGATCCCGACGGAATCTTTCGCCGTCGCATAAGGATGCATCGGCACGGTATCGGACGGCTGCTTGATATCGAGGCCGGTCGGATTGTTTTGCCCGACGACGTGCAGCGCCCAGATGTGCAGGCCGACGACGCCGGTCAGCACGAACGGCAGAAGGTAATGCAGCGCGAAGAAGCGATTGAGCGTCACGCCCGAAACCGCGTACCCGCCCCACAGCCATTCGACGACCGCCGTGCCGAGGCCGTTATAGATCGTGTCGAGCGCGGAAAAGAGGTTGGTGATGACGGTCACGCCCCAGAAGCTCATCTGGCCCCACGGCAGCGTGTATCCCATGAACGCCGTTGCCATCATCAACAGCATGATGATGACGCCGAGAATCCAAAGCACCTCGCGCGGCGCCTTGTATGAGCCATAGTAGAAGCCGCGGAAGATATGGATGAAGACGGCGAGAAAGAACATCGACGCGCCGACGGAGTGCAGGTTGCGCAGCATCCATCCGTAATTCACATCGCGCCGTATGTGCTCGATGGAATTGAAGGCCGCAACATCGCTCGGCTGATAGTGCATGGCGAGGACGACGCCAGTGGCGATCTGCGCGAGAAGGCAGACCGTCAAGATGCCGCCGAACGTCCAGAGATAGTTCAAGTTCCGCGGCGTCGGATAATCGACGAAACTGTCGTTCACCATGCGCGCGATGGGCAACCGCTCATCGAACCATTTGCCCCAGCGCGACGTCGGAACGTACCTAGAGGTCGAGCCTCCCATTTGCGCTCTCCCCCTAACCGATTTTTATTTTTGTATTTGTTTCGAACGCATAAGGCGGCACCTCGAGATTGCGTGGTGCCGGCCCCTTACGAATGCGCCCCGACGTATCGTAGGTCGATCCGTGGCACGGGCAGAACCAGCCGCCGTACTCGCCGCGCTCGTCGCCCATCGCCTGCCCCTTCGGGATGCAGCCGAGATGCGTGCAGATGCCGATGAGCACGATCCAGTTTTCGTGGCCTTTGACCGTGCGGTTGGCATCGGTCGCAGGCGGGTCGCCTGTGAGGCCTTCGTTGCGCGCGTTATCGTCGGGGAGTTTTTTGACGTCGACGTCCACCGCCGATTCGATCTCCGCCTTCGTTCGGTTGCGAATGAAGATCGGTTTGCCGCGCCACATCGCCGTTATGGCCTGACCTTCTTTCACCGGAGACAGATCGATCTCGACAGACGAAAGCGCTTTCGTGCTCGCGTCGGGATTCATCTGCTGAATGAAGGGCCAAAGAAGCGACGCGGCGCCGACAGCGGCGAACGCGTTACCAGCAACCACCAAGAAATCCCGGCGGTTCGGCTCTAGTGCTTCAGTAGTCACGGATGCCTCTCGCATTGGAAACCAGAGACGATGTGATGGCTTTTTGATCGTCCGAGGAAAAACCCCGCCGTCGATTGCCTTGTTTTTAATCTCTGGTTTGTTCGTTTCTCTTCCCTAGCGACGTTCTGACAGCCTTTGCCTCCGCTATCAACAACGAGCGCGACATAAGGCGAGAGGCAATTTGGCGCATATTGAGGACTGGACAGGGAGCGCGGCCTTCACGCAGGTCGCGCTGAGATGCGACTTGCTCTTTTTCAGCCCGACATTGCGCAAAACACGGGCACCATTCTGCGCCTCTGTGCTTGCTTCGGTATCCCCGTCGACGTGATCGGACCGACCGGCTTCGACATGAGCGACCGCGCGCTCAAACGCGCGGCCCTCGATTACTTGCCCCACGTCGAACTCTCGCGGTACGCGGGGTTTGATACCTTCATGGAAACACGAGCAGCCGCCACGCCTCCGCAAGGCCGGCTCGTTTTGCTGACGACCAAAGCTGCAACCTCCCATTGCGACTTCCGCTTCGCGCCCGACGATACCTTGATGCTCGGCCGCGAAAGCGCCGGCGTTCCGGACACGGTCCACGACCGTGTCGATGCACGGATCACAATCCCGATGCGGCCGGGATTGAGATCGTTGAATGTCGCCGTCGCAGCCGCCATCGTTCTCGGCGAGGCGCTCCGCCAGACGAACGGTTATCCTCACGCCTGACGCTCTCGGCTGTCGCACGCGTGACACGTGACTGCTGCATTTCCGGCGCGCAGCCTTCACGAATCACAGCGCCATGCCGATCGAGACGTTTCTGGAAATTGCAGGCGCCGCATCGGCAATATTGCTGATCGCAGGCCTCATCGCGGGCCAACTGAATAGCGAATGGCGCATCTGGCCCGCGCCGCCCGCGGGCTCACTCAAAAGCTTCGGCTTCTGGACTCTCTTCCGCACATTGAATGTCGTCGTGCTGGTCCTCGGCATCGAGCGCTTTTTGACGACGCTCACCGGTCCCGCCGTCCCGCTTCGGATTGCGCTCGCAGCCGTCTCAGCGATCGCCGGATTGGCCTACATCAACGCGCTATGGTCGCTCGGCCGCAAAGCCACCTACTGCCAGGCGAGCGGCCTGGCGACCGACGGCATCTACCGCTGGACACGAAACCCGCAGTACGCAACGGCCATCGCGGCGTACACGACTCTGGGGCTCGCTGCCGCCGCCTGGGACGCAACCCTGCTCGCCGCGTCCCTCGTCGTTGTCTATGCGATGATGGCGATTACTGAGGAACCTTGGCTCGAGACGCGCTACGGCAGCGCCTACCTCGCTTACAAATCCGAGGTGCCGCGGTTCTTCAACGTTCGCCACGCCGTCGCGACGCTTGCAGCACTGGCTGCAAACAGACCGCCGACGCTCGCAAGACAGCCCCGGACCAAGCGATAGCGGGGAAACGCCCCCACCTACTCCGCCGCCTCGCGCGTCAGGAAGCCGCCCGACTGGCGCGCCCAGAGTTGCGCATAAAGCCCGCCGCGCTTCAGAAGATCGGCGTGCGAGCCTTCCTCCACGATCTGCCCGTCCTCCATGACGACGAGACGATCCATCGCCGCGATCGTTGAAAGCCGATGCGCGATCGCGATCACGGTTTTGCCGCGCATCAGCGTTTCGAAACTCGACTGGATTTCGGATTCGACTTCGGAATCGAGTGCGCTCGTCGCCTCGTCGAGAACCAGAATAGGAGCGTTTTTCAGCAATACGCGCGCGATCGCGATGCGCTGCCGCTGCCCGCCCGAAAGCTTCACGCCGCGCTCGCCGACATGCGCATCGTAGCCGCGACGGCCCTTCAGATCCTCGAGCCCGAGGATGAACTCATGCGCGTGGGCCCGTTTCGCCGCCGCGATCATTTCCGCTTCGCTCGCGTCTAGACGCCCGTAGAGAATGTTGTCCCGGACCGAACGGTGCAGCAGCGACGTATCCTGCGTCACCATACCGATCTCGGCGCGAAGGCTATCCTGCGTCACACGCGCGATATCCTGACCGTCGATCAGAATGCGGCCGCCTTCGAGGTCGTAGAAGCGCAGCAGCACATTGACGAGCGTCGACTTGCCGGCGCCCGAACGGCCGACGAGCCCCACCTTTTCACCCGGACGAACCGTCAGCGACAACGACTCAATGACGCGAGGCGGCGCATCCGCCGAAGCCGCACGGCCCGCGCCATAATGGAAGTGAATGTGATCGAACCGGATCTCGCCGCGCGGGACCACGAGAGGTTTGGCATCCTGAGCATCGACCAGAAGGTTCGGACGCGAGATCGTCTCCATGCCTTCGTGCACGACGCCGATGTTCTCGAACACGTCCGCGATCGTCCACATCACCCAACCCGACATCGTCACGATGCGAATGACGAGACCGCTGACGACAGCGATGTCGCCGACGGAGACGTACTGCATGGTCCAAAGCCAGATCGCAGTTCCAGTCGTCGCGACGAGAAGAATGCCGTTCAGCACATAGAGAACGATTTCCATCGCCGTGATGAGCCGCAGCGAAGCCTGCCACTTCTGCATCTGCTCGGTCAGCGCCTCGCGCGCGTAAGCGTCTTCCCGCTCAGCGTGCGCGAAGAGCTTCACCGTCATGATGTTGGTGTAGCTGTCGACGATGCGGCCCACGAGCATCGAGCGCGCTTCGGACGCTTCCGTCGAGCGTTGCTTGATGCGCGGCACGAAATAGCGCAGCGCGACGATATAGGCGACGAGCCAGATGATGAGCGGTATCGTCAGCCGCCAATCCGAGGCAGCAAACAACAACGCCGACCCGACGAACTGCACGCTCGCATACCAAAGGGCGTCGATGAGCTGCACCACGCTTTCACGCAGCGACGTTCCGGTCTGCATGATCTTGTTGGCGACACGGCCCGCAAAATCGTTCTGAAAGAAACCGAGGCTCTGCCGCATCACGTAGCGGTGCGTCTGCCAGCGAATGCGCGATGTGCAGCCGGCCGAAAGCATCTGATTTTTGATGAAGTCGTGCGCAGTCGAAACGACAGGCCTCAGAATGAGCGCCACAAACGCCATCAGAGTCAGCATCGTGGCGTGCGTCGAGACGAAATTCGCCGGATCGCTCTCCACGCGCATCCTGTCGACGATCGTGCCGACAAACCCCATCAGCGCCACTTCGATCGTGGAGCCCAGGCAGCCCGCAATCAGCAGAAGCAGGAAATACGGCCAAAGAGGCTTGATAAAAAACCAATAGAATGCCCAAAGCCGGTCCGGCGGCCGCACGATGGCGCGGTCGTCAAACGGCTTGATTTGGGTTTCCCCCCAACGCATGAGGCGGCTAAGCATGATGTTATCGCAAGCAAAAAAGCGGCGCATGATCGCAGGTCGGAAGATCCGACGGGCGACGGCGACCGGATATTGAAAGTGGGTGCCTGTTAGGGCTAAGGGTCTTTTCCGTCAAAAACAAGACACGGTACCCTCTTCTAGATGAACGCATCCGATACGCCTCTGGGGCAAAAGAAAGCAACCGCACGCGCCTGGTTTGAAAAACTGCGCGATGATATTTGCGTTGCGTTCGAGAAACTCGAAGCTGGGCTTCCTGAAACTGCTCCGCATGGCAGCGATGCGCCGGGCACGTTCACACGCACGCCCTGGTCACGCACCGATCACAGAGGCGCCGAAGGCGGCGGCGGCGTGATGAGCATGATGAACGGCCGCGTCTTCGAAAAAGTGGGCGTGCATACGTCGACCGTTTACGGAGAATTCGCACCAGAATTCCGCAAACAGATTCCGGGCGCCGATGAAAGCCCCGAATTCTGGGCATCCGGCATTTCGTTGATCGCGCATCCGCGCAACCCCAACGTGCCGGCGGTTCACATGAACACCCGCATGATCACGACGTCCAAATGGTGGTTCGGCGGCGGCGCCGACCTGACGCCCGTGCTCGAAAAGCGCCGCACGCAATCGGATGCCGACACCCTGGCATTTCATGCCGCGATGTACGGCGCGTGTGCGGCTCACCCGATTGCCGATTACGCCAAGCTCAAGAAATGGTGCGACGAGTATTTCTTCCTGCCGCATCGAAACGAAATGCGCGGCGTCGGCGGTATTTTCTACGATTACCTGACGCCCTCCGAAGCCGAAGGCGGCTGGGACGCAGCTTTCGCCTTCACGCAGGACGTCGGCCGCGCTTTCGCGAGCGTCTATCCCATGCTCGTGAGAGGCAATTACGCGGCGGCCTACACCGACGAGCAGCGCGATGAGCAATTGGTTCGCCGCGGCCGCTACGTCGAATATAACCTTCTCTACGATCGCGGCACGATGTTCGGACTTAAAACGGGCGGCAATGTCGAAAGCATTCTTTCGTCGATGCCGCCCCTGGTAAAGTGGCCCTAATGGCTTTCGCGCTTCGATAGCGCGACGGCAGCCTTCGGGGGGAAGGCACAATGAAACGCCTCGTCTGCTCCATGGATGGCACGTGGAACGACGATGTCGAGGCATTGCCGTCGACCAACGTTGCAAAGCTCACACGCGCCGTCCTCCCCGCAGATGATCAGGGCGTCAGGCAACTCGTACGCTATGTCGTGGGCACCCCGGCCTCGCAAAAAGGATCGATTTCCTTCAAGGAAGCCACAGGTTTTGAAATTGGCGAGCGGATCCGCGCGGCCTACCAGTTCCTCAGCCATACCTACGAACCGGGCGATGAAATCTATCTATTCGGTTTCTCGCGCGGCGCTTACGAAGCGCGCAGCCTCGCGAGCTTCATCGCGCTTTTCGGCATCGCACGAAAGGACGCGGGCTTCGCCATCGACGACGCTTGGCGCCTCTATCGAAAACCGGAACGCCGACGCGATTTCAATGCCGTCGCCGAACAGAGCAGCTCCTGCCACTATCCGGTCCCGATCCGCTGCATCGGCGTCTGGGATACGGTCGAATATGCCGGAACTCCACACTGGTGGCGATGGCTCCGCAGCAGCCGCAGTTACCACGACGTCCGATGGCACGACACGATCGACGTCGCGCTGCACGCCGTTGCGATCGACGAAACGCGCGGCACATTCCGCCCCGCGATGTTCACGCTTCCCCATGACATCGCATTGCCGCCGCATCGGCACGTCCAGCAAGCGTGGTTTCCCGGAACACACGCCGACGTGGGCGGCGGCTCGCCCGAAACGGAACTCTCCGATATTGCGCTTCTCTGGATGGCCGCGAAAATCCAATCAGCCACAGACCTCGCGATCGATATCGAAAAGCTGAACCGCGAGGCGAAGCCCGATCCGCTGGGCCCCCTGCACCCGCCGGAAGCTGGATGGCGTTATGCTCTCGGCAGTCGCATTCCGTATCTGCGTCTCGTCCAGCAGGATATTCGCGGCATTCCGGATCGGCGGCGCGGCGTTTTCAAGACCTGGCGAACGAGCAAGCTTCGCAACGGAAGTATCTCGCTCAATGAAACGGTCGACGAAAGCGCACTTACCCGGCTCGGACAGACAATCCGTGAAAAGTATCGCGGAAAGTTCGAAGAGCGCATCTACGAGCCTTCAACGCTGAAAGCCCTTTTTTCTCCCGAGCCACAGACCGCGGACTCGGTCGAAGCCTGAAGGTTTTTGCAGCAACAGCGCCGACTATTGCAGCCGCGGCAATAATGCAGTGCCCGCCATCTTGAGTTGGCTCCGCTTCCGCCCCAGCTTAGACACACCTGACGGCCGCCCTATTAGAAGCTTTCCCGCCGCACAATTTCCAGGAAGATCCAATGGCATCACTCTTCGATCCGCTCCAAGCCGGGGCGTTCACGCTCAAAAATCGTGTCGTGCTCGCGCCGCTGACCCGCTGCCGCGCCAGTGCCGGCCGGGTGCCCAACGACCTCATGCGCGAGTATTACGTGCAGCGGGCGTCCGCCGGATTGATGCTCTCGGAAGCAACCTCCGTTACGCCGATGGGCGTTGGCTATCCCGACACCCCAGGCATCTGGTCGGAGGAGCAGGTCGCAGGCTGGAAGCGCATCACCGATGCCGTCCACGCCGCAGGCGGCACCATTCTCTTGCAGCTCTGGCATGTCGGCCGGATCTCTGATCCTGTCTATCTCGACGGCGAATTGCCTGTCGCGCCGAGCGCCATCGCCGCCAAGGGCCACGTGAGCCTCGTACGCCCGATGCGCGATTACGTCGTGCCGCGAGCGCTGGAGCTGAGCGAAATCCCCGGCATCATCGCCGACTATCGCCGCGGCGCCGAAAACGCCAAGCGCGCAGGCTTCGACGGCGTCGAAGTTCATGGCGCCAATGGGTACCTCCTCGACCAGTTCCTGCAGGACTCGACGAACCATCGCACCGACGCCTACGGCGGCCCGATCGAAAACCGCGCGCGTTTGATGCTCGAAGTCGTTGACGCTTGCATCGAAGTTTGGGGCGCTGATCGCGTCGGCCTCCATCTCGCGCCGCGCGGCGATTCACACACGATGGGCGACAGCAACCGCCTCGCGACCTTCAGCTACGTCGCCCGCGAAGTCGGAAAGCGCAAAATCGCCTTCATCTTCACGCGCGAACATGAAGCCGCGGATTGGATCAGCCCAGAGCTCAAGAAAGCATTCGGCGGCGTGTTCATCGTCAACGAGAAGTTCACGAAGGAATCGGCGGAGGCTGTCATTAAATCCGGAGCGGCCGATGCGGTGTCCTTCGGCAAGCAGTTCATCGCCAACCCAGACCTGCCCGAGCGGTTCAAGCTGAACGCGCCACTGAACCCGCCCGACCCGTCCACGTTCTACGGCGGCACCGCCAAGGGCTATACCGATTACCCCGCGCTAACGACGGAAGACGTGCGCGCCTAAGAATGAAAAAGGCGATTGATTAGCGGATCGCCACGCAATAGCGGCGCCGGGCTCAACGCTCGGCGCCTCTCGCCGAAATGCTGTCGAACGCAGCCGCAAATTCAACCGACCCCGGCTTCGAGATCGCATACGTCATCCGCCGGTCGAGTTCAGCCTGCAGCTGCGACCCCGTCAACCCGATCACCATCTTATTGACGTAGTAGGCGCGCCTCGAGAAGAAGTTCGGCGTCGGCGCTTCCGTTCCTGGTGACTGCATCATTTCAAGGCCCGTCATCGGTCCCGCCAGATTCATCAATTCGAGTTCAGCTCCGGAAAGCGAATATCGGCCCTGCTTTTCTGCCGTATCCCGCAGTGTCTTGAGCTTCATCGCCTGCAGCATCGGCCCGATATCGCCGTCGATGTTGAGCGTGTGAATGCCCATGCCCTCGCGCGTTTTCGCGTAGGCCTGCTGCACATCCCATTCGAACGGCTGATGCTTGACGTTCGCGTACATTTTTTTCAGCACCGCCAGCTTGTGCTTCAGCAGCGCCGTTCGTTCCGGCGAGTTCTTCGGATTGCGGAGCTTCTGAGTGAGGCGCGAAATAAAAATCGGCCCGCTGCGCGCGAGTTCGTTGATCGAGTTGGCGTCGAGAAGCTGCGCATAGCCGAGCGCACTCGAAATCGCACGACCGGTCTTCTTGGTCGGATGAATTCCCGATTGCATATCGTAGGTGCCGACGCCGCCCGTCTCGAGCGCGTAAACCCTGACGACCTGCTCCTTCGAAAGTCCGAGAGCCGCAGCTTCCGTCGCATAGCGAAGCTTGAATTCCTTCTCCGACACCCGTTCCGGAGCGAAGTTGTAAACGCTCTTCGCCGCGACGAGGTAATCAGGGATTGTCGCCAGCTCTTTCGGCTGCGTCGGATCGCTCTGTCGCTGCGCCGTGAGGAATTTTTCGTACTTCGCGGCGAGATCGCCCGACAATGGTGGACCCTGATAAGTCGGCGGGAAGCTCATCACATAATCGGTCGAGTCGAACGGAACTTTCTGAGACCGCTTCTTCTTGCGTCCAAGGCGCTTCTGGTCCACCGCAGCCCAGTATTGATCGAGCTGCGCCTCGAAAATTCGCCGCGCGGCCTTCCACTCCTGAAACTGCTGCACCTCGCCATCGGAAAGAGAGGCGAAAAAATCCGCCGTCGACAGCGCCTGCGCATTTAGCGACGGGACAACGAACAGCATCGCCAGAGCCATGATGCATAGGCCCAGCACACGAAACGGCGATGTCGTTCTTACGTACGCCAAGGTCAGCTCCACCTGCCTGTCATCGAGTTTGTCAACGAGACACAGCTTGAAATCACGAATAGAAGGTACCGTGATTCATTGGAGCCCGGCCATCCGATCGTCTCATCCTTCAACTTCCGCTAAGGTTGAGCAATGAACCCGCTTTCCGCCCCTAATATGACCGATATGAACATACCGGAATTCGATGCTGCGGCGTTCGAGGTACTAGCGCGGTCGCGCCTCCTCCCTAACCCGCCCCTCCTTAACGAACCTCACTCGCCCGGCGACGATGACCTCAATCCCGGAAGTGAGCGCATTCCAGCAGGCCTTCGCCATGCCGCCGTCCTCGTGCCGATCATAGCGCACTCGCCCCTGACCGTCCTGCTGACGACGAGAACGGATCATTTGCCATCTCACGCGGGTCAGATCGCCTTTCCTGGTGGAAAGGTGGAAACTCACGACGCTGGTCCGCTCGCTGCTGCACTGCGGGAGACCCGGGAAGAGATTGCGTTGGATGCTGCCTTCATCGAGCCCCTCGGATTCCTCCCGCCGTATCGCACCGGCACGGGCTACATCATCACGCCATCCGTTGCCCTCGTCCGCCCCGGCTTCAAGCTGACCGCCGATCCAGAGGAGGTCGCCGCCGTTTTTGAAGTTCCGTTCGCTTTTTTAATGAACGAAGCCAATCATCAGATACACAGTCGGGTCTACGGAGGCGTCGAGCGTCATTTCTATGCGATGCCTTACGGAGAGCGCTATATTTGGGGCGCGACGGCGGGCATCATTCGCACGCTCTATCGGAGACTGTTCAGCACATGACCCGAATTGTCATAGAGAACATATTTTTCTTCATGTTGCCGACGTTGGTGTACGTCATGTGGATCGCGTTCAAGGAAGACGAATGGGCGGGCCTGCCGACGATCGTTGCGCGGGCTCCGTTGCTTCGCCTGTTCTTCGCGGGCGCAGCGTTGATGCTTGGAACGCTCATCGCGTTTTCCTCCCGCTCACACAACGATCCGCGTGATGTTTACGTCCCTGCCTCGATCGAAGATGGAAAACTGGAGCCCGCTCATAGCGTCCATGTTCCCGAACCCGCCGAACCGCAAACGGCGAAGCCCTGATCCATGCGAGAAACCACAATCAAATGGCCACGCGTGAACGCCGCTTGGCTCCGCTCTCCCGCGATCGAAAAAGTGTTCGCAGCGCTTGCGAAAGACGGCGCGACAACGCGCGTGGTCGGTGGCGCTGTCCGCAACACCCTGATCGATCGCCCGGTCAATGAAGTTGATATCGCGACGACGGCCATTCCGGACGAGACCATGCGGCTCGCCCGCGCCGCCGGCCTCGGCGCCTATCCGACGGGCATCGACCACGGCACCGTAACAGTCGTCGCGGACGGACAATCCTATGAAGTCACAACGCTCCGCCGCGACGTCGAGACCGACGGCCGGCACGCGGTCGTTGCCTTCACGGACGACTGGAAAGAAGACGCCTCGCGCCGCGACTTCACGATCAACGCACTCTACTGTGATCCCGACGGAACTCTCTATGATCCGGTCGGTGGCTTCGAAGACTTACGCAAGCGTCGCGTTCGTTTCATCGGCGATGCAAAACAGCGGATACGCGAGGATTATCTTCGCATTCTGCGCTTCTTCCGTTTCAGCGCTCAATACGGAAATGGCCAGATCGATCCGACAGGCCTCGCAGCCGCAGACGAGTTGAAGGAAGGCCTGGTTCTTCTCTCCGCCGAACGTGTTCGTGCCGAGATGCTGAAGCTCTTCGCAGCGCCGGGCGCGCCGGAAGCGCTCGACGTCATGTACAAAGCCGGCATCTTGCAACTCGCGATCCGCACGCGCATCGAGCCTGATCGTTTCGCGCGGCTCGTCGCAATCGAAGCCGCTCTCGGCGAAGCACCGGACCCGATAACGCGTTTGGCCGCGCTCGCCGTTATTCATCCGGGCGACGATAGGTTCCTCGCCGAGCAGCTCAGGCTCTCGAATGCAGAAGCATCGCGCATCGCCGCTGTTTTCACCGGCGAACCGGGCATCGATCCGGAAACACCCGAAGCGACAGGCCGCGCCGCCCTCTACCGGCTCGGCCCGGAAAACTTCAAGCGGGCGGTCATGCTCGCCTGGGCGCGCACTGAAGCATCTCCCAACGCCCCCAATTGGCGCGCCAGAGCGCTGCTGCCGGATCGCTGGAAAGCTCCGAAATTGCCTGTCTCAGGAAGCGACGTGATCGCGCTTGGCGTCGCGCCGGGACCGGCCCTCGGCGGCATTCTTAAAGCATTCGAAAGCTGGTGGATTGGGAACAATTTCCCGACCGATGCCGAACAACAATGCAACGTGCTGAAACTATTGGCGGCGAAGGCACTTGCATAGCTAAGCATCAAATTTCACTTCACGTTGGCTTTTGCTCAAGCTAAGTTCCCCACCGTTGCGGGGTCAGCCGTTTGTATTGCGTTGAGGAAATGCCCTGATGGACACCATCGGTCCCGAGCGCGAGCGTTCGCTCAAGTTCGTCCAAGTTGTCTTCGCTATTCTAGCTCTTCTCAGCCTTATCTCAGCACTCGCCGTTTCGACTCGCGGAGTCGATCTGGGATTGCCTGAATCATCGACGTATCCGATCGCGCTGGCATTTCTTATCGTCGGCGCCATCGACACGGCTCTGTTGTTTGCGTGGGAACGGATCTCCCAACGCATAGAGCTGTAGAATTGAAGGTCAGCCGCTGGGCGAGCTTTAGCTCCATGCCCGGCGGTCCCGCCTTTGGCCGGCTCCGCGCAAGCGGATTCACCCAGCGCCGACAAAAAGCCTCGCCTAGCTACAGATTTCATCGACTGGTCTTGGTAAATCCAGGCTAGCGCTAACTTTTACAACTCGCATTTGAAGCTGCCGCAGGCCTTCGTCACACGCCTGTAACATGAATCCCGTCCTACGTTTTACATGAAAGCTTAGTCGCTTTTATGGGAAGCGTACTGACTGGGGGCCGACCTTGAGCGCACCGAACCCGGAACACCTCGAATACCGAGCCGTCTTCATTTCCGACATTCACCTCGGGATGCGCAATTCGCAAGCGACAGCTCTTCTCGACTTCCTGAAAACAGTCGAATGCCAGGACCTCTATCTGGTCGGCGATATCGTCGATTTCTGGAAGGTGCGCCGCGGTCCCCACTGGCCGCAGAGCCATAACGATGTCCTGCAGAAGCTCTTACGCAAATCGCGAAAGGGTACGCGCGTTGTCTTCATTCCCGGCAATCACGACGACGGCTTGCGCGACTATACCGGCATGAACTTCGGCGGCGTCGAACTTCGCCGCGATGCCGTGCACGAAGGCGCCAACGGCAAGCGCTATCTCGTTCTGCATGGCGATGAATTCGATGTCGTCGTTCGCTACGCCCGCTGGCTTGCGTTCCTCGGCGACCGTTCCTACGACGCCGCCCTCGCACTCAACGTGCCGCTGAACTTCATGCGCCGCATGCTCGGCCTCGGACACTGGTCGCTATCGGCGTTCCTGAAACACAAGGTGAAAAGCGCCGTCAATTACATCGGCGAGTTCGAAGAAGCTCTCGCCGGCGAAGCCCGCCGCCGCGACACGCAGGGCCTCATCTGCGGCCACATCCACCACGCCAACGAACGCATGATCGACGGCATCCACTACCTGAATTGCGGCGACTGGGTCGAAAGCTGCACCGCCATAGGCGAGCGCTTCGACGGCCAATTCGAAATCATCCGTTGGAAGGAACATCTGGCCGCCCGCGGTTCGCAGGCGCCTTCAGGCCGTTGGTTCATCGAAGCGGCATAGTTGCGAGTTTCGGGCGGCCGGCTCGCGTGTCGTCCCTCGTTTTGGGCGGCCGGCACGCGGAACGCGTGTCGCCCAAAACAAACAAAACGGAGATCTCCCTTGAACGCCACCGCCAAAGTTTTTGAGCCGACGAGTTCCGATCTCTTGAGCGAAGCAGTTCACCAGAACAGCGCTTTGAGCCCGGCCGGCATACTCGAACGCACTTTCACGTTCGCATTCCGCTCGATGGTCTATCCGCAGATCTGGGAAGATCCGCGCGCCGATATGGAAGCGCTCGAACTCACGCCGCAAAGCCGGATGCTCACGATTGCCTCGGGCGGCTGCAACGTCATGAGCTACCTGACCGCGAACCCGGCCCGCATTTACGCGATCGACCTCAACGAAACGCACATCGCGCTGTTGAAGCTGAAACTTGCCGCCGCTCAGCACCTGCCGAACCACGCAACGTTCTTTCGCTTTTTCGGCGCCGCCAACGACCGCCGCAATGTCGCGCTCTATAACGATCTCATCGCCCAGCACCTCGACGCGGATACGCGGAGCTATTGGGAAGGCCGCGATCTGACGGGCCGCCGCCGCATCTCGCGCTTCGCCCGCAACTTCTATCACTACGGACTGCTCGGACGATTCATCGCCACCGGACATCTCGCGGCCCGCGTGTTCGGCGCAAACCCGAAACGCATTCTGGATGCCCGCAACATCGACGAGCAGCGCGAAATCTTCGCCCGCGAAGTCGCCCCCGCCTTCGATCATCCCGTGTTGCGCTGGATCACATCGAACCGCGCCTCGCTCTTTGGCTTGGGCATTCCGCCGGTGCAATACGATGCGTTGTCGAACGGGGGCACCCGCACCATGGCCGATGTTCTGAAGGAACGCGCCGAGCGCTTGGCAACCGGCTTCGATCTGAAAGACAACTATTTCGCCTGGCAGGCGTTCGGCCGCAGCTACGCGGCACAAGGCGAAGGCCCCTGCCCGCCCTACCTCGACAAGTCGAACTTCATGGCCGTCAAGGCCCGCGCCGGCCGGGTCAACGTCGTCCACGACAACATGATCCGCTTCCTGTCGAACGAACCGGCAGACAGCCTCGACCGCTACGTGTTGCTCGACGCACAGGACTGGATGGACGACGCCGCGCTCAATTCGCTCTGGCGTGAGATCACCCGCACGGCTCGCGCGGGCGCCCGTGTCATCTTCCGCACCGCAGGCGAGGAAAGCATTCTCCCCGGCCGCGTCTCGGATGCCATCCTGAACCAGTGGACCTACGACGCCGCGAAATCGGCCGAGATCCACAACAAGGATCGGTCCGCGATCTACGGCGGCTTCCACCTCTACGTCAAAACCGCATGACCTCTGCGATGACCGACACGGCCGCAAGCGCGATGGATGGCATGTATCGCCACCAGCGCTACATCTACGATCTGACGCGCCGCTACTATCTCCTCGGCCGCGATCAGCTGATTGAAGAGATCAGGCCGCCGGTCGCCGGATCGGTGCTCGAGATCGGATGCGGAACGGCGCGCAACCTGCTGCGCGCCGCGCACCTCTATCCGGCCGTGCAGTTCTACGGTCTCGACGTATCCGAAGAGATGCTGAAAACGGCACGCGCCGCCATCGATCGCAGCCCCGCCCGGGATGCCATATCGGTCGCGCAGGCCGACGCCACGACGTTTTCCGCGGCGGAACTCTTCGGCGTCAAAAAGTTCGACAGGATTTTCATTTCCTACGCGCTGTCGATGATTCCGCCCTGGGAAGCCGTGATCGACCGCGCCATCCTGCAGCTCGCCCCGCGTGGAGAACTGCACATCGTCGATTTCGGCACAATGCAATCGATGCCTAAGCTTCCGCGCAGCGCCATGCGCGCATGGCTCGCCCGTTTCAGCGTCACACCGCGGCTTGATCTCGAAAGCGTCGTTCGTGAAGCCGCAAAACACCATGGCCGAACGGCAGCGTTCAGTCAGGGCCGCTTCGATTACTCCGCGCTCGCGCGCATCGGCGCCAAAATCTGATCGGCTTCTTTGACGCTCAGCTGAGGCCCGGCCCGCGCAGCTCCCTGAGCGCAGATTCAATGCGCCGCCAATCGTCAGCGAGCTTCTTATCTCCGGTCTGAGCGTACCGCCGCACCATCTCCGCCGCCTCCGCCAGCGCCTTGGGTCCGTGAGATCCATAGAGCTTGCGGGCATGATCATGGATTTCGACCGCATTCATGGCTGAGCCTCCTCGGCTATTCCAATGTTCGACGAACTTCGTCGTCTGCTCTCAATCCCCTCAAATCAGGAACCGCCCATGAGGTTCCCCATCACGTTCACCAGCTCAGCCCCGTTTAAGACCCGCGCAAAAGCCCCGGCTCTCGCTGCCGGGGCTTCCGTCGAAAGAGTGACCCCAAAGATCCTTTAAGAAGCACTTGAAGTTGTAGTCGCAGCCTCTGAAGGCCCGGCAGCCCCATTGGCGACGATCGCAGCGACCAACGGTTTGTCTTCAGCTGGGATTTCGATCGCAGCCGCTGGTGCTTCCGTTGCCTCAGACGCTTCAGGCGCAGCAGCTTCCGCTGCCGGTGCCTCAGGCTCCGCAGCCGGCTCGGCAGCTGCAGCTTCAGCCGCAGGAGCTTCCGCGACCGGAGCCTCCTCCGCCGGAGCCTCAGATGCTGGCGCCGCTTCCTCGGCAACAGCTTCGGCGACCGGCGCCTCAGAAGATGCCTCGGCCGCGGGTGCCTCTTCGGCAGCGACCTCGGCTGGCGCTTGAGCAGCCTCAGCGGCCACCTCGGCTGCAGCCTCCGGAGCTGCCTCAGGAGCGGCTTCCGCGACAGCCCCCTCTGCGGCAGCTTCTGCTGGAGCAGCCGCCTCTACGGCCTCTGCAGCGGCTTCTGGAGCGGCTTCAGCAGCCGCCTCAGCCACAACCTCCGGAGCTGCCTCAGCCGCCGGTTCAGCGGCAGCGGCTGGCGCCTCTGCAGCAGCAGATGGACTGATTACTTCCGAAAGCTCGCCGATAGCTCTTTCGACGGCTTTCATGGCTTTGAAGTCCGACGACGCCTCAATGCGCGCTCGAACATCGTCGTGTAAGGTCTTGAGCTTGGACAGGATATCGGCCGACATCTATTCTTCCCTTTGTCTTGGTGTTCAGAGAAAAAGCATCCCCTTCGTCTGCGCATGACTGTTCATGCGGACGCTCGTCTTCAGATTTTGCAGTAATGCGCAAGAATAAATGTACAGGAATTCTGCGCGCCGCGAACCGGTGCGACAGACTGTACACAGCTATAAATTGAGCACTGGCCAGTTAGGGGGTGGAGAGATTCCCCTCATGCCTCTGGCGCGGTAGGGTCGCCAGGAGTCACGTGGGGGATCCGATGTCGAGACCAGCGGTTAAGCCTTGGGGGTTCTTTTCTCGTCTCAAAGAAGCGTGGGAAGCGTTTGGGTGGCTCCTCACTCTCGCTTTTGGAACGGGAGCGATGAGTGCATTCCTGGCCTGGACCAACTCCTTCCAGCTCCCTTGGTATCAGATACTCTTCTTCGCGGTGACTACCACTTGCCTCGTCGCAATCGCATTCGTCCATGTCACCGAATACATGCGGACGCATTCGATTGAGCGTGCTTTCCGGCTCAAAAACCTGTCGCCGAGTTCCATAGGGGACGATACGGCGACAAACAAATACGTCGTCGGCTTGGCAGGATTTCTGGAGAACCGTTCCATTCATCCGCTTTTCATGAAGATCGAACGAGGCTCCATCACCTTACAAGGAAGGTCCCCGGAGAGAATGGAGTTACCTAAGGGTGTGCTGGAAGTTCAAGCGGGAGACGCCGCTCGCATAGGCTTCCCATTAATCTCTCAGCTTGATATCGGCCAGCCGATTACAGGCCGCTTTACCGTGGGAGTGAGATTTGGTCGAAGCAAAGACGGCCTGACGCATTTTTATTACACGGAGGGGGATGTTTTGATTACCATCATCCGCGACGGAGCGCAGGCGATAGTTCAGCTGAACGATTCAATTACAGAAGCCGTCTACGGACGAGCGGCGGAAAATTGGTGAAAAGCATTGTCCCGAGGCAAATACCTCTCGCTTGAATAGGCCCGCAAAGCGCACCCCTAACCAAGCCCCACCGTCTCCTTCACTGAAGGCAACAACGCTTCCACCCGCTCGGCCAGCCATCCTGATTTCGGCAGGCTAAGTCCGTTGCGGCCTTCAAACGTAGATCGCCAGAGATGCACGCAGACCGTTTCAGGCGTGATGAGCGACTCGATGAAGCCCGGCTCGAAGACGCGCGTGATCGCAGGCCCTCTGATCGGGATCGGATAAAGAACCTCCCTGGGGAGCGCGAGGCGATCGACCCCGCAAAGCTCCGCGAAGTACGTCAGCGCCGCCGGTCCGTATTTGGGCGCAGGAAGACGAACGCCGACTGCCGCAGCGCCAATGCCTTTTATAAGCCGGCTGCATTTCGTCGGCCACGGCATCCAGGGCATCACAAAACGATGCATCGGCCGCTTCCGGCAAAAAGCCAGGTATCGCTTGAGAAGTTCGCTATCGGGCGGCAGGCGAAGAACGGAATTGCCGATCCGGTCCTCATTCTGCCAACCGAACACATATTCGGATCTTGGAAGCGGCTGGATGAAGATCACATCGAGATCGGTCCAGGTCCCGCATCCTTGCGCGATGCCCTCGAGCCGAAAGAAATCGGAAAGGTGCGCGACGCCCAACCCGAGAACCTCGTCTCTTTTGGCGGTACTGAAGATCGAGGCGGCATCGAGAACGCGGCAGCCGAGCTTGGCTGCCAATTTTTCCCGGTTGTCATAGGTGAAAACCATGAGATCTTCACCAATGGCCTTCGCCGACGCAACGCAAAGGCGCTCCATCCAGGTCACGTGACCGGACCAAAAGGAAAAAAGCATCAAAGAATTCCGCGAAATATTTGACTACGGATTAATCACGAGAATCGGCCTTGAACAAATGACAATCCGCGTCTGCATATTTCCGCGAGCAAATGTTTGAGGAAAACCTGGAATTCACCCGCTTCCGCCTCTGCTCATTTGAGGCATCGACCCTCCTAAAATTCTCGCTCACAAAAAAAGCCCCGCATCGCTGCGGGGCTTTCTGATTTCTGACTTCGCCGAGGGGGACAACTCCTCGAGGGAGTTGCACGGCGCGGAGGCCAAAACTTCCTTAGAAGTCCATGCCGCCCATGCCGCCCATGCCGCCGCCGGGGGCGCCGTGCGAGTGGCCAGAGTCCTTCTTCGGCACGTCGGCAATCATCGCTTCCGTCGTGATCAAGAGACCCGAGACCGAAGCAGCGTCCTGCAGTGCGCAACGAACGACTTTCGTCGGGTCGATGACGCCCTGGGCGAAGAGATCGCCGTACTCGTGCGACTGAGCGTTGTAACCGAACGCATAGGTCGAGTTCTCGAGGATCTTGCCGACGATGACCGAGCCATCTTCACCAGCGTTAGCTGCGATCTGACGAGCCGGAGCCTGCAGAGCCTTGCGAACGATGTTGATGCCGACCTTCTGGTCGTCGTTCTCGGGCTTCAGCTTGTCGAGGGCCTTGCCTGCACGGAGCAGAGCGACGCCGCCGCCAGGAACGATGCCTTCTTCAACGGCTGCGCGGGTTGCGTGCAGCGCGTCGTCGACGCGGTCCTTGCGTTCCTTGACTTCGACTTCCGTCGCGCCGCCGACCTTGATAACGGCAACGCCGCCAGCAAGCTTAGCGAGACGCTCCTGAAGCTTCTCACGATCGTAGTCCGAGGACGTTTCCTCGATCTGCGCCTTGATCTGCTTCACGCGAGCTTCGATGTCGGTCTTCTTGCCCGAACCGTCGACGATCGTGGTGTTTTCCTTGTCGATCGTCACCTTCTTGGCGCGGCCGAGCTGCTGCAGCGTAACCGTCTCGAGCTTGATGCCGAGATCTTCCGAGATCACCGTGCCGCCCGTGAGAACAGCGATGTCCTCGAGCATGGCCTTGCGGCGATCGCCGAAGCCCGGAGCCTTGACGGCAGCAACCTTGAGGCCACCGCGAAGCTTGTTGACGACGAGCGTTGCGAGCGCTTCGCCTTCGACGTCTTCAGCGATGATGAGGAGCGGCTTGCCCGACTGAACGACGGCTTCGAGAACCGGAAGCATCGCCTGCAGACCCGAGAGCTTCTTCTCGTGAATGAGGATGTAGGGGCTTTCGAGCTCGGCAATCATCTTGTCGGCGTTCGTGATGAAGTACGGCGAGAGATAGCCGCGATCAAACTGCATGCCTTCGACGACATCGAGTTCGAAATCGAGGGTCTTGGATTCCTCGACCGTGATCACGCCTTCCGAACCAACCTTGTCCATCGCTTCCGCGATCTTCTTGCCGACGACTTCGTCGCCGTTGGCCGAGATCGTGCCGACCTGAGCGATCTGGTCCTTCGTGACCTTCTTCGAGTTCGTCTTGAGGTCTTCGACGATGGTCTGAACAGCGAGATCGACGCCGCGCTTCAGGTCCATCGGGTTGGAACCGGCTGCAACCGACTTCGCGCCTTCGCGCACGATCGCCTGAGCAAGAACCGTTGCCGTCGTGGTGCCGTCGCCCGCGAGATCGGCCGTCTTGGACGCGACCTCTTTGAGCATCTGCGCGCCCATGTTCTCGAACTTGTCTTCGAGCTCGATTTCCTTCGCAACCGTCACACCGTCCTTGGTGATGCGCGGCGCGCCGAACGACTTCTCGATGACGACGTTACGGCCCTTCGGACCGAGCGTGACCTTGACCGCGTTGGCAAGGATGTCGACGCCGCGAAGCATGCGCTCGCGAGCGTCTTGGGCGAACTTGACGTCTTTAGCTGCCATGTGGAGCAACTCCTAAGCTGTGGGGGGAGAAATTATTAAGCTGCGGCCTTGGACTTGGCGGGAGCCGAGAGCACGCCGAGAATGTCGCTCTCCTTCATGATCAGGAGATCTTCGCCGTCGATCTTGACCTCGCTGCCCGACCACTTGCCGAACAGAACACGGTCGCCAACCTTGACGTCGAGTGGGTTGACCTTACCCGCTTCGTCGCGAGCGCCGGGACCAACAGCAACGACTTCGCCCTGCTGCGGCTTTTCCTTGGCGGTATCTGGGATGATGATGCCGCCAGCGGTTTTCGACTCTTCCTCGATACGTTTCACGACAACACGATCGTGGAGCGGACGGAACGTCATGGGACTAACCTCATGATTTGATGAACAATTCTAGAGCTCGCGGCTCGGGGGCCGATTGACCGGCAGCTGAACGCTCGTCCGGCTAAACCGTGACCGGCTCCTATAAAGCCCGAGCACGTGAGCTATATGCGGCCGCCTGCTAGCACTGTCAATAGGTGAGTGCTAACGACTGCGATCAATATGAAAATCTGATCCCGTTCGCCCCTGAATTCCATCAGGTTGCACGCACAAAACATCAGGATGCGTACGCGCGCTTTACGAATTCCGCCGCCGCTGAATAAAGGGGTGGCCGCTGAAGAATGATCAATTTAAGGCGTATGCAGAATGGGCGGCAATATCCACTTCGGATATCGCCGCCTATTCGCTGTAATTCAGGCTCTTACTGACTAATAGTCAGATTGATTAAATCGAAAAGTCAGCGAGCTTTGCGCCCTTTCTCAGGCGCTCGACCAACCAGTTGGGTTTCCGGCCGCGGCCTGTCCACGTGTCGGATTTGTTCTCGGGATTAGCGTACTTCGCAACGCCAACCGACTTGTTTTTTCCCGCTCCGCGGCCCCGCACGCCGCCAAACAATTCGGCAACCGAAAATCCGTGTGTTTCGGCCATATCGGCCACTTTCTTTTTCAACTCGGAACGTTCGCGATCCCGAGCAACGGCGATGGCCCTTTGAACCTTGGATTCAAGATCAACAAGTTCTTTTAGAGAGAGCTTGTCGACATTGATCGCCGCCATCTTCTGAACCTTTCGCATGACAAACTGAAACCTCTATTGAATGCTGCTGGGCGGTGTAACCACATCGGTAAGCCCTCGCAGCACGAATCTCCGCGATGTGTCACCTTGTCAACGCACACTCATCAATAGTCGTGAATTTTCGGCAAACACTTATTGATGCGAGGGCTAATTGGTCCGGTGTCTTTTAGGCTGCTGGCCTTCCCAGTTTCTAATGCCTGAGGCTACATATATCTAAATGAAAAAGCAGTCAGTATTGCATTTGAACAAACAAATATCAGAGCAAACGTGCGGGTTGAAAAATAGATCCGAAGTCGCCGGTTCGCAATCTCAGATATGTATTTTCGCGCCTTTCGGCATAAGCCGGCCGGCCTATCCTTAATAAAGAACGCCGAAGGCCTTTGCGAATGGGAGCGCGAAACTCGCCCGTCCCTCTTTTCCCTGCAATAGCCAAGCTCATTTGAGACGGCCCTTTTATTACCTAGGGGGCAAAGAGGCCAACCGGGACGGTGCCGGTCGGGTCCGCCCCATTTCCCGTCGATCGATTTGGTCAAGCCCCCAAAATTCCGCCAGTATTCCCGCCGACCTCAATCAAGCGATTGTTTTGAGCAGAATTGGCCGGGCCAATGAGAAAAAGCCGGCTCCCCGACCTTGCTCTTTTCGCGCTTGGCGGGCCCCACAGGCTAAAAAGCGCCTGCGCGATGACGAGACCAAGCTCTAAGTAGGAACCGCAACACGACCGGCAAGTTCAGCCCATGTCTTGTGCAAGCGGATCGCTAAAGCTACTTTCCCGCGACTTTCGATCCACCCCCAACTCCAATGAGTGGTCGTCCTATGACGCTGAAATTACCTGATCTTCCCTACGCCTATGATGCCCTCGCGCCTTTCATGTCGGCCGAGACGCTCGAATTCCACCACGACAAACATCACTTGGCGTACGTCGAGAACGGCAACAAGCTCCTCGCTGGCTCCAAATACGAGGGCCAGTCGCTCGAAGATATCGTGAAGAATGCTTACGCCGATAAGGCCGTCGGCCTCATCAACAACGTTGGCCAGCACTATAACCATCTTCATTTCTGGCAATGGATGAAGAAGGGCGGCGGCGGCAAGAAGCTGCCGGGCAGCATCCAGACCCTCGTCGACGGTTACGGCGGGTACGACAAGGTCCGCAACGACTTCATCGAAGCCGGCAAGGGTCAATTCGGCTCGGGCTGGGCTTGGCTCGCCATCAAGGACGGCAAGCTCGAGGTCGTCAAAACTCCGAACGGCGAGAACCCGCTGATGTACGGCTCCAAGCCCATCCTCGGTGTCGACGTCTGGGAGCACAGCTATTACATCGACTACCGCAACGCCCGCCCGAAGTACCTTGAGGCGTGGTTCGACAATCTCGTGAACTGGGAGCACGTCGAGGCGTTGGCCGGTTAATCCGGTTTCGCTCGCAAAGCGTTTCGATCACCGGGGCGTCGCTATGGAATACGGCTCGAAAAGCCTGCCATGCGGCGCCCCGATGCCGTTTAAGCGGTTCACGCTCGCGCACATAATATCTTTGGAAACGCCGTTTAATCGTCAGACTGAGCCTTCCCCGCCATTGCCGCAGCCTTCACGGTGCCGTAAACCGGAAGCTCTATCGAGGGGTTAGAGTGCGTTGGGGGTTAGCTAGAGTGCAAGGGCCTAGGCTACAGGTCGGGCTACTGCTGGTGGCGTCGCTTATGGTCTCCGGTTGCGCGGCTGCGATCCCGCGCAACGGTATCAGCAGCGCCACGTTGGCTGAGACGGCCGAAATCCCAGGCATGCCCGGCGTCCGCTTCTGGGCCGACGAAGTTCCCCGCAATCCCCTCGCAGAAGTCCGTCGTCGCACGGCGCACATGCCTCCGATCGGACAGACCGCCAAAACGCGGGACGGCCGAAAGCTCGTCGATACGCTCGCACTGTCGGGAGGCGGATCGGACGGCGCATTCGGCGCTGGCGTCTTGGCTGGGTGGACGAAGCGCGGCGACCGTCCGGAATTCCAGGTCGTAACCGGCGTCAGCGCCGGCGCCATCATCGCGCCGTTCGCCTTCCTCGGACCTTCGGAAGACGAAAAGCTCCGCGTGATCTGGACCCAATACAAGCAGGACCAGGTCGTCACGCCGGAAATCTTGTCCGGCCTCTTCGGCGGCCCGGCGCTCGCGAGCACCGCGCCGCTTCAGGATCTGATTGCACAATATATAGACCGGCAGTTACTCGACCGGGTTGCGGCCCAGTACAAGCGCGGCCGCGTGCTCTTGGTGCTGACGACAAATCTCGACGCTCAGCGCCCCGTCGTTTGGAACATGGGCGAAATCGCACTCAATCGCAGCCCGGAAGCGACAGAGCTTTTCCGCAAAGTCATCCTCGCCTCCGCCGCCATCCCGGCGGCCTTCCCGCCCGTCAAGATCGAGGTCGTGGCGGGTGGCCAGAACTACGAAGAGTTACACGTCGACGGCGGAACGACGCGCGAAGTATTTGTGAGCCCGGTCGAAGCCCCGCTCAGCGCCTTTGACTCGCTCTATCCGAACCCGCCTTTGCGCCGCTATTTCATCATCAAGAATGGCAAGGCAGCGCCTGTGCAGGAGGTCGTGAAGCCGACGACGTTGCAAATTGCGGCGCGATCGATTTCGACTTTGATCAAGAGCCAAAACCAGGGCGAGCTTTATAAGATCTACCGGGTCGCGCTCGACGGCGGCGCCGATTTCAATTTTATGGCCGTGCCGCCTTCGTTCAATCTGCATACCCAAGAGATTTACGATCCGCGCTATCAGGCCGCCCTGTATGCGGAAGGCTTTGCCGAAGGCCGCAGGAACATCTGGCTCAAGTCTCCGCCGGGACAAGCCCCCGCCCCACCTGAAGTCACGCCGCGTACGAGGGAATTGTCCTCCGCCGCCACACCCGGCAGTGGTTGAACCGAAACGCGCACAGCGACAGCTTTCGATAAAAAAAGGCGCCCGGCTGATTGCCCGGCGCCTGAAATAAAGTCTGCGAGCGGGATGCTCGATCAGAACCAGTGTGGCTGCCACCAATGCAGCAGCGCCTTCACCGTGGTTGGCGAAACCAGATAGGCGACGCCGACCAGAACTGCGATCAGGATCAAGCCGATGAACAGCGTCGTGCTCAGCGGCGTGCGATAGCTCAGCCCCGTGCCGGGAATGCCGAGCGTGACCTGCTCACCATTCTTGCCGACGTTCACCGTCGCGCCGTGGCCGCCGAGGCTGCCGCTGACGCCCGTCTTGCTGAGATTGATGCGAACGCCGGGCAGAATGCTGATTGTCTTGCGAAAGCGGAAGTAACCCATATCGTTCTCCTCAGCGGCAGAAGCTGCCGTGCGATTCTCTCGCAAAACCTAATGGTTCTGACCGTTGCTTTCAACGGATAGCAACCGTCGTCCCCCGGCTCATCCCTTGCCGCGGAGGATGTTCGAGAACGATGAAAGCCTCTGCTTCAGCTGACCGACGACGGTATTTCGTGCCTGCAGCCGCTCGTGCGCTGATTCGCGATCCAATTCCTTGCCGTATTTCTGCAGGTTATCGCGATCACCTTGAACGAGGGCTTTCCGCTCTTCCGGCGTCAGCGGTCCGACGCGCGACATCGGCGGCCGGATGAGCGTGCGCTCAACCATCGAAGGCTCGCCTTTGCCGTGAAGGAGCGAGACCAGCGCCTCGCCGACCTTCAGCTCCTGAATGGCGCGCTCCGTATCGATTTCAGGATTGGGGCGGAACGTCTGCGCGGCTGCACGAATGGCTTTCTGCTCCTTCGGCGTGAAGGCGCGAAGCGCATGTTGTATGCGATTGCCGAGCTGCGCCGAAACGCGGTCAGGCACATCGCCCGGGCTCTGCGTCACGTAATAAACGCCGACGCCTTTCGAACGGATGAGACGCGTCACCCGTTCGATCTGTTCGAGCACCGCCTTCGGCGCATCGTTGAAAAGAAGATGCGCCTCGTCGAACAGGAATACGAGCTTCGGCTTGTCGAGATCGCCGACCTCGGGAAGCTTCTCGAACAACTCCGTCAGCAGCCAGAGAAGGAACGTCGCGTAGAGGCGCGGCGTGTTCATCAGCTTCTCGGCAGCGAGGACGTTGACCACGCCTCGCCCGTCCGGCTGAACCTTGATGAAGTCCATGATGTCGAGCGCCGGCTCACCGAAAAATTTAGCGGCACCCTGCTCTTCGAGAACCAAAAGACGGCGCTGAATGACACCGACCGTCGCCGGCGCCACGTGACCATACTTGCTTCGGAGCGTCGACGCCTTCATGCCCATTTCGTCGATGACCGAGCGAAGATCCTTGAGATCGAGGATCGTCATCTTTTCGTCGCCCGCAGCGCGCTGATCCTCGGCCCAACGGAACGCGATATTCAGCACGCCCTCTTGCGGCTCCGTGAGCTCCATCAGACGCGAAAGAAGAAGCGGCCCCATCTCCTGCACGGTCGCGCGCACGGGATGTCCGTCAACGCCGAAGATGTCCCAGAAGGCGGTCGGAAACGATGTATTGCCGTAACGCGTCAGGCCGATTTCTTCCGCCCGCTCCACGAGCTTCGGCGACGGCTTGCCCTTCTCGGCGATACCTGAAAGATCGCCCTTGATGTCGGCCGCGAAGACCGGAACGCCCGCTGCCGAAAATCCTTCCGCCAGGACTTGTAGCGTCACCGTTTTGCCGGTGCCCGTCGCGCCCGTGATGAGGCCGTGCCGATTGGCGAGCGCCAGCTCGATGCATTCGGGCTTCAACTCCCCGCCAGACTTGCTGACGCCGATGAGGATGAGCCCATCCTGCACGTAGTCGCGAGGATCGGCGACAGGCTCGCCAGCACCGTGCGTTCCAGTCATTTCGCCTCCAACGTATCCTCGAACTCGACTCAATCGGCCGCTTCGGCCGGTGATGCCATGCGCCGCGGTTCGAAGCAAACCGGCCCGATATCATCTCTGAGCGCGGCAATTGGGCCAACGGCCCAAGAATATTTCACGCTCGCACCAGCCACTTGAGCGGTATATCGGAAAGCGGGCGTTCCAGTAACGCCCCCTCGCCTGTGGGAGCCAAGTTGTATGACAACCTCGACGAACGAACTGCACCTCGCAAACGACTTTCCCGCCGCCAGCACTGAACAGTGGCGCGGACTGGTCGATAAGGCGCTGAAGGGCGCCGATTTCGAGAAACGGCTCGTCACCCGCACGGCCGACGGCATCAAGATCAACCCGCTCTATACCCGTGGCGACGCCCTGCAGAGCGCCGTGAACGCCCTTCCTGGGTCAGCCCCCTTCACCCGCGGCACGAAACCCGTCCGCGACGGCCTCGGCTGGGACATCCGCACGATCCACATCGAGAGCGATCCCAAGGCACTCAACACCGCGATCCTGGAAGATCTCACAGGCGGCGTGACCTCGATCGCCCTGCAGGCAGGCGGCAATGGCCTGCCGCCGACGAAGGAGGCTTTCGCCACGGCTCTGAAGGACGTCCTGCTGGACGTCTGCCCGATCGTCCTCGTCGCTCAGGAGAACTTTTTCGACGCCGCCCTGGCGCTCAACGTCGAATGGGATGCTCGCGGCATAAAGGCCGCCGACCGCCAAGGCTCCTTCGGCGCCGACCCGATCGGAACGCTCGCAATGACGGGCCGCCTCTCCGAACCGGTCGAGACGGCACTGGCGCGCGCCGTCGCCTTGATGAACACGACCGAGGCGAGCCCGCGCGTGCAAGTCATGACCGCCGACGGCGTCGTCGCGCACGTTGCAGGCGCGAGCGAAGCGCAGGAACTGGCCTTCATGCTTTCCGCGCTCGTGGCCTATCTGCGTGCCGCCGAGCAAGGAGGCATTCCACCCGCCAAGGCTCTCCCGAAAATCAATGTCTCGCTCGCAGCCGACATCGACGAATTTTCGACGATTGCGAAGCTGCGCGCAGCCCGCCGTTTGATCTGGCGCGTCGCCGATGCTTCGGGCGTGGGTGATGTCGCCTCCGCCGTCAAGCTCAACTGCCCGACGTCTTACCGCATCATGGCGAAGCGCGACCCCTGGACCAACATCCTGCGCACGACCATCGCCTGCGCCGGCGCAGCGCTCGGCGGAGCGGACGCAATCGTCGTCCTTCCCTTCACGTTCGCGCTTGGCAAGCCCGACGCCTTCGCGCGCCGCGTCGCCCGCAACATCCAGATCGTCTGCCAGGAAGAAAGCAATCTCGGCCGCGTCAACGACCCGGCAGGCGGTTCCTGGTACGTCGAAAACCTGACAGACGATATGGCGAGAAAAGCCTGGGAAATTTTCCAGGACATCGAAGCGCGCGGCGGCCTCCTCGAATGCCTCCAGTCGGGCTTCATCCAGGAAACCATCGGCAAGACCGCCGAGGCCCGCGCCAAGTCGATCGCGACGGTGCGGCAAGAGCTGACGGGCGTCAACGCCTTCCCGCTGCTCGGCGATGATGGTGTCCACGCCGAACCCTGGTCCGCGCCAACTCCGCCCGCCACCAAAGCCGCGATCGAAGTGACGCCGCTGAAGCCGCATCGCCTTGGCGAAGCCTTCGAGGCTCTGCGCGATGCCGCCGACGCACACGGCGGCTTCAAAGTCTTTCTCGCCAGCATGGGCGAGATCGTCGATCACAACATTCGCACGACTTGGACGAAGAACTACCTCGCAGCAGGCGGCATCACAACGCTCGTAAGCGACGGCTACAAAACGCCGGAAGACGCAGTCGAAGCCTTCCGCAAATCCGGCGCCGACGCCGCGTGCATCTGCTCGTCCGATGCCGTCAACGCGACGCTCGCCGAACCGGTCGCAAAAGCGTTGAAAGCCGCGGGCGCCAAGCTGGTCCTTATGGCGGGACGGCCGGGCGAAAAGGAAGCCGCGCTCAAAACGGCAGGCGTCGACCAATTCCTCTTCGCAGGAGCCGACGCAGTCGCAACGCTCGAGGGACTGCAGAAGAAGCTGACCTAGCGCTCCTCACGAGCGAGCTAAATCAGCAGCCGCAGAATTTTCCCCAGCACGTCCGTTCCCTCGTCGCGCAAGTTGAGATCTGCGGCTCCATCGACTGCCCGGGAATGCCGATCTGAAAGGCTTCCTTCGGGATGGTGCCTTGGTTGACCGCGGGCGGGTTCGGCGCGCCGACAATTACGAAACTGTTCGTTGAAGCAACGCGGCCACTTCTGGTTCGCTCCGCACTTTTCTTTTTGGGCTTACCCTGAGAGAAGTAGGACGACATCGCGTCGTCTTCCGCATCGACCGGCATTCCGAGACCCATAGCGGGCCGGAAGCGCTTCTCCGAACGCGGCCGGACCGTGGCCGAAGACTTCGTCTCCGTCTCGGCTGTCGCCTTCGCTGCCGTCTCCTCGGTCTCTTCCTGGGCGGCAGGAACTTCCGTCGCGGTCTGAGCGACCGTCGCAACCTTCATCGGATCGGCAAGAGCCACGGCAGGCTTTTCGGCCGGGTCCGGAACCGTAAGAGTCATCGCACTTTCGACGATCGCGGGCGTTGGTTGCGGACCTTGGTTGATCTCGATCTGGTGCCCTTCGGAAGCCACAGCGAATTTCGCACTCAGAGCTTCCGCCGCTGCGACGCGGTTCGATTCAACAAATTGCTCGGTGGCGAGCACAAATTGGCTGAAGCTCAAGATCGGCACGAACTCCGGAACCGTAATGATTTCTTGTTGAGGCAGTTGCCCGGCATCGGCCGCGTCGGCCTTGTTGCCTGCTCCGAATTGTAACGGAGCCGAAAAAGCCGATGCGGCGACCACGCCTCCGGCCACGATCAACGCTTTAAATTTCACGACGCATACCCCCACGCGATACATGGGACCACTCGTCCACTCCGGCCCGCACCGGCGCCGTGGCACCCTTTTCACAAATCGGAGTGGTTGGAAGCTCTCTTCCGTAACCCCCCATCTTCCCACGAGATAATTGGTCAGCAACCAAGGCAGGAGAATGGCCGACTTGCATGCTCCGTTTGAGCAACAGAGCAGCCCTGAAAACAAAAAATGCCGGCTCCGATGAAGAGCCGGCAAGGTGCTGGGGGAAGGAGCGAGGACGTCGGAGGAAATCGAAAAGTCGATCCGCGCTATTCGCGAGCGGACGTCGCGAACACAGCCATGATGCCGAGCATCGGAATGGAAGCGAGCACCGAAACGGCCGTCACCGCATACTCGTTGCCGCCTTCGGTCAGCGGCGAGAGGAGCGCTTGCGCGTCAGGCAGGGCAGCGACCACGACAGTCGCAACGGTGGTGATTGCTGCGGCAGCGGAAGCAACGACGATGCCCGACATGATTGTGATCCTCTCAAATGGCTTCAACAGCAGGTGATGTCTGATGAGAGGAAGAATGCGCTAATCGAACAGCCGCCGCTGTTCCGCTCGGGACACCTCTTCGAGGCACGCTCCGGTCGCCGGAATGGATCAGAAATTACTGCTTGCCGAGCTTCTCGATCTTCGCCGCCATGTCCGGAATGACCGTCATCCGATAAGACCCGTTCTCGCACTTGAGGATCCAAACTTCCTCGTTGGGTCTCGACGCCTTGTTGTTTTTTTCCGCGCCCTGCGGCTTATCGCAAGGAAAACCCTGCTGACGCACCTGCGCAGCGAGATCGAGGGCCGCGCCGCTACCAGCCGCTGATGCATTCGTTGCAACGGCTGTGACGGCGAGAAGCAAAGCAGTCGCGATATAGGGGGAGTGCGCCATGGAATCCGCTCCGAGGGAATAGCGCCCTATTGTACGGCAAAAGCGTTCCGGCGGAATGGTCCTACCCGAATTCGCAGTAAATAATGTCCTTAGCTATTCGTATTTGCCATCGCATTCGGCCGGTTGAGCCACGCGACAAGTGTATATGAAATCAACATCAGCAGAAACCACGATCCGAGCTTGCCGATCCCGACGGGCTCCCAACCGTGCCGCTGGTGGGGATAGGCCCACGCTGCGGTGAACGTCCCGATATTCTCCGCAAGCCAGATAAAAACTGCGACCAGGAGAAGTCCAAGCAGCAGCGGCATGTGCCGGTGTACCTTCCAGATCTTGTAGTAGACCGTACACGGCCCGATCAGGATGATCGCCGCTGCAAACAGTATCGGCCGCGCATCCCACACATAGTGATGGCCAAAGAAGTTCGCATAGATCGCGACACTCAAAATCCCCAGCGCCCAAACGGGCGGATGCCGCGTAAACCGGAAATCGAAGAGCCGCCAGCACCGGGCAATATACGAACCGATCGCCGCATACATAAATCCGGTGAATAACGGAACGCCGCCGATACGAAGAAAACTGGGCTCAGGATAAAGCCACGAACCGACCGAAGTCTTGAAAACCTCCATAACCGTGCCGACGATATGGAAGATGCAAATGACCTTCACCTCGTCGATGGTCTCGAGCTTGAAAGTGACCATCAGGATTTGAATGAGCACAGCCGCGACGACGAGGAAATCATAACGCGCGAGCATCGCCCCTTTCGGATAGAGAAGATGCGTCGCGATCAGCAGCACCAACATCGACGCTCCGAAAAGACAGGCCCACGCCTGTTTGACGCCAAAGCGAACGAACTCGTATGCAAAGTGAGCGCCACGCCCACGTGCCTCGGCCGCCTCCCCAAGCTCCGCTTCCCAATCGATGAAACGCGCGAGCGGCGCCCAGAGCCGAGCCGCACTCGTCTTAGGGTTCCTGTCGGAGACCTTGCGTTGCATGTCTGACCTTGGAAGAAGCGGTAAGGCGGGTTTACACATCAAGCCGAAGTTTGTGGCATTCTCGGCTCCGGAAGCGGCGTCCGGAAATGTCTTTGATTGACCGCCGCGTTTCCTCGTCCCCGCCACGGGCATGCGCAATCCGCGGTGCCGCCGGAAACGACACAGGATGTCATCATGGCCACGTCTCCGGCGCCGAACGCACATCCACAGGGCCATTCGCTCTTACGGCTGACGTTGATGGGGTTGCTCGCCGCCATCATTTCCGCACTCATCCCCGCGACAACGATGCTGGCGCTGTCCGACTACCAATTTTACGCGAGTCCCCATGTCGGCGAGGTCACGGGAACGGCCCTTCAGAATTACGCTGAAGATCTCCCGTCGGCTCTGGTGGCGGCATTCCTCTGGTATATTCCGATCGGCACATTCGTCTTTCCGCCGGTCGCGAAACTCGTCGGCGCGAACACGGGAAGCAGCCTGGCGAGGCTCATCAAGTTCATCGTGCTGGCAGCGGTCATCTGGCTGGTGGTTGGCGAGACAATCTACGTCGTGCTCTCGCCCCTCGCTCCAGCGCCGCCCGGCGTTCAGCAGAACGACCTGATCACCGCCGCTCTGAGCGGGGTGCTGTTCGCCGTCATTTAACGACCTTCTGCTCCGTCGCAGAGACTACCTTCTCGGCCCAAGACCGAGTTGAAGCGCCACCTTCCCGCGCCGGGCGGCCGCCCCAAGCCCGCACCGGCGGCCGCCCCAGGCCCGCGCCTGGCGGCCGGCTCCGCGCAGCGGAGTCGCCAGGCGCCAAGCAAGACGTCGCACGGCGATTGTCTGAGCACCCGGTTTTGCCGTACCGTGCCCCGAACCAATCCCGGGACCAATCCAGGACCCATCCTCTCATACCGGATCAGTGCCCTAAATGACGTCGATCCCGAATTTCGCACAGGTGCCTCTCGACCCTCCCGCGACCGGAAAGCCGGCTGCGAAGGCAACCGCTCCAGAGGCGCCCGTCTGGGAAACCCCCGAAGGGATCCCGGTGAAGCCGGTCTTCACCGATGAGGATACGGCCGGTCTCGACTTTATCGACGGCCTGCCCGGCATCGCGCCCTACGTGCGGGGGCCCTATCCGGCGATGTACGCACTGCAGCCCTGGACAGTCCGCCAATACGCCGGCTTCTCGACGGCGGAAGATTCGAACGCCTTCTATCGCCGCAACATCGCAGCCGGCCAGAAGGGCCTTTCCATCGCGTTCGATCTCGCGACCCATCGCGGCTACGATTCCGATCATCCGCGCGTGAAGGGCGACGTCGGCATGGCAGGCGTCGCGATCGATTCGATCTACGACATGCGCGTTCTGTTCGACGGCATTCCGCTCCAGGACATGACCGTCTCGATGACCATGAACGGCGCCGTGCTTCCCATTCTCGCCCTCTTCATCGTTGCGGGCGAAGAACAGGGCGTCTCGCCGCAAAAGCTCGCCGGAACCATTCAGAACGACATTCTGAAAGAGTTCATGGTGCGCAACACCTACATTTATCCGCCTGCGCCATCGATGCGGATCGTGTCCGACATCTTCGCCTACACCAGCGCGAACATGCCGAAGTTCAATTCGATCTCGATTTCCGGCTATCACATGCAGGAAGCGGGTGCGACGGCCGACCTCGAACTCGGCTACACGATCGCCGACGGCATCGAATACGCGCGCGCAGGCGTTGCAGCCGGTCTCGATATCGACGCCTTCGCGCCGCGCCTCTCGTTCTTCTGGGCGATCGGCATGAATTACTTCATGGAGATCGCCAAGATGCGCGCCGCGCGTCTCCTTTGGGCGAAGCTCATCAAGGAAGAATTCAATCCGAAGGACGCACGCTCGCTGTCGCTGCGTACCCATTCGCAGACGTCCGGATGGTCGCTGACCGCGCAGGACATCTTCAACAACGCGACGCGCACGTGCCTCGAGGCGATGGCCGCAACGCAGGGCCACACGCAGTCGCTGCACACGAACGGCCTCGACGAGGCGATCGCATTGCCGACGGACTTTTCCGCCCGCATCGCCCGCAATACTCAGCTGCTGTTGCAGCAGGAAAGCGGCACCACACGCACCATCGATCCGTGGGGCGGCAGCCACTACGTTGAGCGGCTGACGTATGAACTCGCGAAAAAAGCCCTGACCCACATCGAGGAAGTCGAAGCGCAAGGCGGCATGGCGAAGGCGATCGCCGCCGGCATCCCGAAGCTCCGGATCGAAGAAGCCGCCGCCCGCACGCAGGCCCGCATCGACAGCGGCCGCCAGACGATCACGGGCGTCAACAAGTACCAGATCCAAGGCGACCGCGAGGTCAACTTCCTCAAAGTCGATAACCGCGCCGTGCGCGAAGCGCAGCTCGCGAAGCTTGATCGCCTGCGCAGCGAACGCGTCGAAAGCGACGTCGAAGACGCGCTGAACGCGTTGACGGAAGGCGCGAAGGGCAACGCCAATTTGCTCGATCTCGCGGTGCAGGCGGCGCGTAAGAAGGCGACCGTCGGCGAAATCTCCTACGCGCTCGAAAAAGTCTTCACCCGCCACAAGGCCGAAATCCGCGCCATCAGCGGCGTCTATAAGAAGGAAGCGGCGATGAACCCGAGCGTTGATCGCGTCAAGAAACTGGTCGAAGCCTTCGACAAGAACGACGGCCGCCGGCCGCGCATTCTCATCGCCAAGCTCGGTCAGGACGGTCATGACCGCGGGCAGAAGGTCATCGCGTCCGCGTTTGCCGATTTGGGCTTCGACGTCGATATCGGACCGCTGTTCGCAACGGCCGACGAAGCAGCCCGCCAAGCCGTCGAAAACGACGTGCACGTGGTCGGCGTGTCATCGCTGACCGCCGGACACCTGACGCTCGTGCCTGAGCTGAAAGCCGCACTCGACAAGGAAGGCCGCGGCGATATCATGATCGTCGTCGGCGGCGTCATCCCGCCGTCCGACTATGAGGAGCTTTTCCGCTCCGGCGCAAAAGCAGTGTTCGGCCCCGGCACCAACATCCCCGAAGCCGCCGCCGATCTCGTTGAAAAGCTCAACGCCCAGTTGGGGTACGCGGACAAACAGGCGGCGGAGTAGTCCCCGCTTTTCCCTTTTACAAAAGGTACCCGTCATGGCCTTCGACCAGCTCAAGCTGGAGATCTCGATGCTTCTCACCGAGATGCAGAACGAGCCCCAGGACAGACACGAAATTTATCTCTCGCTCAGAGAAAAGCTGAGCCAGATCAAAGCAACCGGCATGCCTCTGCCGGAGGATCTCGTGAAGCTCGAGCACGAGCTTGAAGAAGAATTCGCCAGCGAACAGCGAGACGGAGAATAATAGCCCGTCCCACCGCCAAGCGGCCGCCTCGTCGCTCGGCCCCATCCCCACCGTCATCCCGGCGAAGAGCCTGCCCCGGCGAAGGCCGGGGCCGGGACCCACGACAACGTGCAGCGCATTCTCATGTGCTGTCCGTGCGGAGCGAACCGCGTTTTCAGTTTCGTCGAAGCTTGTCTGGGTGCCGACCCCCGTCGGCATGACGACGGTGGCGATGCTGAACCGCGGCAGAACCCAAAAATTCCGTCATCCCGGCGCAGAGCCTGCCCCGGCGAAGGCCGGGGCCGGGATCCACGACAACGTGCAGCGCATTCTCACGTCCTGTCCGTGCGGAGCGAACCGCGTTTTCAGTTTCGTCGAAGCTTGTCTGGGTGCCGACCCCCGTCGGCATGACGACGGTGGCGATGCTGAACCGCGGCAGAACCCAAAAATTCCGTCATCCCGGCGAAGGCCGGGATCCGTCCAAGCCTCCGCATAGCGGTCGCTGATCGTCATCTGGGTGCCGGCCTACGCCGGCATGACGGAAAGTCCTGGCTTACTCCCCGTCGCCTTCTTCGCCCATGAACTTCTCGCTGGCGGTGAAGAGACCCATCTCTGGATTCTCAGCGCAGTAGGTCGCCATCTTGGTGACGCTCTCGCCAAACTTGTCCATATCGATGATCTTGCTCTTGGCGATGCTCGCATGATAGCCGGCGAGCCACATCAGGATCTGCCCGAGCCCATCTGTCTCGTCATCCTTGGTGGTGTTGACGGCCTCGCACTTCAGAATCGCCAAATCGATGGCTTTCGGCGTCTGGTCCGCGGAGTTCTCGCCCATGAATTTCTCGGACGCAGACATGACGCCGACATCAGGGTTCTGCCCGCAGAATTCGGTCGTCTTTGAAAACTCTTTCGACAGGTTGTCGAAATCGACGACCGTGCCCTGCTCCCCCGTCGCCTGATAGCCTGCCATCCAATAGAGAATGACGGTCGCGCCATATACCGCGACTTTGTCGGACGACTGCGCTTTGGCATTGAGGTCGCGACATGTCAGCGTCGAGGCGTCGATCTCTTCGGCCGAGGCGGAATTGAAAGACGTTGCGAGCAACAGCATGGCTGTCACCGCGCCGAGAAAAGTGCGCATCATGGGTAGGCTCCGAGAATGACGATTTAGAGAGGCAGGCATGGCCGCTGAAAGGTCCACCTCGCACCTCGAACCGGACCCGCGTTGCGGAATGTCCTCCGAGTGCGAATCAGCGACGAAATCAAAATACAATAAGATGCATGCGCCGCGCATGTGAGAAATGCACGGAGCGAGCACGATGATGCTCGGAGCCAATCACGAAGACAACCGCAGCGCGCAGGATTTTCAGAATGAAAAAGTATGCCGATCAATCGGCCGGCAACCGGCGCGCGAACTCCGCGCGCCGCAGGCGCAATATTAGCGCTTACTCAGATTGAAAAACGCCGTGCCTGCTTCGCCCGAAAGCCGAACGCTCTGGCTCCGTCCATTGACAGTGATACGGATCTGGCCGCCCGTATTGTATTGCTCATTGAAGAAGCTTCCGACGTAGCTATTTGCACCGACCCTGGTCAGTTCTGCGGACTGATCGACCCTGGCTGACGCTGTCGCGCACGACGCCGACATTATATAGCTCGTCGCGCCGGTCTTCGCGAAATGCGCTCGGCATCTTGCTGATTCCTTGGAGCCGGAAGAAAAGTTGATCGAGCCATTCCCGGACCATGTTCCGACGAGTGTCGCGGCGTCTGCCCGCGCGGCGGTAAAGGCCGCCAAGCTCATACCCAGGGCTGCAGCAAGCGTTACGCCTATCGCCGATGCACGGTGCGTATTCCGAAGAAGTTCGCTCTGGATCATATTTTACTCCATTGAGATCGGCGGGTGATCATCATAACGCACCACGATCCGTTTTGTGGCGTGGGAGCACGTAGGTATCGTCTCGATTTTCGTCAATTGGTTCGAACCCGGAAACCAGGAGTTTCGAGGGCCTTGCCGGTCCGGCTATAAGACGCATCACGAAAGCCCTCTCAGCGCCGCAATTCCGGAACCTCGCATGCGCACCGTGACGGTCCTACGACGACCCGCCAAGACTCCGGTTGTCATTCCGTTTGCGATGGTTGCGAGCGCCTTACCGGCTGATCTTGCCGTTTATGAAAAAGCGTGCTCAGCAATTTGATGATGAAGACTCTCCCTGAATCGTTCCGCCCCTTCGATGCCCGCATGCTGAACGTCGGCGACCGGCATTGGATCTATGTCGAGGAGGTCGGCAAGAAAGGGGGACGTCCCATCGTCTTTCTGCACGGCGGGCCCGGAAGCGGCTCCCAGGCACTCCACCGAACACTGTTCGATCCGGCGCGCGATCACGTCTTTCTGATTGATCAGCGCGGCGCCGGCCGCAGCCATCCGTATCTCTCTTGCGAAGCCAACACGACGAAACACCTGATCGCCGACCTGGAACGGGTTCGCGAGCATTTCGGTATCGAAAAGTGGCTGCTGGTCGGCGGCTCCTGGGGTTCGACCCTTGCCCTCGCCTACGCCGAGCAGCATCCCGGCAGAGTTTCGGGACTTGTTCTGCGCGCGATCTTTCTCGGCACGGACGAAGAGGTTCGCTGGGCCTTCGTTGATGGACCCAAGGTTTTCCGTCCTGAGCTGTTTGAGGCCTTCTGCAATCATCTCCCGCCCGGCGAGCGACACGATCCCCTCGCGGCCTACATCAGGCGATTGACCGATCCCGATCGCGCCGTGCAAACCCCATCTGCACACGTCTGGTTTGCCTACGAGCGCGCCTTGTCCGAACTAGCACCCAAACACGCCGTCCTGCCGGAGAACGTCGCGAGCGACGCCCGCCTGCCCCCGACGTCCATCTTCGAGGCGCACTACATCAAGAACAGCTTCTTCCTGGAGCCCGGAGAACTGTTGGCAAACGCATCCCGGCTAGCAGGCATACCGGGCACCATCGTCCAGGGCCGATATGATCTTCTATGCCCACCGAAGAACGCTTATGCACTCGCCGCCCGGTGGCCGGACGCCCATTTGGAGATCACCGATCACGCCGGACATTCGATGACGGAGCCGGGAGTCATGGCAGCCATGCGCCGCGCAATTGCGGACGATCATCGTTGATCCGCCAACGCCTTGCGCCCGCAAGGGCTTGAAAGATTTGCCGATATCGGCCGCGTCAGAGACGCACGCGGATCCGGAATTGCTTGACTTTTAATCCAAACGCCACGATACACCGCTCATTGCTCTTCGATGGCGCTCGGGTCCTCGTGCCACTTTAAGCGGTTCAATCACCGCGCTCGACCCTGCATTGAGATCAATCCTTATAGACAAGGCCGCACCCCGACAGCGCCGGTGTGGGCCATGGGACAAACCTCGGCACAGGATGCGCGGGGGGCGAAGCCCTTGGGACTTTTTCACTTTGACAACACAGACTTTCGAGGCTTTCGGATTTGCCGAGCCTCTTTCGCGTGCCCTTACGCAATGCGGGTACACGACGCCGACTCCTATTCAGCAGCAGGCACTCCCGCCGCAGCTGGAAGGCCGCGACCTCCTCGGCATGGCCGAGACGGGTTCAGGTAAAACCGCAACCTTTCTTATTCCGATCCTGAACAAGATTGCTGCAGAGGGACTCGAGCCGGGCTGGAAGCAAGTCGTTGCTTTGATCCTCGCGCCGACCCGCGAGCTTGCAGTCCAGATCGATCAGGAAGTTGCAAAACTTGCGCGTAACATGAACATCCGCCGCGCGGTCGTTCTTGGCGGCGTGAGCAAGGGCCCGCAGATCAACGCGCTGAAGCGCGGCGTTCATGTCCTTGTTGCGACCCCGGGCCGTCTGCTCGATCACGTCAACATGAGAAGCTGCGATCTTTCCGGCGTGCAGACGCTGGTCATCGACGAAGCCGATCGCATGTTCGACATGGGCTTCATCCGCGACATCAACAAGATCGTTTCGCTGATCCCGCAGAAGCGTCGTACCGCACTGTTTTCGGCGACGATGCCCACCGAGATCAAGAAGTTCGCCTACGACATTCTGCAGGACCCCTACCGCATCGACCTGTCGTCGAAGACCATCGTCGTCGATCGGATCGATCAGAAGGTCATGATGGTCAGGTCGGCTGAGAAGCAGAGCCGCCTCCACACCATTCTTGCCGACGAAGAAGCCAAGCGCGTCATCGTCTTCACGAGAACGAAGCGTGGCGCGGACCGCGTTGCCGACCGGCTTGCGATGGCGGGCATCAGCTCGTCTGCATTCCACGGCAACAAGGCTCAAAACGCCCGTCAGCGCGCACTCAACGATTTCACGTTGGGACACATCCGCGTTCTCGTGGCGACCGACATCGCCGCCCGCGGTATCGACGTTTCGAACATCACGCACGTCGTCAACTTCGATATGCCGCTCGATCCGGAAACCTACGTGCACCGCGTCGGCCGTACGGCCCGTAAGGGCACGACGGGCATCGCGATCTCGCTGTGCGATCCGTCAGAGCGTGGCGAAATCCGCGCCATCGAGAAGATGATGAAGCAGCCGATCGTCGTTATCGACGATATCGGCGGCGAAGTCCTCCCGATGCCGGAACGACGCCGTGACGACGACGCTCCGCGCCGCTCAGGCCCACCTCGCGCGGCTCGCGGTGGCGAAGGCCATCGTGGTCGTCCGGGCTTCCAGGGCGGAGCCGGCCGGCCCCGTTCCGAGCGTCCGGCTGGTGATCGCCCCCGTCCAGAACGTAGACCCTACGATCCCGCAGCCTCGATCGCGGGCCCCTCGGCGGAAGGTGCTGCCAAATTTGGCGTCGCTGACCGGCGCTCGGCCGACCGTCCCCGTCAGGATGGCCCCCATCGCGGCCCGCGTCAGGGTGAGCAGCGTCAGGGCGAACATCGCGCAGGCGGACATCGCCAGGGCGAACACCGCCCAGGTGCACCGCGCGGCGAGCATCGCGGCGAATATCGTGGAGACGCCCGCCCGGCACGTCATGCCGATGGTGCGCGTCACGCAGATGGCGTCCGTCATGCAGATGGCGCTCGCCCGGACCGCAACCATGGCCCAGCCGGACGTCATCGTGACGAAACCGGCACTGCCAAGCGCGAAGGCGGACACGGACCGAGAAAGCCCCATCATGGCGGCGGCGAAGGCCGTCCCACATGGAAGGGCGGATCGGACGCTCCGAAATTCATGAAGCGCCGTGAAGACGGTGATCGCAACCGCGATCGTACCGCGCGCTAAATTGCTTCGGCCCTGGCGGCCGGCTCTCCGGAGGAGAGTCGCCAGGGCCAAACAAAAAGCCCGGCCCATAAAAAAGGCCGGGCTTATTCGTGCCCGGCAAGTTGGGGAACCGTGAAAGTCCGTCAGCTTGAGCTTGGCTCAGCCCTTCTTGTCCGGAGGACCGCGATCGTCGCCGTCGTCATCATGCGCAGGCCCGTGACCACCTTTGCCTTCATGGCCGGACCAGCCGCCATGACGGCCGCCCGGACCCCATCCACCCGCAAACCGGTGCCCATGATGGCCACCCGGCATGAGCTGGTGTATCAGCGGCCGCAGGACATCCTTCTGAGCATCAGAGAGCGAAGCGTAGAATGGTGAGAACGCAGTCGAGAACGCTTTCATGCGGTCGGCCCGCTCGCTCATCCGCTCGCTGACTTTCTGGAAGCGGTCAGCAAGATCGGGGCGCTTTTGCTCGCCACCCTTCTCCTGCTCGGCCTTGCGCTCCTCGCGCTTCTTCTTCCACTCTTCCATCCGCGCTTGCCGGGCTTTGAACCCTTCGCGAACTTGCGTTTCGACCGGAGCCCAAAGCTTCTCCTGATCGGGCGTGAGCTGTAGCGCGGTTTTCACCATCGCCAGCCTGCCCTCTTCAAGACGCGAACGGGTTTCGGGCGTCATATTCCAACCGGCCTTGTCAGCCGTCTTTGCGATAGCAACGGTCGCGGGAACTGCGACAACGGCCGCGAGTGCGATCCATGTACCGCGAGATAAGGTCTTCATTGGCGTCTCCTTCAGGCCGGGGATAGGCAAGGGGCATTTGCCGGCCGTCGGGGTAACAACGGGGACGCACAGCTGATCCGTCGCTGCCACGCGCATTACGTGAGCGCTAAAATTCAGCTGAACAAAATGAACAAATCGAGGGAAATTTAGAGGTCTTTGGCCTCATCCCTGCTCGATTCTGAATGAACCTTGAAAGCTTTAGTTTGTCCGGTTGATGACGACCGGCTCATGGGGATTTTGCGACGGCATGAGCGGCACGTCCGCGGCGGCAGCCTTTCCGGGCTTCGCGCTTGTGTCGATTTTTTGACCCGGGTTCTGCATCGGACCGCCAAGCGACGTTTGAGGCGCAAGCGGAATGCGAACCGGCTTGTCCGCCGGCTGCGCATAAACGACAGGGTCGCGCCCAGCGAAGCATCCGGCGACGCAAATCACCAGATCTTCGTTCGGCCGGGATGCGATCAACTTCCGAACGAGAAAATTGTCCGGCCCCGCGAGTCTCTGCGTGCCGAAGCCATCCTCGGGGATCGTGTTGAGATTTTTCGCCGAACCTAGCGGATCAGCATCGGCACCCGCGGCTTCCAGCTGCGAACCCTCCGCAGCGGCACCATCCGTTTCGACGTTGTCTGCGAGAACCCGTGTCAGCGGCACGGCCACAACGAGGATAGCGAAGGCGGCACCGCCCAATAACCACGACCGACGCATGACAGACGGCTCCAAATCTGAACAGATTTCGAAGGACTGTGCCGTAGCGGAGTAAACAAAGGCTTACCCGCCAACGCGTCGAGGGACAGTTTCAAACATTGCAGGGAAACGACAATGACCCGGCCTATTCGTCGAGCAGTCCGTTGGACCGGTTGCAGCGGTGGACGTTCACGACAGTGACAGTCCGCCCCCGTCTGTCCTGGACTTCTCGAGCCCGCTGTTGACGCCGTGCGTAACGCCGCGCCAATTCCTCGTTGGACGCGAGCTTCATTTTCTCGGCAATGCTTTGCGAAAAAAGCAACATGGAACTGATCCTCAAGTTTGCCGGACAACAGCAGGAGCCACCCTCAGTTCCTTCTATTTTGAAATAATCTCGACGCGCACGGCCTGACGAGTGTTCAACGTCCGTGAGCGGTGTTCTTATGGTGCTTATCGCTCTTACGGCTCTTATCGCTCGTATTGGTGTTCTCGCTTTTTTCGTTCTTGTCGCCGTCAGTGCTCTTATCGCCCGTCTGTTTTTCGGCCTCCGGCATTTGCACCGCAGGCTTCGGCGCTTCAGGCTTTTGAACTTCAGGCTTCTTGGGTTCGGGCTTCTTGGGTTCGGGCTTCTGAACCTCGGGCTTAGCCACTTCGGACTTCGGCTCAATCTCGACTGTCGCCGTCATCCCGATGACAAGACGCAAATCCTCTGGGACATCTTCGAAATGAATCCGCACTGGAACGCGTTGCGCCAGTCTTACCCAAGTGAAGATCGGATTGACGGTCGCAAGCCCGCTGTTACCTGGCGTCGCGTTTGAGACCACGATACCACGAGCGACGCTGTCGACGCGTCCGTGTAAAACCTTGTTATAGCCGAGCAGCCAGATCCTCGCGGGATCGCCCTCACGAATTTGATTGACCGCAGTCTCTTCAAAATAGCCGTCGAGCCAAAACGAATCCGCGTCTACGATGGACATGGCCTGCTGACCCGCCGTCGCGAAATCGCCCTGCCGTATCAGCAGATTCGTAATCCATCCATTCACCGGTGATCGCAGCTCCGTGCGCTCTAGGTTGATATTTGCCTGTGTAAGGTTGGCATTCTGCTGGGCGAGCGTGGCTTCGGCCATCTGCGCCGACGACGTAAACGTTTGTTTCTCTTCGATCGAAGTCGCGAGATCCGACAGCGCATTCCGTCGCGCTTGCTGCGCTTTCTTGTTTGCAAGATCAGCCTCGGCCTGCTTGATGCCCGCTTTGGCGAGATCCACTGCAACATGGAAGTCGCGTGGATCGATCTTCATCAGCAAATCGCCCTTTCGGACGAATTGATTATCTTTGATGGGAAGTTCGACCACCGTTCCCGATACTTCGGGCGCGAGCCTAACGACATAGGCGCGTACGGTCCCGTCGCGTGTCCACGGCTTCCCCATATAATTCTGCCACAAGATCCACACGGCCCCAGCCGCAACCGCCGCCATAGCGAGCGTTGCAAGTATCGGCAATATCCGCAGCCGCCTCTTTACCGACGGCGGGTCGTATACAGTTGTCGTCTCCCGTCCGACTGGCTTGGCGGGCGCCAACTTCCGGGTGGTTGATGCGATCTCCGTCATGATGCCCAAACTAGTTATAAATTCTAAGGTGTCCAAAAATCAGGACCGTGGCCGTCAGGACGATTAGAAATAACGAAAATTCGAAGAGGGCCGGATGCCATACGCGGCGCATCCAGCCGAACTCCACCGCGATCACGCGCAACGCCATCGTAATCGCGAAGGCCAGCACCATCAGCGGTACAAACGGCGAAATGAGAACGCCCAGAATGTTGATTTCGACGAAGCTCATGACGGCTGACTACCGAAATAATCGCTCTGACGGTCAACGGCTTCGGCGATGGCAAGCAACATCGCCCGCGCTCGCATCCGCCCGCGCATGCCGGATTGATCATGGGGGATCGACGCGATCTCCTTGTCAAGATCTTCCAATGTGTACTGAACTCTCGGTAAATCTCCGGCGGCTAAGGCCGAGAGAACGTCCGAAATTTCCGCTCGGATCCGGCCATACGTCGCCAAGTGCCGTAATCGGATGACCTGCACGCCGACCGTCAGCGTAGTCGCCAACCGCGATCGCTGAACGGGCTCGGACTCTTCAGGAAGCGCCGCCAACCGCGAGTACATCCGCCCCTGCCACTGTCTGAACGTCCAGTGCCGTTGCCCGGCGGCCAGACGCCGGAGGTCGCGAATGGACAAGTCGACCAGACGCTGCGCCCGGAAACTGGGAGACGGCTGAGGTATGAGCAGAAGCGCAACGGCTCCCGCTAGGCAGCCGGCCACAAGACCGAACGCAGCGTTCAGGTAGGCATCAGGATCGAAAACCATCACGTTCGTCGGTGCAAGAAGCGGCACGAAATTGACCGTTCCAGCGATCAAGTAAGGCGCGAGAGAGGGCACGGTCGACAACGCCCCAATCGGGACGAGCGCAATCGATAAAATGAGACTGAATGCGAGAAACGTCTCGTGATTGATCAGCGCCGTAAACTTGAGGATACCGGCAGCCACCGCCGCGAACAGAGTGCCGATCACCAGCCCCAGTGCGGCTTTGGCGGACCCCTCCAACATTGGCGAGAACAGCATGATCGTCACCGCCGTAAACGTCACGGCGTAAAGTCCGCTCGGCCATTGAGAGACGATCCAATAGATCACCACAACACCGACGCCAATGAAAACGCGCAAGGCATTGACGAGAGCCGGAAGATAATCGGCAACGACGATGCTTGGAATGCGGACAACATCGCGCGCATGCGCTGGATCGGATAATAGTGCGAGCCCGTTAGCTGCAGCCTCAAGGCCCGACGCAACTTCCGCGCTCGCGTCTGCCGCAAGTCGCAACGATACATCGTCAGTCTTGATAGCCATGAATTTACGGACCAGCCGCGCTTCCGCATCCCGATCGTGCGCTGGCGCGCGGCTCCAATCCGGAGGAAGCTCCTGCGCAAACACCGCCGCAATGCGATGCGCCTCGGCCGGAGAAAGCCCGCGCAGATGCGTCTCCGCGACTCGCGCGCCGGAAAGGGCTGAAAACAAGCCATCTATCGCGACGCGAAGTATGGATCTCCTCTGCAAGATTTCGGCCGACTCGCCTGCTGCCTGATCGACGACGGGGACGAGAGCCGATATTCGCTTTATGAGAACGCGCCTCGCCTCAGGACCTGTGGCGTTCCACGGATCGACGAGTATCCGCTCGAACTGTTGAGCAATCTCTTCAATGAGCTGCGATAATAACATTCGCAACCGCTGAGGCGAGTTGCCGAGGTCTGTCAAAGCGACCACCAACGTTCCGCAGACGATACCTATACTGATTTCAGAGGCGCGATTGATGGCGATGAAGAAGATCTGGTCCGGATCCGGTATGGAATTGTTGGCGATGATGATCAGCGTATATCCCGCCAGCAAAGCCGCATAGGATGCAAAGTTCTTCAACAAGGTCGAAACGAAAGAGCAGGCAGCCGCCCAGACGAGCATTGCGAACAGAAATCCGAAGCGATCCTGCGGAAAGATAGCTGTGAGCACCACCGAAGCAACCGCACCGACGATCGTTCCAATCAACCGAAACACGCCTTTGAGCAGCGACGATCCGACGATCGGCTGGCAGACGATCGCGGCCGATGTTCCGGCCCAGTAAGGCGTATCGAGTTCCAGATAGAATGCCGTGAAGAGCGCGAGGCACACCGCAGTTGCCAAACGCAACCCAAAGAGCAGCGCCGGGACGGCTGTGGCTATGAAGTTCGAAAAACCGCCACCAGGTCTTTCCTGAGCTACCGAGGATGTCATTGCGTCCATCGAGATCAAGACTGCCCGGACTCGGGCCATAAAACATAAGAGAATTTCGGTTCCGAGATGTTAAGAGATCGTGCTTCGATGTTAGTCTCATTCCCGGTTGGCGTCAGGCTGATGATAAAGGTGGCGCTGAGCAGCAATCTCCGAGCAATTTGAGAGCAAGGACCGGAGTGCAGGCGGCAAAACCCTCAGCTATCCTCCGCAGCCATGAAGACAAGATCAGCGAACTCGATGCTCCGCACGCAGGAAAAGCCGAAGCGATCACTCCCGGCCGAAGACGATGCGGCCTTCTGGGACGCAGTCAAAACGCGTGATCGCGCGTTCGACGGAAAAGTCTTCTATGCAGTTGCGAGCACTGGAATCTACTGCCGCCCGTCGTGCCCGGCGCGGCTGCCGCAACGGAAAAACGTCTCATTTTATGCCAGCTGTCGCGAAGCCGAAGCCGCCGGCTTTCGGCCATGCAAGCGATGCAAGCCCAACGAAACATCACTGCATGACCGCCACGTGGCCAAAGTTGCAATGGCATGCCGCATCATCGAGGACGCGGACGAGCCCCCGTCGCTTGACGAACTCGCCACAGCGGCGGAACTCAGCCCATACCATTTTCATCGGGTATTCAAAGCCATGACAGGATTGACCCCGAAGGCTTACGCCGCGGCGCACCGCCAGAAGCGCCTGCAGGCCAAGCTCCCGAAAAGCAGTTCCGTCACCGAAGCCATCCACGATGCAGGCTTCAACTCCAGCGGCCGCTTCTACGCAGACTCCGCTGCAGTTCTGGGCATGACGCCAACCGAGTTTCGGTCCGGCGGCGAAAACGCCGAACTGCGCTTCGCCATAGGCCAGTGCTCGCTCGGCTCAATTCTTGTCGCCAGCAGCGACAAGGGAATTGCAGCCATTTTCTTGGGCGACGATCCCGAAGCGCTTCTGCACAATCTCGAAGACCGCTTTCCAAAGGCCAAGCTGATCGGTGGCGATCACACCTTCGAGGACACCATGGCGAAGGTCATCGGCCTAGTGGAAGCGCCCGGCACGGCCCATGACCTTCCACTCGATGTGCGCGGGACGGCCTTTCAACATCGCGTCTGGCAAGCTCTCCGTGAAATACCGAGCGGAACAACGGCCACCTATTCGGAGATCGCCGAGCGGATCGGAATGCCCAAAGCCGTGCGCGCAGTTGCTGCGGCGTGCGCAGCAAACAAAATTGCCATCGCCATTCCCTGCCACCGCGTCGTCCGCAACGATGGCTCACTCTCGGGTTATCGTTGGGGCGTGGATCGCAAACGCACCCTGCTCGCACGCGAAGCAAAATGACAATTCGCGCGAACCGGACCTGCGGGTCAGCGGGCGCGAAACTTCGGCATCGCGCGCGCGATTAGGTCCAAAAATTTTATCGATCATGAATTCACTTCCGAAAATCGGAAGGATGTCAAAATTTTTGCAGCAACTCGTTTGTCAACTGACGAGATGACGGGCAACACGCGGGCCATCACAAATAAGTTCTCAGGCGACGATGAAGCAACCCTTGACCTTCAACCCCGATGAGGTCCCACTAAGAGTTTTCGGAGCGTAACCCCGGAGACGAGCGATGAAGGTTGCAAACATTTTGGAGGTCAAGGGTCCCGAAGTCATGACTGTGCGGCCCAGCGATACTATTCGCGACGTCGCTCACCGGCTCGTGGAGGAAAACGTCGGCGCCTTGGTCGTGAGCAACGCGGAAGGCACACTCGACGGTATCATCTCGGAACGAGATATTTCACGTGGGGTTGCATTTCATGGCTCAAACATCGGCGCGATGCTTGCGTCCGATCTTATGACCAGAGGTGTTATAACGTGCGCGCCGGACGATCCCATTTCGGATACCGCGAGGGTTATGACCAACCGCAGGATCCGGCATCTTCCGGTGCAAGACGGCACGCGTATCGTCGGCATCATCAGCATCGGTGACATTTTGAAATACCGGCTCGACGAAGTGATGCTCGAGACGCGCGTGTTGCGAGACATCGCGATGGCAACCCGCTGATTTGCGATCCGCTGATGTTCGCGGCTTGAAAGCGTGCGAGGCCATGGGCGAACTCTCCGCCTACTCTGGCCTCGCAAGCATCAACCCGTCGCGCCCAAGTTCCTGGTCATCGACTGGAACATTTTGCTATCGCTGATGCGGCATTCAAGAAACGCCAGATACGCCTCGAATGCCGTCTGAAAGTTCAAGCACGTCAACCCGGTCCAGGCCGCTTTCCTTATCAGAGCGTAGCGGCGGCGCCGGCTCTCGCCGAGATATCGCTTTCTCGCAAGTGCCGGTATCGCGTCGGCGGCCGCGATTGTCAGAGACGTACGTCGCTTCTCTTGAATTGCGTCGATCGCGTCATAGGCCGTCGCGAGTTCTCGAATTGTTGTTCCATGCCGGTCCGCCGAACGCATGAGCTCCTCAAAATTCGGCACCTCGCGCAGTCCGTCGCAAGGGTCCTCGCCGGAACGTTCCCTTTCGCGCGCGGCATATAATGCGAGATCGCGCGAGAACGATTGCCGCGCTCGAAACTGCGAAGCCACCTGAGATTGGTGGAGCCGGTAATACAAAAACGCCTCCGGCAAGTTCACGATACGATGCCGCTCGGACAGCCGCAGCCAAAGATCGTAGTCTTCCGCGTGCTGAAAGGCGGCCCGATAACCCCCGCAAGCCAAAACGGCATCTCTTCTCATAACGACCGTCGGATGCGAGATCGCGCAACTGCCTTTTTTATAAAGCTGCGTGCGAATGGCGTTGGAATCAAGCGGATAGTTCGATCGCTCTCCCGTTGCAGTGCCTGCTGAATCAATGATCAAGACCTGGGAGCCCACCGCCGCCACCGCAGGCGCGCCCTCAAGATATTCGATCTGCGCTTTAAACCGTCCCGGAATGGAAATGTCGTCGGCGTCCATGCGCGCTACCAGCGGTGTCTCGGCAGCGTGGAGCGCGTGATTGAGCGCGGCAGAAATCCCGATCGGCGGCTGATGAATAACCTGCAGCTTTCCTTTCCAAGCCAAGCTGGAAAGGATCGAAGCCGTTCCATCCGAGGAGCCATCGTTGACGATAATCAGCTTATTTATGAATTCCGCGTCGGCAGCCAAACTGGCGACAGCAGACTCAAGATATTTTTCACCGTCCCTGACAGGGACAATAACATCCAATTTTGGAAGCATGATCGCATCCCCTGCACATTCATTGTTCGATGAAATCGCGAACGCGAACTGATACGCGTTGACTGACTCACAACTAACAATGGGAGTGCGAGGGCACGGCTCGGGGCTGGTCGTTACGTCGACAACATGGGGTCGTCCTGCCCGGCCGAAAAACCCGGATCACAATCCTGGACGCGTGTTGAAGAAAATCGAATTCTTTAAAAATCTAAGTTTTAAAAGTATGGGCCAAACTACGCATGAGACTGAGCGCCAAACGTTGCTTCATGTTCAATGCACGTCCGCTTCGTTGGAACTCGGATAAGGATCTTTGAATTTTTGCAACGCGCCGTGAGGAGTTGCCCGTATAGGCGCCTCCCGAAGGCAAATCGCGGAAGAAAACTTCGCCGAGATAAAGATAGTCGCCAATAAATTCCCAAATATGTTCCGTTGAGCGCGTAGCCGTCGCAAGGTAATCACTCAGAATTTTTACATTAGCGCGTGCCGTGCCGACGGACATTTCCTGAGACCATTTCACCGACATGGCAGCGGGATGGCGACGGTAACGCCACAAGACCTGCGGGATGACTCGCGTTTCATAACCCGCTTTGAAATATCGAAGCCAAAATTCCCAATCTTCCGCTTCGCCCCGTGTCAGGCCGCTGTTGTACCTCAACTCTTGGAACGACTGGGTATGCCCCATGTGGTTGTTCTTCAAATCGTTCCAGACGAAGTGCGAAAAATGCTGGAACACCGTCGGCGCGCGCACGCCCGTCTCACTGCCGAACATCTCGTACCAGCCCTGAACCGATCTGACGTTTTCAGAGAAGTTGCTCTGAATATACTTTCGGCTGACGGCGACGAAGTCAGGGAGAAGCAAATCGTCCGCATCGACGAACACGAACAGCGGCGTATCACAGGAGTCCAATAGGCGGTTTCGCGTTTCTGCAAGACCTCGCCAATTGAAATTGATCACCTCGACGTTTTTATAGGTCGCGGCCTTCTTTAAAATTTCGAGCGACTCCGGCTTCGAGCTTCCGTCGTTGCCGACGATGACCTTCGCGGGCATTTCCGATTGGCGAAGAGCGGATTCGATGGTGTCGAGGAGGAACCCATCCGGATTGCAAGCGGGAATGAGTACACTGACGGCCCAATCACTTTCTATCCGCGCGGGCGCGATGTACGTAGAAGCAGTCTTTGGAACCAGCTGTTCGTAGGCTTCCACATATCGCGCTGGCGCCGTGCGTTCCGCAACATGATGGATGATCTCCGGACGATCGTCCTCCATATGCCGGAAAAATTGATCGATCGGATAAGCTGAAATATCCCGCGAACCGGCGTCGACACAATATCTCTGTCTAAGCGCCGGCGGAATAAATTCGCTCTGCGCGCTACCGGCAAGCATCACCGGCGCGACACCACAAAGGATCGTCTCGGCAGCTGCGTAGCAGAACGTTTCCCTCGGCGACATATTGATAAGCACGTCGGCTTCGCCGACACGCTCGAGCGAAACCTCGCGAGGCTTTCCAGGAACAAACGAGACGCGATCGGAAAACGGATAGAACTCTCGCAGTATCTTCTGCTTGAACTCCTCCATCGGCACATCCATGGGTCGAACCGGCCCCACGAATTCGACGTTGAACTGCGGATGATAGTAGAGAAACCGCTTTGCAAGATCCGTGAATTGCGTAAGTCCCTTCGATACGATGACGGTTCCGTACCACAAGATCTTCGACGGATTCCACGTTGAGGAAACTTGCTTGGACACCAGATCCAAAGGCTCGGGAATGACCTCCATACGGTCCGCCGCAATATCCTGAGCAATAGTCAGACTTTTTGCAGCCGCTTCGGATGGGCAGATCACTTTGTCTGCCAGGCGAAAACATTGATATTCGAGATTGACGGATTGAAATGTCGATCGCGGAATAAACGCTTTTTGATGCCGCGCGATATTGTAAGTCGTACCGTGATTGAACACGGTAATCAGGCAATTCCGGAGCGACGGCTCAACGTTGCGACGCTGCAGCAGACAGTAAAGCGGCGCGCACCAGTCCGTCCCTTCAATGACATCGAACCCATGTTCCCGATGCAGCGCGAGGACCGCATCGGCCACCGTTGCCGATATGAAGAGGTTCCGATCTACCATCTTGTAGTCGTCGAATTTTATCGGCACCACATGAAGAAAATGCTTGAACTGGGTGGAGGTGCGAAAGCGCTTTCCACTATCGCGCCACGTGAGCACATGGCACTCGTGCCCGGCATTGTGGAGAGCGCTTGTCGCTTCTGAGAGATAAGTAGCAATACCAGCCGTCTCGCCAAAAGACGGTACTTCTGGACTCACGAATAAAATTTTCACCGATGCGTCTCCGTCGGAGATAATATCAATTGTAAAAATAAGTTGGACGCACACAAAAGCGCCGCATAAAGAGTGCAGCACATCCAGGAAAAAATCGGATGACTCTGCAATACACGCGGAGACGAATTGAAAAATACGCAAACAAGGAATGCGTCTGTCGTAACCGAAAGATCAGCCCACGTCTATGTTGGGAAAGCCACAGAAAAGCTCGTCAACAGAGCTTTTGCAGATCGATTCGCGAATTTGTATTTTCACTCATCACTGACCACAAGCGCTCAGTGATATTCGCGTCGGGCTGACAACCACAACAACTCTACGCGCATGCATCTCTCAGAGTAGAACAACTCGAACGCGTCTCTTAGCGTCGCATAGGACCGCCTTGCACAGCCGTCCAACATCGGATTTTTTCAAATCAATCAAAAGTCGAGAGCAGCTTCTAGCGCGCTCTGCCGAGGGTGACATAGCGGCTTCTCCCGCGAGCGCCCCTCGCGCGGCAACTCTTTCAATCCTCAAAAGAACGCGGAAATAATCCGTCTTTACAAAAGACGAGCAAATCTCCGATACGACCTCATCGCGGCAACGACGTCTCGGCCCATCTGTCGATCCGTCCTTCACGTGAAAGCAAAATCTTCGCGACGACGGCGCGGATTAAAAAGAGATGGGACGTTACGGAATTCATGTCAGCGCCGCTGCCGGGTAGAGCACAACAATTTTCAACGCGCGTCACTTTCTTCGTCGCAGGCTTCACACTCGCTGCGTGGGCGCCTCTCGTGCCCTACGTCAAGGATCAGAGCAATCTCAGCGATGCGACGTTGGGGCTCCTTCTCTTGTGCCTCGGCGCCGGCTCCGTCACCGCCATGCCGCTGGCCGGTATTTTGTCGAAGCGGTATGGCTGTCGCCCGATACTTCTCGCGGGCGCGCTGTTCATCGCATCCTCGCTGCCCGTACTGACGCTCTCCTCATCCGTTCCGCTCCTCGCCGTCATGCTCTTTGTCTTTGGCATGGGCGAGGGAACACTAGACTGCGTGATAAATGTCCAGGCGATCATCGTCGAGCGCGCAAGCGGCCGAGCAATGATGTCGGGCTTCCACGGCCTTTACAGTTTGGGAGGACTCGCCGGTGTCGGCGTGATGACACTGGTGTTGTCCTCGGGAGCGACACCCGCATTCGCCGCCATGATCGTCGTGGCGGTAACGATCGTCGCCATGGCCGCGGCAGCACCTTATTTGCTGACGTATGGCGCGGAAGGCGGCGGCCCAGCGTTCGCGATCCCGCACGGTGTAGTCCTGCTCATCGGGCTACTATGCTTCGTTGTCTTTCTGACGGAGGGCGCAGTTCTCGACTGGAGCGCGGTCTTCCTGACTGCAAACAGGAACGTCGATCCCGCCGTCGGCGGCCAGGGATATGCCGCCTTTGCACTCGCGATGACGATGGGCCGATTGACCGGCGACGCCGTCGTCGAACGCATGGGCCCCACGATCGTTCTGCTGGCGGGACCCCTCTGCGCCGCCTTCGGCCTCTTCACCGTCGCGATGGTGCCGTTTGCATGGGGTGCCGTGATCGGCTTTGGTCTCGTTGGAATCGGTTGCGCGAATGTCGTGCCGATTCTTTTCACAGCGGTCGGACGACAGACCAAAATGCCCGAGCACATTGCCGTACCCGCGATCACCATGCTCGGTTACGCGGGAATCTTGGCGGGCCCCGGAGCGATCGGCTTCATCGCGCAAGTGGTCGGCCTGCCTCTCGCGTTCGTCGTCGTCGCCGTACTTCTCATCGGCGTTGCCATCGGCGGCCGCTGGTTACGGGTGGATAACTGAACGCAGCTGAGACTAAGCCATTTGGTTCACTTTTGAGGCACCGAATATGTGCTTCGACACGTCGATCTCAGCCTCGGCCGGAATAAAGGACTGCCCGCCGCCCGCGTGGCAATGCGTAATCTCGCCAATGAAAAAATCGTTATCATCCGTATAAACGTCTATTCGCACCAGAGAAAAGTAAGCAGCGATAGCGTTTGCAGCAGCCACGATCTCATCGAGCTTCGCAGGCTTTTTGTCGACTTCGGCAAGCGGGTACCCCATCGAGCAGTTACAATCTTCCCACTTGGCCGTATAAAGCCTTCGCCGCCGGGAGCTCTTCGCGCGCCAGTTCCCGTACTGCCTGATGATGACTTTGACTTCGCCATAGCAAAACAGATTCAATTCGTAGAAATCTTGACCCTCAAAAATGGGCGGTTCGACGATGATTTTTGGCGCCAAGTCGCGATAATTGGCTTCGCGCTTCTTCTTGTAGTAGCTGTGTTTGAGCCAGCCGGCCAACACGTCATAATCTATTGGTTCGCCACGCTCCCTGAAAATGTTGAGCCCTGAAGCGTGCGTCGCTTTGATGAAGCACCGGTCTGGAAACTGGAATGCCTCCAGCTCGGATTGCGATCTTATAACTCCGATGGTCGGCACGTTATAAGATGGGCCAACAACGCCACTGATGAAGATCTTCCCCAGCTCCTTGTCCGTTGTAAACGTTCGAACGGGATCGCGCAGCTCGGGACCGGATTTAATCCGATACAAGACGTCGCTGAAAATCCAGTTCTTGGTTGGATATCGTCGGTGCCTCTTTATAAATTTGGCGAACGCATCGTTTCGCTCTTTCAGTCGGCTGCTTGGCAACAAATATCCGCCAATTCTGAGAACCCAATACGGAATTGTAATTTTGAAAAAATCTAACACCGCGCCTGCCACTTCAATTCCCTGCCTTAGATCTCATCACAACCCGAATTGACTGGCAGAACAACGCAAACACGCCGCTGAACCAGCCTCAGCACCTTGGTGCAAAACCGGGTCGTCCCTATAGCGCGCGCATCGACGTCGATGCGTTACTCAAGCGCCACACCGACGCGCGGAATGAATCACCGCTCATGCCCCGATCCTGAAGAGACATAGTTCCAAGACAATCGTTGTCTGAAATTTTTGGATCATGCGAGGTCATCATCTAGCGACCTGCGCCATCACCATGATCGGTTGCGCAGAAAGTCTCGCACGCCGCGCAGCGATCGGCTTCATCGCGCAGATGGTCGGCGTGTTTCCCACGTCCGTTGCGGTCGCGTTCTATCTATCGGCGGCCGCCGTTTGAAGGGTTTGAACCCAGCGACAAAATTGTTGAATGATCGGCCGCATCGTTTGCATTTCAATCCGCAACCAAAGTATCGCTTAAATTTTTTAGGCGATTTTCATGACCTATCGATACGCTCTCCGGGTTCGTCAAAACTTGGGGATCGACTAAGTCGCCTTCTCGATAAATGCCGGCGACCTAGGTATCGCGGAGATCACCCAAACTCGCTTTGATAATCACGAAAAGGCTGTCCCATCGACATCGCGACAAAGGACGATCATGTCCAAGGTTATGCCGAAAAGGGTCGCCAGCTTTATATTTTTCATAGTAATTCCTCCAATTGAAGAAACAGTTTGAAATGAAATTTAGGAGAGAGACTCCTTAGGACTGTCACACGGTCCCTCGACGAGGCGACTCATCGTTGGATGCGATTGCAATGGCCTCACGAACTCTTCTTATGTTCATCAATGCTATGGTATCAGGGCGTTCGGAAATTTATTAGTTAGGAGTTAGTGCAATGGCAGAGCCAGCAGTGAAACTTCCCGTAAAATCCGAAAATGAGACGCCGTCATACCGGGATTGGTGGCCAATACAGAATCTGCGTCGGCAACTGAGCGAGATCGTCGAGGATTTTGATCGCGGTTTTTTGCATTCGCCTTTCCGCGGCTCGCTTCTCGACGTTGAGCCGTTGAGGCGAGAGCTGACATGGGCATCAGCTCCGCCTGTTGACATCGTCGACAAAGACACGGCTTACGAGATTACCGCCGAGCTTCCTGGCCTTGACGAAAACAACATCGACGTGAAGGTCGCCAATGGAATGCTGACGATCAAGGGTGAAAAGAAGGAAGAGAAAGAAGAGAAGAAAAAAGATTATTATCTCTCCGAGCGTCGGTTTGGCTCTTTCGAGCGTCGCTTTAGTGTCCCGAAAGGTGTTGATACTGATAAGATCGCTGCGAGCTTTAAGAAGGGTGTCTTGACCGTAACTTTGCCGAAATCGACAGAAGCAAAGGCCGCCGAAAAGAAGATCGCAGTGAAAGCAGCTTGACCAGTTTGGTCTAAAAAGACCACCCTCGACGAGGATTGATGGTGCGGACTGCATCCAATCCTTGTTGGAGGTGTTGCTGGAACGCGCGTTGCTGCCTTCACTTTGCGTTTTGGCCTGCCCCTGATCACGATACCATCCGCTCGTTCTCGCGTTCGAGGTCCTTGAAGCGCTTGGCCTGATCGAGCTTCAAGCCACCGTACTCGCGGCGCCAGCGGTAGTAGCTCTGCTGCGAGACACTGATGCCTCGGCAGACCGTGCCGATCGCTTGACCTTGACTCAGTCGAGCCTCCGCTTCCCGCAGAAGCCCAATGATTTGCTCCGTCGTAAACCGTTCCGTGCCATTCCCTTTTCTCCTCAGTCGAGGTTGAAAATAGCCGGATTCGCTCAGTCAGCTTGGTACCGGTCTAGGAGAGCACGCTAGGCACGCACGATGATCACCTTGACCTCCATCACCGACGTAGACGCATCAAGCTAACCTAGACTTCGCTACGCTCGGAGCGATTCCGGCCGTCATCTGGACGTCAGGTTTGATCTGTCTATGAAGTCGGCTTAACGCTCCGCCATATCCGGCGCGGCTTGCACGCGCTTAATCAGCATAGCAGCCGTCTTCGCGATCCCTTCACTGGAGCTGAGCGATTGCCATTCAGTCTGCGTCGCGCTGTTCGCCTGTTGCCGTAAGACGCTTGGCGTTGCATCGGAGGGATCTCCAATGCGGCGGCTCACGCGATCAATAAGCAGCTCGAGCGGCGCATCCAGCCAGAAGCCATTGAAGGGAACCGTGTCAGGGACCGCCGCTTCAATCCGTTGCCGGTCTTCAGCGCGATCAAAGACGGCGTCGGCGATAACAGCGTGGCCGCTCTTCAGAAAAGTTGCCGCTGTCCGGGCTTGCTCCGCATAAACGCGTTTCGACACGCCGGGTTGATATGCTTCAGGCGGCAAACGCGTTTCTGCCGGGACGCCGTATAAGCGCTTGCGAATTCGATCACTGGAAAGCACACGGGCGCCTGGCGGCGGTCCTAACCGATGGGCGGCCGCTGCAGCAACGGATGACTTGCCGGACCCGCTCAGGCCACCAACAGCAACGAGCTGCGGTGGGCTAAAATTCAACAGATCGCCGGCAAGCTCAAAATAGGCGCTGGCTTCCTTGAACGCAGCTCCGCTTCTATCCGTGACTTGGACGCCGGCGACATGCGCGCGAACAGAAGCACGAACAGCCATGAAGAAAGGCAGGAGAGCGACACCATCATCTTCATCGGCAGCATCGAAATAACGATTGAACACCCAGTTTGCCTCGGCGCGAAGTCCCCGACCCCATAAGTCCATGAGCAGAAAGGCGAGATCGTAAAGCACGTCGATGGTGGCGAGATCATCATCGAATTCCAGGCAGTCGAAAAGCGTGGGAGAGCCATCAAGCAAGCAGATGTTTCGGAGGTGCAGATCTCCGTGGCAACGGCGCACTTTGCCAGATCTCTCGCGCTCATCCAGTAACCACCCCAACCGATCGAGCATCGCCTTGAGCTCCATTTCAAGGGCGTACGCCTGGTCAGCGCCAAAGATTCCCGCGGCCCTGATCGATTCCGAATTCATATCCAGGACAGCCGTCATGATCTCGCTACCCGATCGCCGATGATCGATTGCTGCATCTCGATGGAAGTCTGCGATCGCGATTGCCGTCTTGGAGAGGAGGGTAGGACCGAGTTCGTTCCGTTCAGCGATTTGGCTGAAGAGATCTCGTTGATCGAAGCGCACCATTTCAACAACGGAATCGACCAATTCTCCGTTGCCGTCGAATGTCAGGCGGCCGCTGGCTTCCCGTGTGATACGTCGCACGGCAACATAAAGGGACGGTGCGGTGCGCCGATTAAGTTCTAGTTCTCGCAGGCATGCAGACAGCCGCAGGCTGGCTGTAGAGAAATCCAAATAGGGGAAGCAAACCGAACGCTTGAGCTTATAGGCGCGCTTACCACTCAGGATAATGATCGAGATATGCGTGTCATGTCGTTCGGTAACGTCCGATAGGCTCGAGAGGAAAGCAATTGCTTCGCTTTGATCTTGCCTAATCATCATCGGCATCCGCGCTCCGGCAGATCTTGAGGTGGAAGATTATCATTCCTTTCAGGCGGCTGGCCAGACGGCTGGCGATCTCGTTGTTTGGGAGCTTCGTCAGCGACTTCGGCGAGCACCAAGCGGTCGTATGCAGCGCTTTGCCTTCACTAGGACTCGCAAATCTCGTCTCGTGTGCTTGGCGTGGGCGGCTTCCTCGCTGGCTTTAGGAATGTTCAAACGCGGGAGATAAAGTATATTTCGCGGGAGCACGTTCCGGCTCCAGCGCTCAACAGGGCTTGACTTGCCTCAAGGCCATCGTTTGCGAACAGCACTTATTTTATTTTAATTTTGAGGATGACGGCTATGCGAGCGTCGTTGCTATTTGTTCCACTTGTTTTTCTTCCCTTGGTCAGTGCCGGTGCTGAGGAAGTAGACGCCAATCGCCTCGAGCTTGGCGAAATGCCATACATGACTTATTGCGCCTTATGTCACGGCATGGGCACAGATACGGGCATGTTTGCCGAAGCGCTGAAAAGGCCAGCTCCGGATCTTACGCTAATAGCCAAGAGAAATGGCGGGATGTTTCCTGAGGGGCGCGTCAAGGCCATTATTCGTGACGGCGGGGTAAGCGGACATGGCACAATGCGTCTGCTGGCGTGGGAACGTTATTTCCGGAAGGACACCCCGCCGGAACACGCTGATCAGGTGATCGACGATATCACGTCCTATCTCGAGAAGCATCAAGCGCCCTGATCAGGGAAGATACTCGCGAACCATCGGAGTTCTGCCGTTGTGTAGAGCAGTCGTCGCTCTCTACCGATTTTCGGCTTCGCAAGGCAAGGCTCGGTCGAAAGTCGCTGCGCAGCATGGCCTGCGAACGTAAATTGGCGAGTTAAAATTTCTGCTTGAGGATTGACTCAACGCAAAGCGCTTTGTGACTTGCTGTTCCACGCAACTATTTTGTGGTGAGTTGAGTGGAAGGATACTTCAATGAGCGATATCCAGCTTCGCCAGTTCGTCATCGACGAGCTTGAATTCGAACCCAGCATCGACGCAACAAATATCGGGGTCGCTGCTGATGACGGCATCGTAACCTTGACCGGCCACGTTCGAAGCTATGCCGAGAAGATTGCCGCACTACAGGCTGTACGCCGAGTCAAAGGCGTGCGCGCCGTGGCACAGGAAATCGAGGTTCGCTATCCCGGCGAGCACAAGACGGCGGACGAGGAAATTGCGAAGCGCGTCCTCAATGTTTTGAAATGGCACGCAATGATCCCGCACGAAGACGTTAAGGTGACCGTCGAAAAAGGATGGGTAAACCTCAGCGGCACCGTAGACTGGCACTATCAGAAGAAAGCCGTGGAAGACGCCATCAAGAAATTACTGGGTGTCATCGGCGTTACCAATTCCATATCCGTCAAGGCGTCGGTTCAGACGGCAGATATCAAGAAGAAGATCGAGGCCGCATTGGCTAGAAGCGCGCAGGTTGAGGCCAACGCCATTCGCATCAACGTCTCAAACGACAATCGAGTGAGCCTCGAAGGGGTTGTCGACAGTTGGGAAGATCACGACGTGGTCGAGAATGCAGCGTGGTCAGTCCCCGGAGTCCAGTGGGTCGATGACCGTTTGACTGTCTCGTCGTGAGTTTAGTCGCAGTAGTCTTAGTATGTCAGGAGGAGGCCATGAAGGTCAGAGATGTAATGCATAAAGGCGCCGAGTGGGTAAGTCCACAAACCCCCCTTAGCCAAGTAGCGCAGCTGATGAAGGATCTCGATATTGGTGCACTGCCAGTTGGAGAGAACGACCGGCTCGTCGGCATGGTGACTGACCGCGATATTACCTGCAGAGCGATTGCCGGCTCCCAAGACGTTTCGAAGATGACCGCCCAGAACGTGATGTCCAAGGGAATTGTCTACTGCACCGCCGAGGAAGAACTCGAAGACGCGCTGCGGCTCATGGAAACAAAGAAAATTCGCCGTCTACCCGTCATCGACGGCAAAAAGCGCATGGTCGGTATGCTCAGCATTGGGGATGTTTCTCACGCGGCGCCTCGTAGTGTCTCGGGAGAAGTCATAACGGCCGTATCTGCGCATCACGCGTGATTAGAACTCTTCAGACGCGCGCGGGCGAGTGCGAACCGCGCGCACAAGTTTATATCAAAGTCTGTTGATCTCGAACTCTTCACACGAGTAACCCAGTAGCGAAAGACCTTCTTCGAGGAAATCGCCTAGCGTGGGAATGCCGAGAAGATAACGCGCCGTGTATCGATTGTGAGCGCTCGCCGCTTCCTTGCGTACCTCTAGCCAGTCAGCTGCGGTGTAGTCGCCGCGCCCGAGCCAAGCGAGAGCCACAAGATCGATCTGCTCATCTTCCGTCATGGCGTTGATGAACGACGTCAATTCCTGCAAGGAAGGATCATCGTTGTGGTCTTCGAGAACCTCCGCCATCCGATCATCGGAGGCATTGGAGCCGGGATCGGGTTCCGTCACGACATCCTTGGCGTCGAACTCGTGAGCCTTGATAATTACGAAGCAGACTTTCTCGGGAGAAATCTGCAGCTCCACGGGCTCATTCTCAGAGATTATCCTGGTCATATTGAACTAAATCCGCGTTCCTAGGAATCCGCACTTCTCTGCGCACGTTTGCGGAAGGTTTGCGCTGTGTCGGGCCAGAGTGCCTTCAATTCGGCCGGTAGCTGCGAAATTACATCGGCGATTTCACCTGGATCGCAATGGTGTGCGAGGAGCGCAAATACATCGCGAATCGCGCGCTCCGCCGGGACAGCATTCGGGAAGTCCCTCCCAGATATTTCTTCGACAAATTCTTGTCTCGTGGTCACTTTGCTTGGCCCTTTTCGGGGCTGCCAGCCTTCATAGTAGATGCCGCGCACGATTATCGGAAGCTGAGCACCTAGATCGACGGCCTCTTCAAGCGTCAGGCGATCCCTGAGATGGTGGAGAACACCGCGCAAAACGCCAAGGGCTTCCTGACCATCTGCGAGATCACCTTTTTCGCTCAGCTCATTGAGCCATTCCTGAATTTTCTGGATGGCATGCGCGAGGGAGGGAGGCATTGTCATGATCATTCTTCCGGATCTGAGGCGGCCTGAAGGCTCAAAGCCTGAACGTGATAGGCGGGCTAGCAAGCCAAATTTCCAAATACGACGCGAAGAGATGGATTTGATTAGAGTTCGTCGTGTTCTGCTAGGTGCTTTGGCATGGCTGCGCCACTCCGCAATCACTCTTGTGTGACCCATAGCATATTTTCAGGCGCGGAGCGCCGTTAATATCTCGACGTGCCGATCAGCGCTTTGCGAGTTGGGCCGGAATGAAACGCTCGCGTACCGCTTGCGCAAGCAGAGCTGGAGGTAACGGCCCCTCTTCCAGCAAGAAATTGTTGAACGCCAGTCTGTCAAAAACATTTCCGAGCGTGAGTTCGGTTTCCATCCGTAACTCCATGATGCACGCATAACCATAGAAGTAACTGGTCGCCTGTCCAGGCATGTTGAAGGTGTAGCGATCGAGTTCCTGTCGGACCATTGCTTTCGACAACACGGCGTCGCGGGTTAGAAGATCGCTTGCCTGCTCGCGTTCGATCAATCCGAGATTCAGCATCGGATCAAGCATCGCACGCGCTGCTCGGAAGAGGCGGAATTGCAGTGCAATTAATTGGCCATCGAGGGGTTCGTACGGCATCATCTCCGCCTCGGCGTAGAGCGCCCACCCCTCCGAATTGACTGAATTGGCGGCAAAAAGAGCGCGTGCAAGCGAGACGCCACGTTCAAGCATCGCAGTGAACTGCAGTTCATGTCCGGGGCGGCCTTCATGGGCAGCCAGAGTCCAGGCGGCCGACGGATAATTGAAATCATCGAAGGCACCATCTGCGCCGAGTGCCGGATTGTTGACGGAAAGAACAAATGTTCCTTGCTGTCCGGTATTTCGAACCAGAGGTGCCGGCAAGAAATGCGGCGCCGGCTGAGAGGCGTTTTCAGCGTCGCTTCCAAGACGCATGGCCATCGGCCTATTTGGCGTCAGGACGATGCCTTGCTTTCGGATAATGGCCACAATCGTCTCGATCACCTTCCGGTAGTGGCTTTCGAGTTCGCTAGTGGGGATCGGCTCCTTCTTCAAAGCACGGATCACGTCGCGATAGTCCGCCGCCGGTATGCCTTTCTCGCGTGCCACCAACGGAGCGAGCTGTTGCATCGCCGCCCGCGTTTCCATGAACTCCAATTCAGCTCTTTGAATTAAAGACTGAGCGTCGATATCGACGCCGGTCCGCTTCAGGGCGTCAGCATATAACGCAGGAGGTAGCCTAGTATCCGTCCGGGCATGAGGCAGAACCTCGGAACGCAACCAAGCCGTATATTCGTTGGTCTGCTTATCAAGAGCATCGAGGGCATCCTCAGCTCCGGAGACCTTCAAGTCGATGAATAATTTGCGGATACCGATCATATAGGTATCGGCATTCCGTAGTGCCTGTTCGACTTCCGGTCTGGACGGACGCAGTAGCGTGCCATCGCCGACACGTTCCTCATACCGCTGTATTGCCAGCGTCATCAGAGGAACAGTGCCGGGAGCGAGACCCGCATAGCGCTTGAGACGATCAAGAGCGTGCCCTCTGCGTTCGGGGGGTGTCTGCTCCGACAAAAGACCGCGCAAACCCTCGAACACCAATTGGGACACGTCTTGCCAAGGCAAGACCAGCCGTTCCTGCAATTCGCTGCTTTCGATGTCGTCGGTTGCCGTCGCGATCATGATTTCAAGATCTTCGCGGACGTTCGGGTCGCGCTCGGTGTTGAGCTTTTCGTGCAATTCAGATTTGGCGGCAGCAACCGCCGCACGGAACCTGCGCACATTATCGGCTCTTAAGTCCGCGACACGATCATCGTAGCCGGCAACGCCGAATTTCGAGAACGACTCAGGTCTGAACGGCGCCTCTGCCCCGATCAGTATCTGCGCATAAGCATTGCTGCGCTCCACCCATGTTGGTTTCGTATCTACTGGAAGTGGCGAGAGATCCTGCGCAGTTGCAGGCAAGGACATCACAAAGAGACTGATGGCGATGATGACGCGAACTTTGTTGAGGATGGCGAATTCTCCCGAGAGTTGAATTCCAAGCGGATCAACAAGACTGCACGGTCACCGTCGTGAGCGTTAGCTTCGGGTCCAAAGCTGACGCTTGTCCAGATTCGAGAATAATCAATCAATCCGTTCGTGGCGCTTCGCTACGACTGGCCAATTTCGATAGCGATCCTTCTGCAGCGGCGATCTCTTGCTTAACGCGTATGAAGCTGTCCGGATTTACAGAAATAGAATCGATCCCGTGCTCGATAAGGAAATGTGCAAATTCTGGATGGTCGCTCGGCGCCTGCCCGCAAATCCCGGTGTGTGTCCCGGTCTTTTGTGCTGCTGCAAGCAGATCTGAGATCATCAAGGTGACCGCCTCGTGCCGCTCGTCGAACAAGCCGCTAAGTCTTTCACTATCGCGGTCAATGCCGAGCACGAGTTGAGTGAGATCATTTGAGCCAATCGAAAATCCATCGAAGCGTTCTGCGAACCGCTCTGCCAACCGTATGTTCGAGGGCAGCTCAGCCATGACGTAAACTTCGAGTCCTTCTTTGCCCCGCATTAGTCCATGACTTGCCATCTCGGAAAGGACGCGATCCGCTTCCTCAGGCGTGCGGCAGAATGGGATCATCATTATGATATTGGAAAGCCCGATTTCCTCGCGCGCCCGGCGGATGGCCCGGCACTCCAATGCGAAACCCTCACGATAGTCTGGATGGTAGTAACGGCTCGCTCCGCGCCAGCCCAGCATTGGATTTTCCTCTTTGGGTTCGAAACCAGCTCCCCCAATGAGTTTGGCATATTCGTTGGTCTTAAAGTCACTCATCCGAACGACAACTGGGTTGGGATAATGCGCGGCGGCGATGAGTGCGATGCCGCGAGCAAGAGTATCGACGAAATAGTCCTGCTTCGAGTCGAAACCGTGAGTGAGACATTCAATTTGGTTGCGAACCTTTTCGTCCTTGATCTCGTCGAAGCGCACCAAGGCCATGGGATGAACCTTGATGTAGTTGCTGATGATGAATTCCATGCGCGCCAAGCCCACACCATCGGTCGGCAGACGCCACCAGCGGAACGCTGCCGATGGATTGGCAAGATTGATCATTGCCTTGGCATGCGTCTTCGGAATCTGTGCCGTGTCGATATCAGTCACATCAAAATCTATGATGCCCTCATATACATGGCCCACTTCGCCCTCGGCGCATGAAACGGTGATCTCCTGATCGTTTTGAAGAGTCTCGGTCGCATTCCCGGTTCCGACGATCGCTGGAAGCCCGAGTTCGCGGCTGACGATCGCTGCATGGCTCGTGCGACCACCATGGTCTGTGACAATCGCGGCTGCCCGCTTCATGATCGGCACCCAATCCGGGTCGGTGATGCCCGTGACGAGGACCGCGCCGTCTTGAAAATTCTGGATATCATCGGCGCTGGCCAACTTGCAGACCTTGCCGGCGCCGATAGCGTCGCCGACCGCGAGTCCGGAAATGATAAGCGACCCTTTTTTCCGCAGTCTATACGTCCTGAGCTGACTGGCTTCACGCCGCGACTGAACTGTTTCCGGTCGCGCCTGGACGAAGAACAGTTCGCCTGTTTGTCCGTCCTTTGCCCATTCGATGTCCATCGCTTGACCGTAATGACGCTCTATGGCAACTCCCCATCGGGCAAGCGTTAGGATCTCATCATCACTAAGGATGAATCTGCGTCGCTCATCGTTGCTGGTGTCAACCAGGGATGTTGAGCCCTTCTCCGCGTATATCAACTTGCGAACCTTGGCACCCAGTGTCTTCTCGATGATCGGTTTCCGCGATGGTTTCTCAAGGAGCGGCTTGAAGACACGATACTCGTCGGGTTCGACCATTCCTTGAACCACCGTCTCCCCTAGACCCCACGCTCCGTTGATCAAAACGGAGCGTGGAAATCCAGTTTCCGTGTCGATCGAAAACATCACGCCTGAGCAAGCCAAGTCGGAGCGAACCATCCGCTCGACGCCAACCGAAAGTGCAATTTCAAGATTATCGATCTTATTGTTTTTGCGATAACTGATCGCCCGATCGGTGAACATAGAGGCGAAGCACTTCTTGCAAGCCTCTAGCACCTCATCCTCACCTTGTATGTTCAGGAAGGTCTCAAGCTGCCCCGCGAAACTCGCCTCAGGAAGATCTTCCGCCGTCGCACTCGAGCGCACAGCAACACCGACTGGTCCGCCGTCGCCCATTTGTCGATAAGCCCCTCGCACCGCTTGCGCCAGGGGCTCTGGAAGTTTCCCATTCAGAATAAGCTTGCGTATCGCACCACCCACTTGAGATAAATTACTCAAGTCATCATTCAGCTTTTCGAGCTCGGTGGCAATTGGCTGACGGAGTTCGTTCGCCTCCAAGAAGAACCGATAGGCCGCTGCTGTGGTAGCGAACCCTTGTGGGACGCGAATGCCGGCATCCTTGAGCCGGCTCATCATTTCCCCAAGCGAGGCGTTCTTACCGCCGACTTTATTAATATCCGTGCGACCAATTTCCGAAAGCTGAAGGATAAGCTCTTTGTGATCGTCCATGCAGCATACAACCTTGACTCGTTTGCGGGCCGGTTTTTGCAGTGCCGGTATTTGTATTTGCCGACACGACTAGCGGGCATGTTGGGCCTAGCCCTTAGTGGCTCCTGCCCATTGTGCTTGGCGATGACCGGCGACGTTTCAGAAACTGGAACGTTTCAGCACTGATCTTCGTCAAGTCTTCGAGTTTCGTGCAAGAGAATCGTTCCGCTCCTTTGGCTCTAGATAGCGGCTTTGAATGGGACTGAGTTCGGCATCGAAATCATAGACGAGCGGCCTTCCGGTCGGGATTTCCAGGTCTAAAATATCGTCGTCGGCAATCTTATCGAGGTATTTCACGATGCCCCGAAGGCTATTTCCATGGGCAACGACGAGAAGATTTTGCCCCTTCGTCAGCTGCGGCTCGATATGTGTGTGCCAATATGGCAGGACGCGCGCGACCGTGTCCTGCAGACTTTCACAGCGCGGAATTTGATCGGGGCGCAGCACGGCATATTTTCGCTCGCGTCCAGGATAGCGTTCGTCAGAATCGTCCAACGGCGGCGGCCGCGTCGAATAGCTTCGGCGCCACTGACGAAACAGCTCCTCGCCGGCCACCTTACATACTTCGTCCTTGTTTCGTCCCTGCAGGGCACCGTAGTGCCGCTCATTAAGACGCCAACTTTGCTGGACGGGCAGCCACATCAAATCCATTTCATCAAGGACGATCCACAGTGTCCGGATTGCGCGCTTGAGAACAGAGGTGAAGCAGCGATCGAATCGGATGCCGTGCTCTGTCAGCAAGTGTGCCGCTTCTTTCGATTCCGCCATACCCCTTTCCGACAAATCGATGTCGGTCCATCCGGTGAAGATATGGTCACGATTCCAAATGCTCTCACCATGACGCAATAGAACGAGCTGGGGCATCGCGTACCTTCGTCTTCGAAAGCTTGGTCTTTTGGTCGCCGGCGTTTTTTTCTATGTGAGGTCGAGGTGGCTATCGATGTCCAGGCGTTGGCAAACCCATGCACTAACAATTTCATCGCGGGAGGCCATGTCAGGCGATGCCGATATTTTGACCTACTGGCTTGTCTTAGACAATCTATCTCGCGCGCGATGCGGTACCTCAATCGCTTCTATTGAAACTTCGCGATAAAGGCGTTCGACATCCTTACGAAGGCAAAGTTCAGTTCCCGGCGCCAGTAGCGCAGCCGCTCCGGAGGCAACGCCGTACCGAAACGCAGTCTGCAGATCGTGGCCGACGGCGATGCTCCAAACCATGGCGCCCAGAAAGCTGTCACCTGCACCCACCGAACTAACAGGCTTAATTGGAATGGCGGATGCACGCCAAACATTGTCACGCGTGACCAACAATGCGCCCCGATCGCCCAGCGTCAGCGCGACGATCACGGCTCCTCCACTCGCGACAACGCTGTAACACGCATGAATGCAAGAGTCTTGATCTGCCAGCGTCATATTCATCAATTCGCTCAATTCATTGAGATTTGGTTTGATGAGATATGCACCTTCCCCGATCGCGTGTTTCAGCGCAGGTCCAGACGTATCAAGAATGAACCTTGCGCCCCTCTCCTTTGCCAGCCGCGAGACCTGCGCATAGAAATCTTCAGGGACCCCGGGCGGCAAGCTGCCGCTTGCAATAATGAAGTCTGGTCGACATTCGAGAGAGGCCAGCGCGTCAAAGCAGCTCCGGCATTCCGCTTCAGTCATTTGAGGTCCCGGAAGGGTGAAGCGGAATTGTTGTCCTGTCACTTCCTCGACGACCGCGAAACTTTCGCGCGTTTCGCCTCCGATCGGAATGGTCAGGCTGCGGATCCCCTCCGCATCAATGAGGCGCCGGAGTAACTGCCCGATCGATCCTCCCATCGGATAGATGGCGGTGGCGTCAAGGCCAAACCGGTGCAGCACACGCGCGACGTTGATGCCGCCACCACCGGGATCACGCCGGACAGTCGCGCAGCGGAGCTTTTTGACCGGCACCACGTGATCAACCGACGTCGCCATGTCAACCGCCGGATTTATAGTTAGCGCCGCGATGTTTTGCATATCGTCACTTCTACTGGCGGAACTTCTGTCTTGCCAAACATTGCAAGCCGACAAAGCTTGGATGGGAATGAATAATCACTGCGGTGGGAATACGAGAGAGATACGCTCCAAATCGTCCCTTCGCTTCGAAGCGGCGGCGGAACGGCGAATTGACTAGAAAGTCGACGATGCGGGGCGCGATCCCGCCAGCTACATAGACGCCTCCACGCGCGGCAAATGTCAGCGCAGCGTTGCCGGCGACCGTTCCCAGCATCGCGCAGAACATATCTAAAGCCTCTATGCTGATCGGGCAGGTGCTTTCGAGTGCGGCCGCAGTTATTTCGGCCGCGCTGCGCTTCTTGATCTGCAATCGTTCAATCGAACAAATGGCTTCATAGAGATTTACGAGTCCGTCACCTGATAGCGCTCGCTCAGCGGACGCATGGTTAAAGCGTTCGCGAAGATGCGCTATGATTGCATCTTCCCGCGACGTGCCGCCGGGCAACGTCGTATGTCCCCCTTCGGACTCTAGGACAATCGCAACGTCGGGACGCGGCACAAGGCAGGCGAGCCCCAGACCTGTTCCCGGACCGAGCACCACCGCTGGCGCGGTTGGCACCGCTTGCCCCCTGCCAACCAAGCGCAGATCGGACGGCGCGAGGTGTGGCAACGACCAAGCGATTGCTTCGAAGTCATTGATGACGCAAACATTCCAACCGAATGTCTTGCGCAACTCATCGGCATCGATGACCCATGGGCTGTTCGTCATCTTCACCCGCCCATTTTCTACGGGTCCGGCGACGGCAAGCATAGCACCTGAAATGGACGCTCGATCAAAGTGTCGATCAAATAGCGCCTCTATTGCATCGTTAACTCGTTCATAGTTCGCAACGGGCACCGATTCAATTCGGCCAACTCGATCTGATTCAAGGAGTGCGAATCTCGCGTTCGTCCCACCTATATCGCCCAAAACGATGCAATCTCGTCCGAACGAATGGGCAATCACGAAGTCATATCCTTACTGGGGGCGCCAGCACCTGACGCCGGATAGCCTTTTGCTTTGAGGTAGGCGACGCATCCCGAGAGAGTCTCGAGCTTGCTGTAATCGCGCTCCGGGATGTCGATTCCCGTTTCCTGGTGGAGTGCGATGATGAAGTTGAGCAAGTCCATCGAGTCGACTTCGAATTGTTCGCGGAAGTTCGTATCGGCCGCAAATTTTTCATTCTCTAGGTCGGGTGCAATCTTAATAAGTGTCGATTTTACGAGATCTGTCAGCTCTGCGTCCGTCATAGCATCTCCGGCCTCCTTAGCAGTTGTTCGAAGCGTGAAAGGAACTGGGCCGCGCGCCGACCGTCGCTCACCCGATGATCTCCGGCGACGGAGATGGTCATGGTCCGGCGGACAACGACCTTTCCATCGGTGACCCACGGACGCTCAGAAATTTTGCCACAGCCGATGATGGCCACTTGCGGCGGGTAGATGAGAGGAAAGACCTCGTCAGCAGTCTCCTCTCCTAGATTGGAAAAGGTGATCGTGCCTTCGGAAAGTTCGGAGCTCCTGAGGCGCCCGCCACGCACGCGGCCCACGAGGTCCCGGAGCTTGTCCATGAGGAGATCCAAATTGAGGGCCTCCACTCCGCCGATGGCCGGTGCGATGAGGCCACCGCCGCGCATGGCAATGGCTATTCCCATGTTGACGTTCTGTGCAGGCAGAAAGCATCCGTCAACGTAGTGCCCGTTGAGCTCCGGCGTTTTTGCGAGCGCGAGCGCCAAAGCGCGAATGAGTGGCACCGCGTAAAGCAGTCGGGCGGTCACAGGCCGACGCGCGTTCTCGACCTCGAGCCAAGCGATCAGCGGCGAGACATCGATCGTCGAACTCACATAATAGTGCGGAATCTCGCGGTGCGACTTCGCCATGGCAGCGGCGATGGCCTTTCGCATCTCATCGAATGAGATGCCGGCAGGCGCGCGCGCAGGCGCGGCGCGTTTGGTTGCGTCGACTTGATCGAGACCGATGATCCCGTCCTTGCCCGGCATGATCGTGGCAGGGTCGATGCCAAGCTCAGCCGCCCGGCGGCGGGCGGCTGGTGTAATGGCGGCGCGAACTGCGGAGATTTCCGCTGTCGACAAAGGTATGGTTTGCTTTGGCATTGTTGCGGCGGGCGCTGCTTCGGCCGACTTGGCGAATGCTTTGGGCTCTATACTGACCTCGCCAGGGCGTTCGTCTTTGCCGCGTATCGTTGCCATGATGTGACCAACGGGCACTTTCTCCCCCGGCTTGGCTAGCGTCTCGGCCAGAACGCCATCGTCAAAGACCTCGATCTCGATCGCGCCCTTCTGTGTCTCGACGACAGCGATGATGTCGCCGCGCTGCACGGGATCGCCGGGCTTTTTCATCCATTCGACAAGGGTACCCGCGTCCATATCGGCACCGAGCGACGGCATGCGGAACTCGATCATCGCCGCAACACTCCCTTGACGGCGGCGACGATGGTCTCGGGCTGCGGAGTCGCCGCAATCTCAAGGTGCCTCGGATAAGGAATGGGCACCTCCGCGCTGCATACGCGTGCGACCGGCGCATCGAGATCATAGAACGCCTGCTCCATTATGCGGGCACTTATCTCGGCCGCGAGACTGCCCGAGCGCCAGCCCTCGTCGACGATCACGGCTCGGTGCGTTCTCCTGACCGAGGCCATAACTGCCGCGTCATCGAGAGGCCTCAGTATCCTCAAATCAATCACCTCGCACGAGATGCCTTCCGCGGCGAGCGTCTCTGCAGCGGCGAGGGCCTTCTTGAGACTGCCGCCATACGTAACAACAGTGGCGTCGCGCCCGGACCGCCTCGTCGCCGCCTTATCAAGGTCCACGGCGAGAGCGCCCTCGGCCGCGACCTGACCCTCGTCGTTGTAGAGCGTCGCGTGCTCAAAAATGATCACCGGGTCTGGTTCGCGAAGCGCGGTCGCGAGCATCCCGCGCGCATCGGCGACGGTTGCCGGGGCCACGACCCTGAGGCCCGGCACATGCGCGTACCAGCATTCGAAACTGTGGGAGTGCTGAGCGGCGAGTTGGCGGCCAGCTCCCGTCGCCATGCGGATCACGATAGGTACTGACAGCTGCCCACCCGACATATGTCGGAGGGTAGCCGCGTTGTTGACGATCTGATCGAGCGCCAAGAGACTGAAGTTGATGGTCATGATCTCGACGATTGGGCGCATCCCGCCGAGCGCCGCGCCGATACCGGCGCCGACGAAGCCAGACTCGGAGAGCGGCGTGTCGCGGATGCGCTCCTCGCCGAACTTCTCAAGCAGTCCCTTCGAGCACGCGTAGGCCCCGCCATAGCGGCCGACATCCTCGCCCATCAGGAACACGCGCGGATCCCGCTCAAGTGCTTCTATCAATGCTTCACGCACCGCATCGCGATAGGTGATGTTCCGCATTTTCGTCACTTGTGGACCTCGACGCGCGGAGTATGAACATCCCGGACTAGATCCTCGATGGACTCCCATGGCGCTGCTTCGGCGAATGAGACCGCCTCGCCAATCTCGCGCTTCACGTCCTTCTCGATCGCGTCGATGTCCGCCTCATTTGCCAGGCCGACCATCTTGAGCCAGTCCTTGAACCGCTGAATGGGATCGCGCTTTTTCCATTCCTCGATTTCGGTCTTAGGGCGATAAAGATCGGGATCGAACATGGAATGGGCGCGGAAGCGGTATGTCTTGTTCTCAAGGAACCGCGGGCTGCTGTTGGATCGGACTTCCTGCGCCAGCCGTTGCGCCGCCGCCTCGACCGCAACCACGTCCATTCCGTCGACCGCCTCGGCTGGGATGCCGTAGCTTCTCGCGTGCACGCAGATGTCGGGGACCGACTCCGAGCGCTCGATCGCGGTTCCCATGGCGTACCGGTTATTTTCGCACACGAAGAAGACGGGGAGCTTCCACAGCGCGGCCAGATTGAGCGACTCGTGGAACTCGCCCTCCGCCGCCGCACCCTCGCCGAAGAAGCAGCAGGTGACACGGTTGCGGCCCTGCATCTTGTCGGCGAGCGCGAGCCCCACGGCGAGCGGCAGGCCACCACCGACGATGGCATTGCCGCCGTAAAAGCGAGTCTTTGCATCGAAAATATGCATGGAGCCACCGTGGCCGCGGCTCACACCCGAGACCTTTCCGTACATTTCAGCCATCACGGTCGTCATCGGAATTCCGCGTGCGAGCGCGTGGCCGTGTTCTCGGTACGTAGCGACGATGGCGTCGTCCGCGGTGAGCGCCTCGATGACACCGACCGCATTCGCCTCCTCGCCGATGTAGAGGTGAAGAAAACCGCGGATCTTTCCGGCACCGTAAAGCTCGGCGCACGTTTCTTCGAAGCGGCGGATCAGGATCATTCGGCCGAGCAGCTTCAACGCATGCTCGCGGGTAAGGTGCACTTTGGGGCTGCGCTGAGACGTCATTGGGGGCCCTCGAGCGTGGAGATGTCGCCCTCAGGAAGTCCAAGCTCGCGGGCCTTCAAAAGCCGGCGCATGATTTTGCCTGAGCGCGTTTTGGGCAGACTTCCGCGGAAATCGATCTCGCGCGGCGCGACTGCAGGGCCGAGACGCTTTCGCGCGTGGGCCAGCAACTCCTTCCGCAATTCCTCGCTTTCGCTAAAGCCCTGGTTCAGGCCGACGAACGCCTTGACGACCTCGCCGGCGACTGGATCGGGGATGCCGATCACGCCGGCCTCGGCGACGGCGGGATGCTCCATGAGAATGCTTTCAACTTCGAACGGACCAATGAGATGGCCCGATGATTTGATCACGTCGTCAGCCCGCCCGACAAACCAGAAGTAGCCATCAGAATCTCGCGTTGCGAGATCGCCGGTGAGATACCAACCGTCTGCGAAGCATTTTGCGTAGCGCTCGTCTTCTTTGAGATAGCCGCGGAACATGGATGGCCAGCCGCCTTTCAGCGCGAGCTCCCCCTCTCGGACCGGCGCGTCGATGACGGAGATACCCCGCTCGGTGCGCGCGACGATCGCGGCTTCAATGCCCGGCAACGGCCGGCCCATGGATCCGGGCTTGATGTCCATCGACGCGAAGTTCGAGATCATGATGCCGCCCGTCTCGGTCTGCCACCAGTTGTCGTGGATCGGAAGCTTCAGCGCTTTCTCACCCCACACAACGGCTTCAGGGTTCAAGGGCTCACCGACGCTCGCAATGAAGCGGAGCGCCGAAAGGTCGAACTCGTGCGCCAAATCCGCCCCGGCTTTCATTAACATGCGGATCGCCGTCGGGGCCGTATACCAGACGCTTACCTTCTCCTCGGCGAGCGTGCGGTACCATCGTTCGGCATCGAAGTCCTCCTCGTCAGAGATCATCGTCGAGCCCACTGTAAGCGGGCCGATGATGCCATAGGACGTCCCAGTCACCCAACCGGGATCGGCGGTGCACCAAAAGATATCGTCAGCGTGGAGATCAAGCGCGAAGCGCGCCGTCATGTGATGAGCGATGACAGCAGCGTGCACATGCATGGCGCCTTTTGGGCGCCCTGTGGTGCCGCTCGTGAAATGCAGGATCGCAAGATCCTCGGGATCGGTCGTGGGAATCTCGAATTGCGGGGAAGCATCCGAGATGAGCTGATCGAAATCGTGTCCGCTTTCACCGCCACCGACGAGGATGACATGCTTTAAAAACGGCAGTTCGGCACGGATCGGTCGGATCTTACGTTCATAATGGCGAGGTGTCGTCACGAGAACCGAGGGCTCGGCGATCGCCATGCGCGCTTTCACCGGGGCTGGACCGAATGCGGAGAATAGAGGCGACAGGACAGCGCGGCACTTCCAGGTCCCAAGCGCCGTCACGTATAGCTCTGGGACCCGGCCGAGCAACGTGAAGATGCGGTCTCCGGTGCCGATGCCGAGGGATTTCAGCGCATTGGCGAAGCGGTTGCTGAGTTGGGCGAGGTCGCTATAGCGGTAATCCTTGGTGGGCCGCCCTTTGCCGATCGAACGCAGAGCGACGCGGTGGCCATGACCCTCGGCCACGTGCCGGTCGACTGCCTCATAGGCAATATTGAGCCCGCCGCCGGGGAGCCCGGCGAGTTCCTGTCTCGCAGTCTCCCAAGTGAAGCTCCGCCATGCTTCGTCGTAATCGGCAAGACAGGGAGGATGCGCTGCGCCTGCATGGGACTTTCGAATTACCGGCCAGTCCATCGCGTAGCTCCCAGCCATAATAAACTGCAAATGAGACCGAGTTCAGAAGCCAGTCATTGATCCTCATCATGTACACGTTTCCCGAAGTGTTCTCGCTACTGATCTTTCCGCGGTTTAAGGCATGAACCTCGCGAATAGTTCATCGCCATTAGATCGAATTGAGAATGAGTTTATCGCGAATGCCGCTTTGCCTCTCCTTACTTCAGAGCTGGTACGTCGGCTGAGTATAGCTAGCTTTAATTCGGGAATTCAGCATGAGTGACTTCGAGTCAAATCCCGTACCGCAACAGGACCAATTACAGCTCCTCGCCAAGGTGCGCTCCACCTTGAGAAGCGAGCCCCTCCTCGGCCCTTCGTTCCATCTTCGCGATCTGAGGATAGAAGAAGATGGCTCGCTTATCCTCGACGGAGAAGTCCCAAGCGTTGCAGCGAAGAAACTTGCCCTCGAGCACGTCGCTGCTCTAACGCCTTCGGCCACATGTATCGTCGACCGCCTGCACGTCAAACCGGCGGTCCATATGACGGACAAGGAAATCCGAGTACATGTGCGCAACGGACTGATCGAGGAGTCGAGCTTCAGAGCCTTGGAAATCCGCGAACTCGAGAATGGGGAGCTGCGCCTCATGCGCGGTGCGCCAGAAAAGGTGCTCGGAGTGCTCGATATAGAGGTGACGGATGGCGTGGTGATCCTCAACGGCCGTGTTCCGGGTCTCACGTCGAAGCGCGTAGCTGGCGTCATCGCATGGTGGGTGCCGGGCGTGCGTGATGTCTTTAACGGTATCGAAGTCGATCCGCCCGAGGATGATAGCGCTGATCTGATCGCGGAAGCAGTCCGCGCGGTCCTGGAGAGGGACCCGTTCGTGGATGCCAGTCAGATCAATGTTGATGTGCACGCCACGTCGGTTCGACTCGCCGGCCTCGTGCCAAATGAAACGGAACGGCTTGCCGCGGAGCGGGACGCTTGGTGCATTTTCGGCATAGATACCGTTGTCAACGAAATCAAGATCCAGCCTTGAAGCTATCGTTGAAGCTGAACCGGCACGGATATTTTGATGATTGGCCGCAAGGAAGTAACGCAACTCCCGACAGGCCGCGTGTATGCAGGAGGTTTTCGCCGGCCCCACGGCGAAGATGTTGGCGGTCAAGGGACGTTTGGCGCTAGCGTAATGAGACGATCGATCCTAACGGCATTTGCGCTTGCAACACTTGCAACGGGTGCTGTTGCGGCGGAGGATTTCGTCACCGAGCGGCGCCTGATGGTCCAAGAAATTGAGAGTATGGCAGCGCCACTCGCTGGTGAAACGGGCATTGCAAAGTTTGACCCACGCGTGCTGAGAGCGCTAACCGAAACTCCGCGTCATGAGTTCCTGCCGAAAGAGCTGGCGGGCGTTGCATACAAGAACCGAACGCTCTCCATCGGGCACGGCCAGACGATCTCGCAGCCTTTTATCGTCGCGCTGATGTCGGAGTTGCTGCACGTGAAAGATACGGACAGGGTCTTGGAGATCGGGACCGGCTCCGGCTACCAGACTGCCATCCTATCGGCGCTTGCGCGGGAGGTATACACGATCGAGATCATCCCAGAGCTTGCGACCACCGCACGAAACGTCCTTGCTCGGCTTGGCTATGCCAATGTCACAGCCAAGACGGGTGATGGCTATAAGGGCTGGCGAGAGTATGCCCCATTTGATGCCATCATCGTCACTGCGGCCCCCGATTACGTTCCGCCAGCGTTGATCGAACAGCTCAAACCAGGAGGGCGTATGGTTATTCCCGTTGGCGGTTTACTTCAGGATCTCATGTTAATAACGAAGAAACCGGATGGCATGACGATCAGTACAGCCATCGTCCCGGTTCGGTTTGTGCCTTTTATCAGAGAGTAGTGGAAGGCGCGCCGGCGCCACTAAACTCCCGCTCAGGCAATTTGCGGCTCGTCATCACCGATTTTTGGGCTCTTCTATTGAGTCCGCCAGTTTATCCTCAAGCGCTCTGCGCAGCCGGCGCATGAGGATCCCCCTTGATCGGTCGTCTGCTGCCCGTTCGAACTGCTCACGCAAGTCCAACGTGAATTGCGCAAGTTCGTTGTGCCAGTCCGCGCGACTGACTACCTCCGGCGAGAGGCGGCGCGGAACAGGCTTGGGCCGACTTCCCAGACCGTTTGCCAACAACTCCAATTCGTCATCCAGGACGGGCGCAATGACGCGGTCTTCCGGCATGCCGCCCTGAACAATCTCGTCGCGTAATGCGTTGATCTCCTCGTCCTCGCCATGAATGAGAAATAAGGCACGATTGATCGGTTGGCGTCGACGTATCCAGTCCACAAGCTCAACACTGTCAGCATGGCCGCTATAAAGGTCGGTTTGAACAATGTTGGCTCGCACCTTGACCGCGTCACCCTGGATTATCACGGCCTCAACACCATCAACCAGGAGCCGTCCGAGGGTGCCCTGAGCCTGATAACCGGTAAGCAGAACGGTTGCCTTGTCGGTCCACAACCATCTCTTCAGATGATGACGAATGCGTCCCGCGTCGCACATGCCGCTCGCGGCCATAAGGATCGCGCCTCCGCTCACGCGGTCGATCGCCTTGCTCTCGTCGGCCGTCTCGGTGAAACGGATGTTCGGATTGGTCAGCAGAGATGGCCGAATATCGAGTTCCTCAAGCTCTTGCGCATGCTTTTGAAAGACCTTGGTTATGCGTATCGCGAGTGGCGAGTCGAGGAAGATTGGTACACGCGGGATAGCGCCGGACTGCTGCAGCCGAGTTAGGTCGGCAATGATTTCCTGCGTGCGCTCAACCGCAAAAAGCGGGAGCAGAAGAATGCGATCACCGCGCAGTGCCTCCTTCACTATGCGTGCCAGCAAGGCGCGCCGTTCGTCGGCCGTCGCCCGTGTCCTCTTGCGATTGCCGTAGGTGGATTCGCAAATGACGTAGTCGAAGTTGGCTGGTGCATCTGGGTCGGGCTGGAACAACTTGTGTTCAGGACCGATATCGCCAGAGAACAGAAGCCGAAGAAGCCGTTGATCATCGTGTCCTGTGGCGATTTCGATCTCGATCGAAGCCGAGCCGAGGATGTGGCCAGCGTTCCAGTACCGGACTCGTACACCTTCGCCCACTTCGGTCCAGTCCAAGTACTCGACGGTGCGAAAATTATCCTGACAAGCCTCCGCGTCCTCCTGCGTGTAGATCGGTACCACCTGTGCCTTTCCGCGTTGGGCATATCTCCGGTTCAGGTTTTCAACGTCCATCTCCTGGATATGCCCGCTGTCAGGCAGCATGAAAGACAGAAGGTCTTTTGTACCGCGGGTCATAAAGACCGGCCCCGTGAAGCCCGACTTCCATAGCTTCGGCAACAATCCGGCGTGGTCGATATGAGCATGGGTCTGCAGCACGAAGTCGATGAGCGAGGGATCGAACGGAAAGGGCCTGTAGTTGAGCTCCTTAAGCGTCTTGTGCCCCTGAAAAAGCCCGCAATCGACGAGGAAATTGCACTTCGGTGTGCGCACGAAAAAGCACGAACCTGTGACGGTGCGAGTCGCTCCGCAAAATCTCAGCGTGATGGTCATCGCGTTTTCTCCTGCGGACTTGGCATAACCCAGCCAAGCAGGGGTTAGGCGTCAATAAATGGTCAGCCGGCCGCCATGATTTCCCTGTGCAATGCGTCCATCAGGACATCGTCGAGCATGATCGCATTCGTTGGGTGCGGAACGCTATGTGTCGAGCGGACGGATCGTATGCCCACAGAAGCAAACGAGGGAAGAGCATCTGGCGAGAAAAGTGCATGCGTGATGATGACATCGATTGCCGACGCGCCGGCCGACACAAGTGCCGATGCGCAAGCGATCAGCGTGCCACCGGATGAAACGATGTCGTCGACAATAAGAACAGGGCGGCCCGCAAATATGCTTAAATCGGTGAACGAAATCGCGACAGAGCGGTCGCTACGGCGCACTTTCTGCCCAACCGCATAGGCTCGTCCCAACCGACTTGCCAGGTCGCCAACCCAGCAACGGGATTCTTCGTCGGGACCAACTACAATCGTTCCAGGAGCGATACCGGTTGCGCGAAGCGCGTCGGCAATGGCAGGCACAGCAGAAACATTCTCGGCCTCGATGCCTGGAAATACGCTTCGGATGTCCCTCGTGCGATGAAGATGGGCGTCTACGGTTATGACGCGGTCGAAAGTGCCTGCGAGCAACCGGCCGATCGCTCGCTGGCTGATCCCCTCATTGGCATGGAACGCAGTATCTTGCCGCATATAGCACATGTACGGTGCAACTAAAACGAGCCGCTCGGCACCGTTACGCCGCAACGCCTCGCAAGCAATCAGGATACCGACAAGCTTGTCATTTGGATTATCAAGTGGCGCATAGACGATCGTGACCGGCGCGGCAGGTCCCACCGTGACCCGTAACTCTCCATCAGGAAACCGATGAAATCCGATCTCGTATCCCGCTACGCCGAGCTTCGTCGCCAACCTTTTCGCATCGATGATCCCCGACGTGAGACTCTGGATCGCAACCCGCATCATGCCATCATCCCGCTGCTCTACGATCAATGTCCATCAATGAGATATCCGGTATTCACTTTGGCCGCTGCTACCGCGAGATCGAACTCTGACCGGTCCAAAGCGTAGATGCGATAGAGAGGTTCGCCTTTCTCCGCGCGGTCTCCAATCTTCTTGAGTATCTTGATACCGGCACCCTTGTCGATCGGTGCGCCTGCTGTGCGGGCGAGACGGTTGAGGCACAAACAATCGATGCTAGAGACGATACCATCGTTGGCAGCAGGAATATCGACAGTTAAAGTTCCAAGGTCAGCCCGGCATGGAGAGGGTCCTTGCGCGTCGATGATCTTGTGCATCTGTTTGAGGGCTGCGCCGCTATCCAGAAGTGCCCGCGCTCGAGCATACCCGGCACCCCCTCGGAGCTCGGGATCATATTCAAGCAACCTGGCGGCCAGCCGGAGAGACTTTTCACGCAGGTCTTGGGGCGCATCCGGATGACATGCGAGGACTGCCATCGCGTCTTGGGCTTCGAGGGCCGGCCCGATTCCTCGACCGATTGGCTGCCGGCCATCGGTCGTAGCGACTTCCACAGTTATTCCGAAACGATCGCCGACGAATTCGAAGAGCTTGCGGAGTCGCATCGCGTCCGCGCCGGTCGTCACCTTGGCTGTTGGCCCAACGGGGATGTCGATCAGCAGATGACTCGAGCCGGCTGCCAGCTTCTTTGACATGATCGACGCGACCATCTGCTCGCGAGTATCGAGGCTGAGCGGTCGCTCCACTGAGATGAGTATGTCGTCAGCGGGTGAGAGATTGACATGACCGCCCCAGATGAGACAGCCGTGACAAGCCGATACGACTTCTTTCATTTCTTCGACGCCGAGGTCGACACGTGCGAGCACCTCCATCGTGTCGGCTGTACCTGCCGGTGACGTGATTGCGCGAGACGATGTCTTCGGGATCATCAAACCATGGGCGGCCACGATCGGCACGATGATCATCGATGTTCGGTTACCGGGAATTCCGCCAATACTGTGCTTGTCGACGACAATCGGTCGTTCCCAAGTTAGCCGTGTTCCGGCTTGCGCCATTGCCTTTGCCAATGCGAGCAACTCGTCAGTCGTCGTAAAGCTGGCAGATCCGATCAGGAATGCTGCTATCTCCATATCGGAGTAACGATAGTGGGTCAGATCATCGACGATTGCGTTGATCTCCAAATCGCTGAGTGTATGCCCCTGGATCTTGGAGCGCACCGAATCCAGACTGGCAGGTGGCGCTGCTGGTGTGATGGTCACGAGAGTACCAGCGGATTGTGCGAAACGGTGAAACGCAGGTTCGGCCAATCCGAGATCTTCGGGGCACACTAGCGAATCGTCATCCGTAACAAGCAGTGTGGCGAGGAGCACCTTGGCCCCGAAACGCAGCTCTACTCGGCTGAACGCGCGAAAGACTTCGGCTCGCAGGGCCGTGGACCGTCGTGAGATGACAGCCACATTCTCGCGCCCGGTGTCGAGACTAATACGGCGGATCTTGAGCCGCGGGCGTGAATCTTCGACGGGGTTCATACGGTTGTCCAATGGCAATGAGGAGGAAGGATTTATTCTGCAACGCTCAGACGTCCCTCAACCCCGCAGAATTCGCGGATGACCGGCAATACCTCCCTGCGCCAAATCTCACCACGGAATAGCGAAAAGTGACCTGAGCGTGCCACAATGATTTGCCGGTGCATATGCTGAGAAAGTGAAGTGCAAAGAGCATGCGCGGCGTTCGTCTGCCACCTCTCATTGCTTAACAATCGTGCCTTTTTTACGCAGTGACTTGATCGCCTCGACTTCATCAATGCGCGCAACGTTCGTGATAGGATCAGATTTCGATCGCCAGACTGCAAGTGGAGATTTGGATGGCTATCATATTGGCATCGCCAGCCTTTCGTCACGGCGAAACAATACCCAAGATACATACTTGCGACGGGATCAACGTATCGCCGCCGCTCGAATGGTCTGGCCTACCCTCTGGCACGCGAAGCTTGGTCGTTGTCTGCTTGGATCCCGATGCACCTGGCGGCACCTTCCACCATTGGGCTGCCTATAACATTTCGCCCGAGGAGACGGGCCTTAAGGCGAAATACAAGTCCGGCATGCGTGACCCGCGATTCATGCAGGCCATTAACGACTTCGGTACCTATGGTTACGGTGGTCCGTGCCCTCCCCGCGGGAGCAAGCCACACGCCTATCATTTTCGGCTCAGCGCACTGAATGGGCGCCTCGACGAGATTTCTGCGACGTCGACATGCGATGAGATCATTAGACGTGCCAAAGGCCTTGAGATCGGCGCTGCCGATCTCGTCGGCTACTATGGGCGTTAGCCACCATCGGCAGGGCAATGGCCATGCGGCCCCCGGCCTCCAATTTGACTGCCGCAAGTGCCGTTCGGGATTTGATGCGCCGATGCAGTAATCGAACTCACGATACGCAACGGCACTCGGAGTGCAGTGCACTCGTTCGCGGAACAATCCGGCGCCCTCAAACCTAATTGCCTTAGTGGCCGTTCGGTGAATTGATCCCCGTCATAGCGGTCTCTTCGGCCCCGTAGAGAGTATATTTTTGATTAAAGATCCTTCTACGGAGAGTTCCGTTGAAGAACGGCACCAGTCACCATCCGAGCGTGGGAGCGGCCAGCCCTGGCGGCCGAACTGAGGCCGAAGCGCGCCTTCTAGCGATCGTGCGTGAGCTGGCACAGGAGCTTCAGCCTCGCAAAGGAATGCAGCTCGACGTAGGTCTTGATAGTAATCTCGATCGTGACCTAGGCCTGGATAGCCTGGGCCGTGCCGAACTCATGCTCCGCCTCGACCAAGCATTCAAAGTCCGTCTGCCGGAGCAGTTGATCAGCGATGCTGCAACATCGAGAGATCTTCTCAATGCAGTGCTGACCGCCAAACCAGGAGGTTTCAAATTTACCGGCGAGTTCGATCTTCGACGCACCCAGCTGCCTGAGGTCGTCGAGCCGTCGCATGCCCGCACACTTCTCGAGGTACTCGAAGCGCATGTCCGCGCGCATGGCTCTCGCCCCCACATCCGCCTTTGGGTGAGTGACGAGGAGGAACGGATCGTCACTTATGATGATCTCGATCGTCGTGCGCGCCGCGCGGCCTTTGGCCTGCTCGATCTCGGACTGCAACCTGGCGAGCGAGCGGCCATCATGCTGCCGACGAGCGCCGACTTCTTTCTGGCTTTCTTCGGCGTGTTGATGGCGGGCGGCGTACCGGTTCCAATCTATCCACCATTCCGGCGTGCCCAGATCGAGGACCACTTGAAGCGTCAAGCGGGCATCCTGCGCAACGCGCAGGCACGACTCATCATCACTGATGCGGAAATCCGTCCGCTCGGTGGTCTCTTGATGGGGCTTGCCGAGGACTTGTGCTGGGTCACGACCATTGCCGACCTGAGCCGCGCTGACGAACTGGCAACCCCAGTGCCTGCGTCGTCTGAGACGACAGCGCTTATCCAATACACGTCCGGCAGCACCGGAGACCCAAAGGGCGTCGTGCTCAGTCACGCCAATCTGCTAGCAAATATCCGAGCCATGGGTGAGACGATCGAAGCCAGCTCGCGCGACGTATTCGTCAGTTGGCTACCGCTCTATCACGACATGGGACTCATAGGTGCTTGGCTCGGCAGCCTTTATTTCGGTGCGCCAACCGCCATCATGCCGCCCCTTGCCTTCCTCGCCAATCCGGGACGCTGGCTCTGGAGCATCCACCGCCATCGCGCAACATTGTCCGCAGCTCCAAACTTCGCCTTCGAGCTGTGCATGAAAAGCTTGCGCGATGAAGATCTCCGAGGTCTCGACCTCAGCTCACTGCGCATGGTTGTCAATGGCGCCGAAGCCGTCAGCCCGGGCACGATCAAGCGGTTCACGGAGCGGTTTCATGCCTTCGGCTTCCGGCCCGAGGCGATGGCGCCGGTCTATGGCCTTGCAGAGTGCTCGGTCGGGCTGGCATTTCCGCCCGCCAACCGCGCTCCGATCGTCGATCGTGTACAGAGGGTCGCGTTGACGGTCGATGGCGAGGCTGCCCCGGCGGCACGCGATGATGCAACCGCCCTTGAGTTCGTCGCCTGCGGTCATCCCTTGCCCGGGCATCAGATCCGAATTGTCGACGATGCAGGCCGCGAAGTCGCTGATCGCCATGAAGGACGGTTAGAGTTCAAGGGGCCTTCAGTCACGAAAGGTTACTTTCGGAATCCAGAAAAGACGCTCTTACTGTTCGACGGTGACTGGTTGGACAGCGGTGATCTCGCCTATGTCGCGGGCGGCGACGTTTTTCTGACGGGCCGCGTGAAGGATATAATCATCCGCGCCGGCCGCCACATCTATCCGCACGAACTTGAGGAGGCCGTGGGCAACATCGAGGGTGTGCGCAAGGGCTGCGTCGTGGCGTTCGCCAGCCATGATGAGCGCACCGGCACCGAGCGGCTTGTCGTAATGGCCGAAACCCGCCTCAAGGAAGAGCTGCAGAAAGCACAACTGAGGGAAAGAATTCAGCAATATTCGCTCGAACTCCTCGAAACTCCGCCCGATGAAATCGTGCTCGTGCCGCCCCGAACCGTGCCGAAGACCTCGAGCGGTAAAATCCGCCGGTCTGCAGCGCGGGCCCTCTATGAGGAGGGAACGACTGCCGAGAACAGAGCACTTTGGTTGCAGCTGACTAGGCTGACGCTTCAAGGAATCCTGCATCGCGTCCGCCGCACTTCCAGGCGCGGCGCCGAGCTTGTCTACGCCGGTTATTGGTGGGCGCTGCTGGCAGTCTTTGGCCTTGTGCTATGGCCACTTGTAGTTCTCTTGCCAAGACCGCGGCTGCGTCATGCGCTCCTTGGTGCTGGAGGACACGCGTTCCTGCGCCTCACGGGTATTCCGCTCGACGTGAAGGGCCAGTCCAAGATTCCCGAGGAGCGTGCGATGATAATCTCTAATCACGCGAGCTATCTTGACGGTCTCGTTCTTATTGCTGCAATTCCCGGCGAGTTCAGCTTCGTCGCAAAGCATGAACTTAGCCAGAAGTTCGTGGCCGGCACATTTCTGAAGCGCCTTGGAACAATTTTCGTCCGTCGGGTCGACCCGAAAGGCGGTATCGAGGATACCGAGGCCGTAGTACGCGCTGCTAATCGGGGAGTACGCCTCGTAATCCTTCCCGAGGGAACATTCTCGCGGATGCCGGGGCTGCTACCGTTTCGCCTGGGAGCTTTCCTGGCCGCTACCCAAGCCGGGATCCCCGTGGTGCCGGTGACGATCCGCGGCACGCGCATGATCTTTCGATCCGATCAATGGTTCCCACGCCGTGGTCGCATCTCAGTGGACGTTGGCGAGCCGCTCTTTCCAGATGGCAACGACTTCGCCGCTGCGGTGCGCCTGCGCGATCGCTGCCGCGCCGTCATCTTAGAGCGATCGGGCGAACCTGATCTGGCCCGCGAACGCGTTGAGCTGTCACCGGATTAAGCCCATCAGATCGCCCTGCATGCATTCATTTCGCTAAGTCCCGCTCAAGGCTCAATGGATTCAACCTTTACGGGCGCGTCAACGACTGCGGGGCTTCCTTAGTGCCTCGGCAAAAGCGGAAACTTGCGCACCGGCTTCGCCAGAGGCCACCTGCCGGGCGGTGATGGCGCATGTCGTGCGAGGAGGCCTGCCGACGATGTCTTGCATCTGGGCAAAGGCCGTTTCGCTGCCTCCCCCGCCGAAGGTGCAGAAGAATGCAACATCCGGTAGGCGAGCCTTATTCATGGCGAGATAGGCCCGAACCGGGGACGAGACAGACCACGCCCAGACCGGTGATCCAATAATCACCAAGTCGAAGAGCGAAGGATCGTTCTTTGCCGGTAAAATATTGGCAGGCTGCTTTCGGCGCGCCTCTATAATCGACCTCCAATATCCGAGAAAGCCGGCCCGGCCCTTTGGTTCGACGATTTCCTCGATACTGCAGTTGAGTTTTGCCGAAAGGACTTTTGCTATCCCCTGCGTCGTTCCGGATCGCGAATAGTAAACTACAAGAATTTTCGGCGCAGGCATGATGATCGCCTCCATGTTGGAAATTCATCGTAGAGCGCCGATCAAGTTCGAATCACGTGTCCCGCTTCCAATGCATTCGAATGAAGTATTCTTCGTCATTATAGTGCGTATCAAGCTCGCCTTTGAAGGCACTTTCGAGCGCATGTCCGATACGCCGCGGGAGGTGTATGTCCGTCGTCGTCACCACTGTCTTGTCTGGCGTCTCGGTGATGTCGATGATGCGGGACAGCGGGTGTTCCGTGTTCTGCATTTCTTGAGTGTTGCGGATAAGTGCGAGAATCTCTGTTTGGTGAGCTTTCGAGAATGACCCAGCTATAGTGATTTCGCCGGCTGGGAATTTATCGTTGGTGCGGTGACAGGCAGGGCAGAGTTCCTCGCATGCTCCCTCTGCGACCCGCTCGACCCACTGCCATCGTCCATTCTGAAAGACCGCGCCGCACTGCGGACACACAGCAGGCTCGGTCAGCTTATGGCGGGCCTTGTAAGGATCGTGACGGTGCTCCTCGATATGATGCGATTTAATGCTGTCATGACGCCGCTCGGCGCGATGAACGTCTCGATCCTTCATGATCAATCACCTAGAATTTAGAGCCGATCCAATTTTTCTAAAGTTCGCGGGAATTTCCAAGCAGCCCCGGCGTGACGGCCGACTGGGTTCCAGCTCCGGAAAGCAGAGTCTGTCGCCGTCCAATGCGATATGAGCATCAATGCCGTGCTCGCGACCAAGTTCTCGGAGCTTTGCGTTCAACTTGCGAGCATCGCCTCGTACTATCCCAGATCCGCAATGGGTGAAAATCGCTCGGCGAATGCCTGCATGTTTGCACCAAGCGAGTTGATTAACAATGGGTGCATGGCCAATTAGATTCCCGTCTCTCCTGCGCACCATCGAGCGTGTCATGGTTGCCCCGTCGCCAATAAAGAGATCGATCCCACGAAGTGCGCGCTTTGCGTCGAGGACCCTGGCAACATCGGGCACGTAGAAGAAGGATTTGCCATCCGTCGCCACCCGAAAACCAACGGTCGGAGCTCGGATTGAGTGCTCGACTGGGAAAGCTGTGAAGCGCGCTCCTTCAATACTAAAGGCCTTTTTCGCTGTCAGCGTGCGCCGTTCCCGAATGGGAAAGCGGTGGATGAAGTTCCATGTCTCGCTGGTCGCGTAAACCGGACACGGCGCGCCCGCCGCAAGTCCCGCGGCGTGATCCGGATGCGCATGCGTAAGAACAACTGCCGTCGGCGCAATAAGCTTCAACGTGCCCAACCAGTCCGCCCCGCAATCAATCATAATGCGAGCGTTGCCACGCTGAACAAGCAACGCGCTATGGCGCCGATGCCGGCGAGAGCGAATATTGATCTCGCCGCGTGTGCCAAGAAACGTCAATGTCAATGCTCCGACCGTCGACTCGACGCTTGCCACGATGTGATCACCGAGAACGGGTGGCCACCGGCTCAAAAGCCTAGCGTGCTCAACACGAATTTCATTTCACGCATCAAAAGTGCTGTGTAATCAGCCTTTGATGCAAATTAGTTCGCAGGTGATTTCCGTTCGACTGCTAACATTAACGTGCTGGCTCATAATGACCTTAAGTGGCACGCATCATTCGGCGGTTTGATCCTCCACAATGTCGCCCCTCCGATACCAATTACGTGGTAACAATTAGTGTGCGGAGTTGGTCGAATATGATGCGATCATCCATGGTGCGAGAAATCGAGATCTTGCCTAGGAGACTTGGCGGCTTTCTTGCTGTGCCCAAAGCCGCGATGGGAGTTGTCGTTTTTGTGCACGGGAGTGGTTCGAGTCGATTCAGTCCACGCAACACGTCGGTTTCTCACGCCCTCAATCGAGCCGGTCTTGCCACTCTTCTCTTCGATCTTCTGTTGCCCGAGGAAGCCGAGGACCGGCAAAATGTCTTCGATATTCCCCTGCTTGTAGGCCGGGTTGAGGAGTCGCTGGATTGGATCCAAGCGGAAGAAGCAGTCGCTCACCTTCCAGTGGGGCTGTTTGGCGCGAGTACCGGTGCCGCCGCAGCTCTGATGGCGGCGGCGCGCCAGCCGGACCAGGTATCAGCGGTGGTATCTCGTGGCGGGAGACCCGATCTTGCCGGTGAAGCGCTAGCCGGAGTGAAGGCTCCCACGCTTCTGATTGTCGGCGGGCGCGACGAGCTTGTGATTGAGTTAAATAGGGCTGCGCTGACTAAATTAAGATGCGAGAAGCGCCTCGATATTGTCCCCGGAGCTTCGCACCTGTTTGAGGAACCTGGCACCTTAGATGCGGTTGTTTCGCTAGCATCTGCTTGGTTCCGGCAATTTTTTAAAAAGGACTAAGCGCGTGGGAACGATAATCTTTCAGAACCGCCAGTATGCGGGCCAACTCCTGGCCGCAGAGGTTGCTCGACGTGGGTACACGGATCCCGTTGTGCTTGGTTTGCCGCGCGGCGGCGTTCCCGTCGCTGCAGAGGTGGCAGCAAAACTGAAGGCGCCTCTCGACATAATTCTCGTTCGCAAAATTGGAGCACCTATGCAGCCGGAGCTTGCTATCGGTGCAGTGGTTGATGGCGGCGCACCTGAGTTTGTTCGCAACGAAACGCTCATCCGCGCGCTTGGGCTGACTGACGACGAGTTTCGCGAAGAAGCGGAACGTCAGCTCGCCATTATCGAGGCGCGACGCAAGTTGTGGGTCGAGGGACGTCCCCGTATTCCCCTGAAGGGCAAGACCGCGATCATAGTCGATGATGGCATCGCAACAGGTGCAACGGTGCTGGCATCCTTGCATGCATTGAAGAGGCAAGGTCCGAAGCGGACGGTTGTGGCGGTACCGGTCGCATCATCGGAGGCCGTCGAAGCTCTGACGGCAGAAGCGGACGATATTATCTGTCTCGAAGCCCCCTGGGACTTTGGCGCAGTTGGTTCATTTTACGCTGATTTTTCGGAAACAAGTGATGCTGAAGTGTCTCGGCTGCTCGATATCGCTCGCGTCGCGGAAGGCACCCGCACATGATGCCGCGGCAAGATAAATCGGTATGAATGTTCTCGTGGGGTCGCCGCGCTAACGCTCATCGTTTGAGCGGTCGTCGAGTTCATCGTTCGACAGGATGTCGGAAACGAGGGCCGCCTCATGACCGCGCTCACAAGCCATGACGCCCTCGCGAGCGGCAATCGTCATGTCGAGGAACGACCAGATCTGGCCTAGTCGCCGAAAACTGGCAGGAAGCGAGATTGTTCAGCGACAGATCAAAACCGACGTCGTGCTCTGCGTTACAACGCGATGAGCTTGGCTGCCGAGCACGAGGCGCATCAGGCCCCTGTGGCCATGCGATGCCATCACGATCAAATCGCAGCCGTGTGTGCTTGCAGTTTCTACGATGGCCTCGGCGGGATACTGGTCTTTGACATGAACGGTCTGGCAAGCAATCTGTAATTTCATGCCAGCGGCTGACGCGTCGTCCAGGATTTTTCTGGCGTTCGCCGCTGCAGCCCGCTCGTATTCTTCGACCGGATAGACTATCGCGACTTCGGCCGGAGCATCCATTCCCCAAGGTTCCGTCACGGTTAAGATTGTCACTTTCGCATTGACCGCCTTCGCCAGGGCGAACCCCTGTTCGACAGCCTTCCCGGCGAGCTCCGAACCGTCTGTCGCAATAAGCAAATGTTTGTACATGTTTTCAATTCACATAGAGATAAGCTGGCGAACGTGCGTTTGAGCGCTGCGCCACTGCCAAGTACCCGGGAGAAAAATAATCCCTTTCCTTGATCCCATGATGATAGATCAACGACCTTGATCGGCGTCAAGAGATCGTCGTTCATGTTAATTGATAACAAACACGCAAGAGATATTCGCGGCCGGCGATTTTACCCGGCACGACAGCGGTCGCGGCGATTGCAGCAGTCTTTTGGGCATCTTCACTATGGCTCAACGGTGAAACGGGCGACCACCAATACGTGCGAGGCAAGCTTTGGCAAGGGAGAATGCGGTTATCGAAATTCGAATTCGAGAGCTTGCGCAGCTCTTCAATTCACTCGATCCTTCACCATTCCACGAACGTGACCTCGATCGCGATGCTGAAGAATACATCGTCGGCTGGGCGCGTGAACTTCCTTCGGACGCATCGCTTCGCATTATCGTGCATCTTCCGGAAGAAGAAGCTCGCAAAGCACAGGAGCGAGGGCTTAGCGCTGCGCTGGCCAACTACTTCGCGGAACGCGCCTCGATGCAACAGCGTGAACTCAACGAACTTTTCCGGATAGGTCGCCGCTACTTGCTGATCGGCTCCATAGTGCTCGTCGTTTGCCTCCTTGGCAGCCAGCTCGCGCGCATGCATTTGGGTACTGGACCGATGGCGAGCATTATCGCCGAGAGCCTGATTCTGGTTGGCTGGGTCGCAAATTGGAAGCCGATTGAGACGTTTCTGTATGACTGGTGGCCATTGAAACGGCGGCGTGACCTCTACCAGCGATTGGCGCAAGCGTCAGTAGAAATCAAGTCATTCTAGAGGATACCTACCGCGAGCGAACCGGCTGGACGAACGTTGCCTGGGGCCCTTTGTCCCCCATCGTTTCAGCGAACTGCACTTCCTGTCCAACTTCCAGATCATCGAACTTATCGCCAACGACACTATTGCGATGAAAGTAGATTTCGCGACCGTCTGCAGAACTGATAAACCCGTGATCACGCGCAGACTCGAGTGAACTCACAGTCCCGTGGGGAGGCTGCTCATGTGTTTTGATCTGTCCCTGCCTCCGTCGCACGAGATCCTGTAGCTGCCGGCGCGCAGCAGCAAAGGCATCCGAGATCGTAACATTAACGTCCTCATGTCGTCCCGTTGCAGCCGGATCCCGGCTTATCGCAATATCGGCGGCGCCGGGGATCGTGAAATGGAGATGGACACTATAGGTGTCCCCCTTATGGTGCCGATGTTGCGGCCGCCCTATTACGATGCGTGCGGATGTGATGCGGTCGTAGAACTGCTCGAGCTTTTTGGCTTCTTCGCGTACGCGCTCATCGATGTAGTCAACGGGCTTGATATGTTCGAAAACAACCTGGATAGGAACCTGCATCACAGTAAAATCTCATATCTTAAGTTGCTGAAACCTGTCTCTTCCTCGCGCCTGGATCAGAGCTAACATTGCCTCACGACGACATCGAGGTTCCCGCCGCTGGCCCCCGGATCTTTCAAGCATGCGAAACGCACACATCATAACATCGTTCCAAGTCCCGTTCCGCCTGCAGTGCATTGACCGATAATAAAGACCGAGAATAAATTTCATCATTGTCAGCAACCACGAACCTGCGCTCTGCGGACACTGATTAATCTTTGGGTTCTATATGTCGGCTCATTCTTGCGTCACCATTTGAGCTTCAAGGTGTTATCCGTTTCAATAAGCACTTCGGTACCGAAGACCTTGCCTTCCCGGTTCAAAATCCTTGCGAGATGTTCCACATCTGTCCTCGCGGCTCGATTGAGCCGCATGTTCCGGATCTGCAGTGGAGTCATTTCTAGCCCAGCAAGTGAGCCGTCCGTCGTGCGGATGGCCGGGAAATACATGAGCGCCAGATCGCTTCTGTACTGTTCCCAGCCTTCGATACCTTCGTAGTCGTTGATCAGATCACCGCAGCCATAAAGAATGAGCTTACCCCGATAAACTTCAATTCCCTTGGCGTGATGTGAAGAATGACCATGGATTACATCTACGCAGCCGGCGTCTATGAGCCGGTACGCAAAGAGCCTGTGCTGCTCCGGTACGGGATAGCCCCAGTTTCCTCCCCAGTGAATTGAGACAATAACTGGGTGCTTCTTCCCGACCGCTGTGTGGATGCGCTCGATGATTTCTTCTGCTGCATCGCCCGACAGTGCGGGCACGAGATTAATACCCGGCCTCTCGGAGCCAGCTGCCCATTCGTGAGGAACTCCGGAATCGACGCAGGCGAGGGAAAAAACAAATAGCCGCGAGTTACCGCGATCCACTATTGCTGGTGCTGTCGCGCGAGCGGCGTCACAACCTGCGCCCGTGAACTGCACACCTACTCGATTTAGGGTGTGAAGCGTTTCGAGCAAACCGGAGGGACCCCAATCGAGGATATGATTGTTTGCAAGCACGCAACAGTCGATCCCCGCCGTGCGGATGACGCCGACGTTCGCTGGACTCATTTTGTAGTTGATGCCCTTCGGCTCCGCGCTGGCACTGTTTGTAATCGCAGTTTCAAGATTGATTATTCGGGCGTCGAGCCGACGGCGGTTCAGCTCATCAAGGGCATCGCCCCAGACGTACTCAAAGGAAACCGGCTGCGGAATGGGCCCATTGCGTCGCTCCGCTAGTAGCACGTAATCTTTTGCCGACCTCACGTAACTTTCGTAAATATGCGGGTCCGCGGGATGCGGTAATATCTGGTCTATGCCTCGTCCCGTCATGACATCGCCAGCGAGAAAAAGCGTAACCGCTTCAGGAGATCGGGTAGGCGTCATTCCTGTTCACCCTGATGCTGTGATTGCAAGAATGACTCTGCTCATCGCAGGATTACCCAGAGCAATGAACGCTGGCACGATGAATTCATTATCGGCGCGGCCGTAAACGAGCGGGTTGCCGTCTGGTGCGATCACCACACCTCCTGCTGCCGCGACGATCGCGTGTCCGGCGGCGATATCCCACTCGTGGGTCGGCGCGAGTCGCGGGTATATGTCCACGCTTCCCTCCGCGATGCGGCAAAACTTGATCGATGAGCCGCACGATGTCTCATTGTCGACCTGCAACAGGGAAAGCATGGCTGCGGTTCTTGAATCGAAGTGGGAGCGGCTGACCGCAGCTACAAGGCCATCCTCGGGCAGCCGCCGGCGCGTATTGAGAGGTATTCTCTGCGTCGCTTCACTGACGTTTGCGCCTGGCGAAAGACAGAATCGTTCCGCACCTCGTGTGGCGACCCCGCGCCACACGAGCGCGCGCGCAGGCGCAATGATGACGCCTACGAGTGGGGCGCCGTCTACCAGCAGCGCAATGTTGACGGTAAACTCATTTCGGGATGCGAGAAACTCTCGTGTGCCGTCGAGCGGATCGACAAGGGCAAAACACGAGGTAAGAGCCGAAGAAGCTCCTTTGGAAAGGGCGCTTTCCTCGGATACAATTGGTACATTTGGAAGAAGACGAGACAGCTCCTCGATGATGATGGCATTCGCTGCCTCATCTGCTGCGGTAACGGGCGAGCCATCGCTTTTAAAGCGTCTCGAGGCTGCTGCTGGATCAAAACGCAAGATCGCCTCCGCTGCATGAGATGCAATGGTGGTAACTTCGTCAACGCAATGCATTTCCGCTAATTTTGAGATGTCCAGATTGCTTGCCACATCACAGATCCAGCGTTTGCTGTCATCTATGATAAGAGAAAACGTTGACGACGCATTGATATTCCGCAACGCCGACGATCCAGGCCGCGCTTATTGAAAGCTGCCACATGATGGCAGCGTCAAAGCCGAGAGGGCATGCTTATGACTGCCGATTTCCGACTCTGGAGTCCGTGCGACGCTCATCCGCCGATGAATTCGGATCAGACTCGATTGTTCGCCCTCCAGGCCTCAGCTGACCTCGGGAAGGCGGTTGCGGCGGCTTTAGAGTTGCCCCTTTGTGCGCATGAAGAGCGCGAGTTTGAAGATGGGGAACACAAGGCGCGTCCACTCGTTCCCGTTTCGGGTATGGACGTCTATGTCATCCAGAGCCTTCACAGTGGGCCGACGGCTAGCGCCAATGATAAACTTTGTCGGCTATTGTTTTTTGTGGGAGCGCTGAAAGATGCCGGCGCCGCCAGCGTAACCGTTGTGGCGCCCTATCTATGCTATGCGCGAAAAGATCGTCGGACCAAGCCGAACGACCCGGTAACCACACGCTACGTGGCGGAGATACTCGAGGCTGTCGGCGTGGATGCGATCGTTACTCTCGACGTTCACAACCCCATGGCTTTTGAAAACGCGTTTCGCTGCCGGACTGTCACGCTTACGGCCGCGCCCCTGTTCGCTGATTATGCGAGGAAGTTCAAGGGTGAGAAACTTTGCATCGTTTCTCCCGACACTGGCGGAGCGAAGCGAGCCGAACTTCTGCGTGAGACGTTGGAGGTGGCTTTCGGTCAGCCCATTGGCAAAGCCTTTGCCGATAAGCACCGGAGTGCTGGCGTCGTCTCAGGCGATCTTTTTGTCGGCGATGTCGAGGGAGCGACCGCTCTTATCGTTGATGATCTTATTAGTTCGGGAGGTACACTCCTGCGGGCGGCGCGCGCTGCGCGCAAAGCCGGCGCGCGTCGCGTACTGGCGCTGGTAACACACGGACTGTTCATGGCTGGCGCTTCCGAGGTACTTGCAGAACCCGCAATCGAGTTCGTGGCCGTTACAGATACAATACCGCCATTTCGACTCGATCTCCGGCTAGCTGCGCAAAAAGTGCACGTCATTTCTTCAGCCTCCCTGCTTGCCGAGGCGGTAGCCTGTTTGGCAAATGGGCAACCGCTAACGCACCTTGTCGTTTTTTGATGAAGCGCTGCAGGTGGGTCGCGTCGGCCGCCGCGATGTCCAGATATGCTTTCGCGACTCGCGGCCATTTCTCCGGAGTTCGCGGATTAGGCTCCAATAAGTGAGCGATCGCCAACCTTGCCCGCAGCATTGCCCGGTGACAGCGATAGAAGCGATATAGCGCTTCCGGCGGATCATCGTGCAATCCTTGCGCGATTTTGCGGTGGCAGTAGTCGCCTATCCATGCGGCGCCAAGACGTTCGCACTCGACACTGAGATACGCCAATTCGTCGAACGGATCGACGGCTCTCAGTCGTGCGTTGAACTCCAGGCAGTCGATAATTCTGATGCCATCGGTGAGCCATACGTGCTCCGGACGCAAATCTCCATGCCCGTCAAGAATGCGGCGTTTGCGAACGCGCTCCTCCAGCGTCCGAGCGCAATGGGTGAGAAATGCGCGCTGAGCATGATCTACCCTGCGTACGGTGGCCGAAGAGAGCCCAAGACGCGCATTGAGGAGGATGCGAGAGTTTTCGTTGAGGCTTCGCTGCCATTCGCGTATTTGCACGGCGGGAGGGATAAAGACGCGTTGAGTGCGGCGATAGAACCCGACGAGGGTCGACACGAGCCGATCGAGCTGCTGTGTTTCAACTCTTGAGTTGGTGAGTGCGTGTTCAAGCGTCAACTGCTCATCGAGACGCCTCATAACCACGAGCCAATCGACGATGGTGCCGGTGCCGCCGATTGAGAGACGATCGCGCGAAATAACCAGGGGCTCCACGTTTAGGTAAATGTCGCGAGCGAGCCGCCTGTTCAAACGGAGTTCGGCTCGACAAGCAGCTTCGCGTTGCGCGAGCGTCGAGAAATCGAGATAGGGAAAGCGAACGGGCTTCTTTAATTTGTAGGCTTTGTCGCCGGCTAGGAAGACCCATGACATGTGAGTCTCGCGAACGGAAACGACCTCGCCAGCGTTGAGATGATAAGTGGATGCTCGAGTGAGAAACGAGACTTTTTCCGCAAACGGAAGGCGCTCCTCGACCCGTCTTGGCGATAATGGTTCCACCTTATTCCATCTCGAGACTGTTGCTCACCTTGGACCGGGAGCCGCTATAGACTGGCTGGATTTCAACCCTTCCAGATAAATAAATTGCAGCCAAATGGGTCGCCGAATATCTTGATGCACATCAACGCTACGAGCGAGCCGCTCTGCGCGATTTTGCTCTGTAAGAGCGGCCAGATTTCCAAATATGATTTAATTTGTGTGCTTTTCTGTCTTCGTAATCCCATCGTCCCATTTAGGTCACGGGTGTAGGGTGGCGTCGGATTCGACGTCCAGCTAGCATGCAATAAACGCGAAGGCGGGCCTAAAGCCATGCGGATTGCGACATTCAACTTGGAGAGCTTGGATCTGCCTCCCAAAGCGCATGTTCCGCTGGAAGTTCGTGCGGAGATATTAAGACCGGCGCTTGCCCGGCTTGAGGCTGATGTGCTCTGCTTGCAGGAGGTCAATGGCCAACCAGTGCGTGGACAGGCGGAGCGCGCGCTTGTTGCGCTCGACCAGTTGTTGGCCGGAACACCGTACGCTGAGTACCACCGCGTCTCGACTACGGGTCCAGATGGGCACGGCGTCGCCGATGTCCATAATCTGGTAACGCTCTCCCGCTTGCCTCTACTTTCGACACGCGAGGTGCGCCATAGCCTCGTGCCGCCCCTGCAGCATTCTGTGCAGACGGCCGAGCCCGCCGACACCGACTATAAGCCTCTGCGCTTTGATCGCCCCATACTCGTCACCGATCTTGACGCTGGCAACGGACGGCGCCTCACCGTTGTCAATCTGCATCTTCGTGCGCCCCTGGCTGCCACCATCGCCGGTCAGAAACTCGCACCTTTCATTTGGAAAACTGTATCGGCGTGGGCCGAAGGCTACTTTCTGGCCGCCGTTCGACGAGCGGCACAGGCCCTCGAACTGCGCCTTCTCATAGATCAAATGCTCTCCGAGGATCCGCACCTATTGATAGCAGTCGCAGGTGACTTTAACGCCGAGGATCATGAAACGCCGCTCAAGATCGCGATGGGCGCGGAGGAAGACACCGGCAACGGGCAGCTTAGCGGGCAGAGCCTCATCGTGCTCGACCGCGCGATTGCCGCCGACCGGCGATGGAGCGTATTGCACCATGGCCGCCAGCAAATGCTGGACCACATCCTCGCTAGCCATACGCTCTATGGCTACTTCCGATCGATTGAAGTCCACAACGAGTCGCTCGGCGACGAGGCGGTAGCCTATTCTAAGATCAGCAATCCGCCGGGGTCCTATCACGCCGCTGTCGTAGCGCAATTTGCGCTCGGCTTCGGGTGAAAGTCTGCCTCTGAAGCGGCGTCATCAACGGGCCTGGGCGCTCGATCGTAGATAACAAGTAACAATACGAAAGCAGTCTCGGCGTATTTCCCAGGAGCGCGACCCGCTCGGCTTCACCCTAAGATAGAGCCCGGCGCCATCCGGGTAGAGGCCCGGCTTCTTGATATTCGAGGCAGTGATTGCGGTGAGGCGATGAGTTGTTTTCGGCATCCCCGGGTCCACAAACGCGAGGCCGATGGTAGGCGATTTGCGCCGACGTCCATAGTCGTCAGATGGGGCTTTGCCCTGATTTTATTACGGCAATTTTCTCAGACCGCCGTCAATAGACACCGACAGACAGGGGGTTGGCGGAGAGGGTGGGATTCGAACCCACGAGACCCTTACGAGCCTACACGCGTTCCAGGCGAGCGCCTTCAACCACTCGGCCACCTCTCCAACGCAATCGCGAAGCAGCGCACTTAACCCATCCGCGCCTCAAGCGCAACGCTGCTCGACAAAGTCTCTGCACTTGACCGCCGTCGGCCCCGGCCACACAAAGGTGCCACTCAAGGCACCCGGTTAACGAACCCGGCGAACGAGCAAGCGCGAATATGACCTCGTCAGTGCTACTGAAAATCTTTGCCGGATTGGCCGCATTAAGCGCAACAGCCTACTGTTGCCTATGGTATGCGGCTGGCGAGCCTAACAACGGCTGGTTGCTGCGCCTGGCTCTGGCTGCCTTCCTGATCGCGGTCGTCATGAGCGTGGTGAACCCCGAAACCCGCCCCAGATTGATGCTGCGGTTTCTCGCCGCGCTCTTTGCCTTGTGCACGCTCATCGCCTTCGCAGCCGATATTTCACGGGCTCCCGTCGATGGAGCGTCCCCTGGCGCCATCTCCTTGATGCAGCACCTGCAAAGCTGGGCCCCTGCCTTTCTGGCGGCGCTGCAGCGGTCGGTCACGGCCTCGAGCGAGCCGTTCCTTTGGGACCCCGTTCTGACCTCGGTTTTGTCGCTGCCGGGAACGCTGATCTTCCTGCTGCTCGCTATTGCCTGCGGCTATCTCGGACGACCCCGCCGCCGGGTCCGCATTTTCGCGAACGACTATTGAAATAGCCAAAATTGCACCGCCTCCGGGCGCAACGGCAGCCCGTTAGGACTGAAACGAAATGGGATAGGCTATCGTATACTGGGCATCATCCCAATAATAAGAAGGAGCCAATCCATGTTTGCCAGGAAGCAGGTCGCGATGCCATCTGCCGAGCAGGCGCCGAAGGGGCGCCCGGCCCCAATTCTCGGCGCGGACGCCGAGCACTATCTCTTTTCGCGGCCGTTGCAGCCGCCTTACCCTGAGGGTCTCGAGGTCGCGATATTCGGCCTCGGATGCTTCTGGGGTGCCGAACGGCTGTTTTGGCAACTGGGCGACGGCATTTGGATAACGGCCGCCGGCTACGCGGGCGGCTACACACCGAACCCGACGTATGAGGAGGTCTGCTCCGGCCGCACCGGACATACCGAAATCGTCGTCGTCGTCTTCGACCCGAAAACCATTTCCTACGACGCGCTTCTGAAGACGTTTTGGGAAGCTCACGATCCAACCCAAGGCTTCCGCCAGGGCAACGACATCGGCACGCAGTACCGCTCGGCGATCTACACGACGACGCCGGAGCAGTTCGCGGCGGCCGAGGCATCACGAAAGGCCTACGAGCAAGCCATCGCCCACAAAGGCTATGGCCCGATCACAACCGAGATCAAGCCAACCGGTCCGATCTATCTGGCCGAAGGCTATCACCAGCAGTACCTGGCCAAGGTTCCGCACGGCTACTGCGGCTTGGCCGGAACCGGAGTGACCTGCCCGAAGCCGGCTTCCGTCTCCTAGGCGGCTAACGCGTCGGGCGGCCGGCTCCCCGTAGGGGAGTCGCCCGACGCAATCAAAAATTATTTAGGATCGGCCAATTTCGGATCGGTCGTTGCGGCCTTGTGCAAATGCGGACGAAGAGCCGGACTATTTGCCAAATGCGATGGCAACGCCTTTGCGCCCGGAACAGCCGCGGCGCTGGCGATCGCTGAGTGAACGGCGGCAGCCTTCGCCAACGTCCGCTTGACTTGCAGAGGCGTCAGCAGCGCTTCCCGCGGCACCGGCACCGGATCGGGACCGGAGGCCAGAACCGCTTGGCATTCCTTCGGCAGCTCGGCCAGCATGAGAGGCGGCTTCGGCGGTTTCACACCCGCAACCGGAGGAGGCGCGGGCTCGAGCGGTGTCTTGGACGGAACCACTTTTGCCAGCCACTGATCGACTTCCTTCCCGCAACCGTCATCACCTGTCGGCGGCACTTGCGGCGCACATCCGGCAAAGCCCTCGGGACATTTGATACGCATGTGAAAGTGATAGTAATGCCCAAACCAAGGCCTGACTTTTCCGAGCCACTTGCGGTCAGGATCACCAACCTTGCACAGCGCTTTCTTGATCGCCGGATGGACAAAGATCCGTTCGACTTGCGGATACGACGCTGCCCGCTTGATGAGGGCGACCTGCTTCTCGGAGAAGACAGCCGGATCGACGGCAAGCCCCGTGCTGTCGAGCATCGACGTCGCCTGCAGGTCTTCGCGCTCCTTGTTGCTGAGACGGCGATCCGGCATCGGCGTCAGCCAGATATCGGCATCGAGCCCGATTTGATGGCTCGCATGTCCCGTGATCATCGGACCGCCGCGCGGCTGCGCGATATCTCCGACGAGAAGACCCGGCCAGCCATCGAGCTTCTGCGCGTCCTTGGCAAACTGTTGGACGAGCGCGATGAGCTTCGGATGACCCCAATTGCGATTGCGCGATAAGCGCATCTCCTGCCAAGCCGGACCATCGATCGGCAGCGGCACCGCGCCTGAGAGGCAACCTCGTGAATACGATCCGATAGCCCGCGCCTCGAGCGGCGCCGGAACCTTGGCCGCACCGAAGAGCGTCTTGGCTCCGATGAATTTTGGCCAGACGGGCTCTTTGGTCGGTACGGAAGCTTCGGTCCCCGGAATAGGTTCAACCTTGATTGAGATCGGCCGCGCTGTCGAAGCGGCTGCAGGAGCCGCCGCTCCTGTCTGATGCTCCGTCGTCACCGAGCCCGTAGTCGTGGCGGCGTCTGCAGGTGCCGGGCTTTGTGCTTGCGCCGCACTGCCCGGCTCCTCGCCCTGTGGTCCGCTCTCATCCGAATTCGTCAGCAGGCCGTTCCTGGGAACGAAATCCGGCAGCGCCGGGTGCTTGCCTGCGTCGGGATGCGCGGGATCGGGTGAAACGGGAACACCGCTCGAATCGTCGACCGGTCGTGGGTCGGCGCGAAGCGGTCCGATGAAATTCAGCGCTGCCAGCGGCGCACCCGGCGATTGGAGCCACGAAGCACCAACCAAGGCCATCGCACAGAAGACCGCGAGCACCAGTAACCTTGCGGCCCTCATGCTTGTCCCCGTTTTTTGACTCGCGCCATCTTAGACCATTCTCGGGCGAAATTCTGATCCTACATCGATTTCCAGTTGCGGTGTTGCCTAGCGCCACATAATCGAACCGGAGCCATTGCATCCCGCCCGGCACATCCGCTTCATCAGCACCATTGCGAACCCAATTATGACACGCCTTCAAAAGGTTACCGAACCGGCCGCCAAAAATGCAGCGACGGACGCTAAACCCGTCTTTCGCATCGACAACGGCATAACCGGTGCCAAATCTCGACTGATTTTAGCTCATGGAGCGGGCGCGGGGATTACTTCTTCGTATATGGAAGCGATTGCCGCACTCCTCACTGAACGGGATATCGCGCTCACGCTTTTCGAGTTCGGCTACATGTCGGCCAGACGCGACGGTGGCGCGAAACGCCCGCCGCCGAAAGCCGAGAAGCTGATCCCCGAATTCCAGGACATCGTAACCACGGCAGCCGGCGAAAATCCGCGCCAAAAGCTCTTCATCGGCGGCAAGTCCATGGGCGGGCGCGTTGCGAGCATGCTGGCCGATGAACTCTACGAGCAAAACGTGATCAGCGGCCTCGTCTGTCTCGGTTATCCGTTCCATGCGCCGGGAACCCCCGACAAACTGCGCACCGATCATCTGACGAAGCTTCGCTGTCCCGCCCTCATTGTCCAAGGCGAGCGCGATCCGTTCGGAAGCCTTAGCGAAATCGAAGAAATCCAGCTTTCCAAGAAAATCACGTTCGCCTGGATGAGCGACGGCGACCATGATTTCGGTCCGCGCGGAAATTCGGGTTTCACGCGAAAGGGTAATCTCAAAGCCGCCGCCGATGCCGTTGCGGCATTTATCGCGAAGCATTCGGGCCCGCGTTGACGCTGACCCCCGAGCCACCTACGGTGCGCGCCTTCGTCTCAAAACAAGCCTTTGCAATACCAACCTCACCGACCGTAGCAGCACCCGATGACCGCACTCGTCTTCACGCCTGAGCAGGCCGCCGCCAGCAAAGATTCCAAGGCTTGGCCATTCGAAGAAGCGCGCCGGCTCATCAAGCGGTTGGAGCGCCTGCCCGATGGCGCGACGAAGACAGTGCTTTTCGAAACCGGCTATGGCCCGTCGGGCCTTCCACACATCGGCACGTTCGGTGAAGTCGCCCGCACGACGATGGTGCGCCACGCCTTCGAGGTTCTGACGGAAGGCAAACGCAAGACGCGCCTCCTTTGCTTTTCCGACGACATGGACGGCATGCGCAAAATTCCGGAGAATGTTCCGGATCGCAAGGCGCTCGAGCCCTATTTGCAAATGCCGCTGACCACCGTTCCGAACCCATTCGGCGGCGATTACAAGAGCTTCGGCGACCACAACAATGCAATGTTGCGGCGCTTCCTCGATACGTTCGGCTTCGAGTACGAATTCGCCAGTGCCACCGAATACTACAAGGCCGGCCGCTTCGATGAGGTCTTGCTGCGCGCCGTCGAACGCTACGACGACATCATGAAGGTCATGCTGCCGACGCTCGGCGCGGAACGTCAGGCGACCTACAGTCCGTTCCTGCCGATCTCTCCGAAGTCCGGCCGCGTCCTCTACGTCCCCATGAAACAGGTGGACCCGAAGTCCGGCACGATCACGTTCGCCGATGAAGACGGCGAGGACATCACCCTTTCGGTCACCGGCGGCCAGGTCAAACTGCAGTGGAAGCCGGATTTCGGCATGCGTTGGGTTGCCCTCGGCGTCGACTTCGAAATGTTCGGCAAAGACCACCAGACGAACGCGCCGATCTACGACAAGATCTGCGAAATCCTCGGCGGCGTCGCGCCCGAGCACTACGTCTACGAGCTATTCCTCGACGACAAGGGCGAGAAGATTTCGAAGTCGCGCGGCAACGGCCTGACCATCGACGAATGGCTGACGTACGCCTCGCCCGAAAGCCTGTCGCTTTTCATGTATCAGAAGCCGAGAAGCGCGAAGCGGCTCTATTTCGATGTCATTCCCCGCGCCGTCGATGAATACCTGCAGTTCCTGTCAGGATACCCGAAGCAGGAACCGAAGCAGCAACTCGACAATCCGGTTTGGCACATCCACTCGGGCACGCCGCCTAAGCCGCAAATCCCCGTCACGTTCGGGTTGCTGCTCAATCTCGTTTCGGTTTCCCACGCGCACACGAAGGACGTCCTGTGGGGCTTCCTCGACCGTTACACGCACGGAGCAAAGCCGGAAGACAATCCGATCATCGATCAGCTGGCGGGTTATGCGATCCGCTACTACGAAGATTTCGTGAAGCCGACGAAGAAGTTTCGGACGCCCGACGACGTCGAGATCGCAGCCCTCGAAAGTCTCGACAAAGCGCTCGCAGCGCTTCCTGCGGACAGCGACGGCGACACGATCCAGAACGCATTGCTGGACGTCGGCCGCGCTATCCCGCGCTATCAGGATCCGACGAAAACGAGCCCAACGGGGGGACCGGGCGTCAAACTCGACTGGTTCCAGGCAATCTACGAAATCCTGCTCGGCCAGGAGCGCGGACCGCGTCTCGGCACGTTCGTCGCGCTCTATGGAATTCCTGAAACGCGTGCCTTGATCGCCAAGGCACTCACCGGTGCCCTCGCCAACGCCTGACCCCCCGCCGATCGGCGGCGAAAATGCGGAGCCGAGGTCAGACGAGCGGGCTCACAGCCTCGGTTTCCTCAGGTGCTCTCACGGTCCGTGCACCGGACTTTTGGCCGAGAAGGTCGACGCGCCAGATCCGGTCGATCAACCCGACGAGCCGCTGCTCGCGCGCCTCGATCTGCCCGCGCAGCCATTCGCGCTCCTCGATGACATCGCGCGTGATTGCGAGCATCGGCGTCTGGCTCGAACCTTTCGAGTAGATCTGTTTCTTATCGTCCCAGGACGCATTGCGCGCGCGGTCGTTCTCTTGCTGCGTGATGAGCACGAGATTGCCGAGGCTCTCGACGAGCTGCGCCCGCTCCTCCGCACTCGGGAATGATTGCCGCCACGTACTCGAGGCTGCAGGCCGCTGCGGCAATACATGCTCGATCGTATAGAGATCGGGATCGACGGCATCCATCGACCCCGCCAGCTCATCGCCGAGGCGAAGCAGAAGCAGCTTGCAGACCTTCGGATTGCGTTTGTGAAAATCCTTGAGGTGAAATGCGATGCCGCGCACCTCGTCTCTCGTCAATTGTAAAACCGGGTGCGATTTGTCGATCGGCTCACCCGACCGGATGACCTTGATCAGGTCCGCAAAACGGCGGACGCGCTTTCCAGATCCAGCGCACAACAGCCGGGTCAACATGGCCAACCGTTCGATCTCGGCGAGCAGGAATTGCGAGCGTGCAGGATCGCGTTTCCAATCCTTGAGCGCTAAAATCGCGGCCGGTGCCCAGTCTGCCTCCGGCAAGCGATTGAGATAAGCAAGCGACCGCTGTATCTCTGGCGGCAACACGTCCCTGCCCCCGCCCCGAATGAGCGCATACGATTTCGCAAGCGGCACGAAGACGTCCTTGAAAAACGGTTCCGAGCCGCCGGCATCACGAATGACCTGACGTACGCCCGAGACGATCTGCAAGCGCCCGTGACCGTAGATCGTTCTGAGATGCGCGAAAAACGGCTCGAACCCTTCCCCGAGTTCCGCGCTCATCTCGTCCCACGTGGCGACGGCCCACTTGGCATCGCCCGCGGACATGCGCGCGAGAATGTCCGACTTCAGGATGTCATTGCGCTGTAGCTTTCTTCCGCGCTCGTTCAGAACGACGAACATCTGGTGAGACCGGTCGATATCGTTTCCGACGATGACGACGACGAAGCATCGGTCCGCGATGAAGTCGGCTAACTTCGCACGAGCCGTGTTTGTCAGTTCCGCAAGTACGGTTTTGAAGCGATCACGGACTTCAAGAAGCGTCGCCTCCGGGAGGGACGGTGCCGCGATATTGGCCGGCAACACAGAGCTTCCAGACAGCAACACGTTGTCTTCGAAAACCGCGCGCTCGCGCGTCGAGAGGTGCAACCGGAAGCGCTCCGTCCGGAAAAAGCGCGTGCCCAACTGCGCGACGAGCATACTATGAACGCGTTTCGAAATGGCCTTCTTCGGATCGGTTTCGAGATCGCGCAGCACAGCCAGCAGCGTCATCAGTGTGACAAGGCGTTGCTGCCCGTCGATCACTCCGAACTCACGGGCTGTCATCTTGGGTGACAGCTTCAACGTCTCGGCCCCAGGCGCATCCATCAGGACGACGGCGCCGAGGAAGTAAGCCGGCTCAGCTTCATCGTCCGATGAGATGCCGGCAGCTTCAAGAAGATCGTCGAGAAGCTGCTCCGCCTGCTCGCGTCCCCAAGAATAGGGCCGTTGAAAAAGCGGAATGTTCAGCAGGTAAGGACCGGACAACAATTCTGAAATGCTTAGCGATGCCGTAGGATACACGAATGCCACAACCCTCTTGACTGCTATTCCTGGGCCTAAGTATTTCGCCTCTGGCTAAAAACGAACGCCCTGCAAAACAGTTTCACCCCTAGCCATTCGGAATTAGCGACCATAATGCATCGCCCCGAAGACATATGTAATGGATGATATCTTTTCGAGCGCATCATCAAAGTTCAAAATGAAATGAAAAAAATCGTCTACAAAATTGTCACGGCAGCCGATTGGTCGGAGGCGGCCGGAAAAGGTCAGTATGACGGATCGCCCGACGACAAGCGAGATGGTTTCATCCACCTGTCGGAACGCCATCAGGTGCGTGGCACATTAGAAAAACATTTCAAGGGGAAGCGCGATCTGCTTCTGATCGCGGTCGAGGCATCGAAGCTAGGCGCCGATCTCAAATGGGAACAATCCCGTGGAGGCGATCTTTTTCCCCACCTCTACGCGCCCCTGAATGTTTCTGTGGCTTTATGGGAGCGGCCGCTGCCAAACGCGAACGACGGCGTTCATTATCTCGATGAGGAATTGTTCTCGTGCTGAAAAGCATTTACCGCCTGACACGACCTGCGCTTTTCGCACTTTCTCCTGAGGAAGCACACGAACTCACCGTGCGCGCGCTCGAATGCGGAGTTTATCCGCGGTCCACCGCAGCCGATGATCGCGCGCTCTCGCAATCGGTATTCGGCCTCGAGTTCAAAAATCCCATTGGCATCGCGGCGGGCTACGATAAGGACGCTCGTGTCCCCGATGCCGTGCTCGGTATGGGCTGCGGCTTCGCCGAGATCGGCACCGTCACGCCGCATCCGCAAAGTGGCAATCCGAAACCGCGCATTTTCCGCCTCGTCGAAGACAACGCTCTCATCAACCGGCTCGGATTCAACAACGGCGGTCACGAGGCAGCGCTCGCCCGTCTCGAAGCGCGGAAAGATCGCGGCGGCATCGTCGGCGTCAACATCGGAGCCAACAAAGACAGCGTCGACCGTGGCGAAGACTACGTGCTGGGCCTGCTGCGGTTCAATTCGGTCGCCAGCTACTTCACCGTCAACATCTCGTCTCCGAACACGCCAGGCCTCCGGGATCTACAAGCCCCCGCAGCGCTCGAAGCTCTTCTCGCCCGCGTCATGGCTGCGCGAACCCGTCTGATCAACGATGGCGCCCAGAAGCGTCCGATCGTCGTCAAGATCTCCCCCGACATCGCGGCCGACGACATCGCACCGATCGTCGAGAAACTCATGGCGTATGACGTTGACGCCATCGCAGTCTCGAACACGACCCTGTCACGCGATGGATTGAAGTCATCCGACTCGCGCGAAGCCGGTGGCGTTTCCGGGCGGCCCCTCTTCCAGCGCTCGACTGCCATGCTCGCCCGCATTTTCAAGCAGACGGAAGGCAGGATTCCGCTCATCGGCATCGGAGGCATCGACAGCGGGCCGCGCGCGCTCGAAAAAATCGAGGCGGGCGCCACATTGTTGCAGCTTTATACCGGTCTCATTTACGAAGGGCCGAGCCTGATCGGAGAGATCAAGTCACACCTCACGAAAACGCTCCACGAGGGCAGACAAACCAACCTCGCCGCAATCCGGGGTCGCCACGCCGACGTCTGGGCGAAACAGCCGCTCTAACGACGACGTTTTTTTCGAGGTCTTCCGAGCCGCTGCAGGTATAACGTCCAAGTTGCCCATAAAAGCGATTAGATCGACCTGAGCCAATCCTTGGACGCGCCACGCAAATCCACCAAGAACTCGGGATCGGCCCCTCGCCAATCCGCTAAGGCTGGCGCACGCAAAAAACCACGCAGCGCCCCTCTCGTCGCATCGACGGCGGAGAAGAAAACGCGCCGTGCTCGATCCGCTCCCGCGACCGAGGCGCTGCCACCCGAGATCGCGGCTTGGTTCGCGCGGCGCGGATGGAAGCCGCGTCCTCATCAGCTCGCGCTTCTGGATGCCGCTCGTGAGCGGCGCTCGACGCTGCTGATCGCTCCGACCGGCGCCGGCAAAACGCTCGCGGGCTTCCTGCCGAGCTTGATCTCGATCCACAACGGTCAAAAAAAGAAAATCGGCGCCGGACTTTTCACGCTCTACGTCTCCCCACTGAAAGCGCTCGCCGCCGACGTCGAACGGAACCTGACGAACCCCATCGAGGAAATGGGTCTCAAGGTGCGCACCGAAACGCGCACCGGCGATACCTCCGTTGCACGACGACAGCGCCAGCGCGTGAAGCCGCCGCACATCATGCTGACGACGCCGGAGCAGGTCGCTCTCCTCCTCAGCCACCCCGACGCCCCCTACCTGTTCGCCGATCTCGACACGATCATCCTCGATGAACTGCACGCGCTTGCGGCTTCAAAGCGCGGCGATCTCCTCGCGCTCGATCTCGCCCGCCTGCGCAAGCTAGCGCCGAACGTGATGACGATCGGATTGTCGGCGACGGTCGCGCGACCGACCGAGCTTCGCGGCTACCTCGTTGCGCAAACCGAACCGGAAACCGAAACGCGCCTGTCCGACATTGTCACCGTCAAAGGCGGCGCCAAGCCGGTGATCGAAATCCTCGAAGCCGAAAACGAAATTCCCTGGACCGGCCACACCGCCCGCTACGCGATGCGCGAAGTTTACGAGGCGATCGGCAGACACAAGCTGTCGCTCGTTTTCGTCAATACGCGCATGCAGGCTGAATTTGCATTCCAGGAGCTTTGGCGGATCAATGACGACAATCTGCCGATCGGCTTGCATCACGGATCGCTCGAAGCGGCCCAGCGCAAGAAGGTCGAAGCCGCAATGGCTGAAGGCCGGCTCCGCGCCGTCGTCGCGACCTCCACGCTCGACCTCGGCATCGACTGGGGCGATGTCGATCTCGTCATTCATCTCGGAGCGCCGAAAGGCGCGAGCCGGCTCTTGCAGCGGATAGGCCGCGCAAACCATCGGCTCGACGAGCCGTCACAGGCGATTTTGGTTCCGGGAAATCGTTTCGAGGTGCTCGAATGCCGGGCCGCCCAACAGGCGGCGGAAGCCGGAGATCAGGACGCCACGCTCTCGCGCGTCGGCGCGCTCGACGTTCTGGCTCAGCACGTTCTCGGCATGGCCTGCCAGGCGCCGTTCGATCCCGATGCGCTATTCGATGAAGTGCGCTCGGCTCTTCCCTATGCGGGACTGACGCGAACCCAGTTCGACCGGACAGTCGACTTCGTCTCGACGGGTGGTTACGCGCTGAAGTCATATGAACGCTTTGCCAAACTAAGACCGGCGGAGAACGGCAAGCTGCGCGTAGCCAATCCGCGCATCGTCCAGCAATACCGCTTGAACATCGGCACGATCGTCGACGCCCCTCACCTCAAGGTGCGCCTCGTCTCCGGGCGCGGCGGAAAGAAAAATATCGCCCGAATGGGCGGCAGCGTCCTCGGCGAGGTCGAGGAACATTTCGCCGAGCAGCTGACGCCGGGCGATACATTCGTCTTCGCAGGTCAGGTCCTTCGCTTTGAAGGCATCCGCGATACCGAAGTCTTCGTCTCGCGCGCGACGGCAGAAGATCCGATGGTGCCGAGCTACGACGGCGGCAAATTTCCGCTGTCCACGCACTTGGCCGGCCGCGTGCGCGCCATGCTCGCCGATCCGAGCGTCTGGTCGGGCCTGCCAAATCCCGTCGCCAATTGGCTCGAGCTCCAGACCGAACGCTCCGTCGTCCCAGCGCCCGATGAAGTCCTCATCGAAACATTTCCACGCGGCAACCGGAACTTCCTTGTCGCCTACCCGTTCGAGGGACGACTCGCGCATCAGACGCTCGGCATGCTGCTGACGCGCCGCCTCGATCGGATCGGAGCCAAGCCCGTGGGCTTCGTCGCCAACGACTATGCGTTGGCCGTATGGGCGCACGGAGACATCTCAAACCTGATCTCGGACGGCCGGCTTTCGCTCGCCGAACTCTTCGACGAGGACATGCTGGGCGACGACCTCGACGCATGGCTCGCCGAGAGCGCGCTCATGAAGCGCACCTTCCGCTTGGCCGCCGTCATCGCCGGACTGATCGAGCGGCGGCACCCCGGCAAAGTCAAATCCGGTCGCCAGGTGACGATCTCGACGGATCTCATCTACGACGTGCTGCGACGGCATGATCCGGGGCATCTGCTGCTCGAAGCCGCATGGGCCGACGCCGCCACGGGCCTGCTCGATATCAAACGCCTCGGTGCGTTTCTGGCTCGCATTAAAGAGCGAATCAGACATCAAACTCTTGATCACGTATCTCCGCTTGCCGTGCCGGTGCTGCTGGAGATCGGAGTTGAACTGGTTTACGGCCAAGACCGTGACGCAATTTTGCGCGATGCCGCAGACGAACTGATCCGCGAAGCAACGGGGGACATGCGGACATGAACATGCTGAAACCGGAACGCATAGGGCTCGACGATTTCGCCGATCAGCCCGTGCACGTGTGCGGCAAAGCTTTCGTCGCACACAAATCCGGCGCACTTTTCTGGCCCGCCGAGCGCGCGTTGATCGTTTCAGATCTTCATCTCGAAAAGGGCTCGTCCTACGCCGCTTACGGACAAATGCTGCCGCCCTACGATACGCGCGACACACTTCAGAAACTCGCGGCCCTGATCGACAGGTACGATCCCGAAACCGTCATCTGCCTCGGCGACAGCCTGCATGATCAGGACGGCGCCGCCCGAATGGACCCGAGCGACGTCGATAGCCTTCGCGTGCTGCAGGAAGATCGCGACTGGATCTGGATCACCGGCAACCACGATCCGAAAATCGATCGCATGCTCGCAGGCTATGTGATGCCCGAGATCGTCGTCGGCGGCATCGCGTTGCGCCATGAGCCGCGGCCCGGAGCCCGCACGCACGAAATCGCCGGACACTTCCATCCGGCAGCCCGCCTTGTGTTCCACGGAACTTCGTTGCGCCGTCCGTGCTTCGTCGGCAATCGCCTTCGTCTCGTGATGCCCGCGTTCGGCGCGTTCACTGGAGGATTGAACATTCTCAACGCCGCCTTCGAGCCGCTGTTCGGCGACGACGGGCTCGACGTCTGGATGCTCGGCCACGAAGGCCTTTATCCGGTTGCGCCGCGTCTCCTTCGCGACGACTGAATTCAGGCAGGCTTGCGGAAGGCAAAAGCGGCCGCGAGCCCCGCCGCTACCGCCATCAGCACCGTGCTCACGCCATAGGCGAGCGGCTGCGAGATCGCGAAATTATGGATGAAGCGCTCGATCCCTTCACGCGTCAGGTTCACACGGCTCTCGTATTGCCCGAGCAGCTTGCCTTCCTTGAAAAGATAAACCCGAGCGGTCAGCGGACCGACAGGCACGTTCGGCGGTAACGCAATCGTCGCGCGGAAAAGGCTCCGTCCGATGAACGTCGCGCCGAAGTCCCGTCTGACGTAAACCCTCTGCTGCTCCTTCAGCCGGATGAGCGCCTCCCTTGAGGTTTGAAGAGAGGCGGCGTCGGCCTCGTCCGCTCCCACGGGTGCCATGCTGATATGATCGAAGCCGATCTGCTTCGCATCGAGAAGCGCCTTGTCGGCGATCTCGTCGATCGGACGCGTCGAGGCGATGGCGTAATAGCTCGGAACCGCCTCGAAATGCACTGACGATGTATTGATCCAGATGCCCGCAACGCGTGATTTTTCTCTGACCACCGCGGGAGCCGGCTGCCCTTCGACGACAACGATGATGTCGTAGGTCCCCGCTTCAGGACTGGGCTGCACGCTGTTCTCGACCGTGCCGAAAACAAGGATCTCGGTTCCCGTGAAGCTCGATGTGATCGCGACCTGACGTGTCGATGCGTCGGCTTCCACGTTCTCTTTCGGCCGGTCGGCAGCACGCGCGCCGCTCACCATCGCGAGCATCAGAACGATCGCTGCGCCAAGGAGCTTCCGCATCACCGCGCTCCCGGGGTCGATGCGAGCGAAAAGAGATCGCTCGGCTTGATCGCCAAATCGACAGCCATGCGCGCGGCGACGAGCAGGATCAGCACGCCGAGCAGCACGCGCAGATGCTCGCTGCGAATTTTTTCGCCGGCCATCGTTCCGAATTGCGCACCCAACACGCCACCCGCGATAAGGATCGCCGCGAGAACGATATCGACCGATTTATTCTCCACCGCATGCAGCACCGTCGCCGTTGCCGAAACGAACACGATTTGAAAAAGCGATGTCCCGATGACCAGCGCGGTCGGGACGCGCAACAGGTAGATCATCGCCGGGATCATGACGAAGCCGCCGCCGATGCCCATGATCGCCGAGAGGAAGCCGACGAACATGCCGATGACGATGGGTGGCACCGCGCTCATGTAAAGCTTCGAACGCGGAAACCGCATCTTGAACGGCAAGCGCTCCATCCAGCTGTGCTGTCCCGGCTTGCGGCCCGAAGCGCTTCCCGCCGTCCGCGTTTTTCGCGAGGTATTGATGCCTTCGATCAAGATGATCGTACCGACCACGCCGAGAAAAATGACGTACGTCAGCGATACCGTCAGCTCGAATAGCCCTCTCGCCGTCAGCACCTTCACGAAGGCGACGCCGACGTAACTTCCTGCGATGCCACCCGCCAGCATGACGAGCGCCAGCTTAATGTCGATATTACCGCGCCGGTACTGCGTCATCGCCCCGGAAACCGACGACGCGGCGACATGAGACGTGCTCGTCGCAATGGCCACTCCCGGCGGAATTCCCAGGAACGTCAACAGCGGAGCCAGTAGAAATCCGCCGCCGACACCGAACAGGCCGGAAAGAAAACCCACCGTCGCACCGAGTGCCAGAAAGGCGATGACGGAAACCGACATCTCGGCAATCGGCAGATAGAGGGTCATCCGGCGGTCCTGAGCGGCAAGCGGCGCAAAGAAGAAGGTCTCTTGGAAAGGCTGCGCTAAGGGACACCAATCGGCGGGACGCGGCAAGCACCGCGCCGTTCATGATAGCCGCACCCCGTCACAAAAATGCGTCAATCCCGTCTGCTGGAGGGAATGACCCTCCGGCGGGAAGAACCCCTTTAGCCGTTGACGCCGTTCTTCGGGTTGTTCTTCCACATTTCGCCCGCCGTCCGTGCGTCGTTCACCGTGCGCGTCGACTGCGTGGGCTTCCAAGCCGCGATCATCTTGTTGGCAGCCGTCACCTCGTCGGCAGTCAGCTTGCCGCGAAGGATGTCGCGGCGCCTGACGGCATCCGCGTCGCCGCCACGAGCCGCGATCGAAAGCCACATGAACGCGCGGCTCATGTCCCGCTTCACGCCGAGGCCGTTTTCATAAAGCACCGCGAGATTGAATTGGCTGTCGGAGAGACCGCGCTGCGCGGCTTCCTCGAACCACCGCGCCGCCGTCATATAGTCGGGCGATTGATCGCTTTGATTGGCGCTGAGCACGGCAAGATTATGCATCGCCTTGATGTTGCCCTGCTCCGCCGCGCGCTGATACCACATCGCCGCCTGCGCCCGGTCTGGCTTCAGCCCGAGCCCACGCTCATAGAGTGTGCCGAGACGGTACTGAGATTGCGCAAAACCCTGATCCGCCGAACGCTGATACCACTTAGCGGCATCCGAGAAGCTTTGTGCCGTACCTTTGCCTTCCGCGAGACGCGCGCCCACTTCGAACTCCGCCGAAGGATCGCCATTCGCCGCCGCGAGACGCAGCGACAACGGACCGACCGTCGCGGCCGGCATATCGAGCGGCGCTGGCTTCGACGAAGCGGCCGTCGAGACCGATCCCGTCGTCAAGCTGGATTTCGTGCCTTCCGTTTCTGCTTCACTCGGCACCATCGACGCGGGAACAGCGGGGCCGTCGCCAGACCTCGCCGCCGCGTTGCCAAGCTCGCCCGACATCGCGGCCATGGCCTGACGGCGTCTCGCTTGCTCGAGCTGCGCCGCCGTAACCGGCTGATCGAGATCGACAGCTACGCCAAGCATCGGCAAGGCCGTGGTGCGCTGAGGCGCTACATCGGATGCAGTCTTCTCGACTTCGCTGTTCGTGGGAGCGAGATCGCCGCGCGGGCCGCTGCCATCAAGCGACGGGTCAGCCGATTTGTCCGAATTCTTCGTCGGAGCTGAAGCATCCGGGCCAGACTTAGCGGCATCCGACGACCCGCTTTGCCCAGCGCCGTTCGCCTGCGGTGACGGCAGGGACTGCGTCGCTTGTCCGTTGGATGACGATCCGACATGCGCTTTGCCGAATCCGAACGTGTACCAGAGGCTACCAAGCGCAATGAGAGCAACCGCGGCAATCACCATGAGCCGTGGCGACGGCGCCGATGGGCCAGACGTCTTTTTCTGCGCCACTGCCGCCGGACGAATGGGCCGGCTGCCCGCGGTGGGCGCACCCAGCGCGCCGTCCGGGCCCGACGTTGAAATCGAGACAGACGGTCCGACGACAACGTCATTCTGTTCGGAAAGACGCTGCTTGGCGCGCCGGGCCTCGGCAACGAAGTCCTGGCGGGTCTTCTCACCTTGGCGTGCGGTTTCTTCAGACACTTCATTGAGCGCGCGCGGCCGTGCAAGAACCGACGCAATAGCAGGCTTCGAAGACGGGAGTTCCGCAAAGGCCGCGTCGAATGACCCACCGGTCTCGTCGTCGAACGTTTCCGAGGCATTGACCGCTTCGCGACCGAACATACCCGCATGATAGGCGCCGCTTCCGGCCACCGTCGATGTTGCCGCCGCCTGTTGGCTGAATTCGATCGAGTCCACACGATCCAAAAGACGGATCATGGCTTGCTGCATCGTGTCGAGCAAAGCCGCCGTCTGCTCTTCTCCTTGGCGATTTTGCGACATCAGCCGCTCGATCAGCGGACGCAGCTCGTCCGCAGCAGAATGGCGATCTTCGGCGCGAAGATCCGCCATGCGCCGTGCCGTCTGCTCGGCCGCCGCGCGTGCGATCGCATCGTAATCGAGACCACCCGCCACGGGCGGCGCGACGCTGCTTCCATCGGCCGGGACGCCCTGCACATCGGCGAGCGTATGCGAAATGCTCGCAAGTTGCGCCTCGATGACATTCAGCCGTTCGAGCTGATCTTGCGTCTGCACGAGATGATTGACCACCTCTGCGACATGCGACTCGATCAGATGAACCGCGGCCAGATCGTCATGCGTAGCGACACCCTCGAACAGTTTCGCAAACTGGCGCTCAAACTGATCGAGTCGTTGGCTGATCTGCGAAATGCCGTTGTCGGGTCGCATCGCCGCGAGCGACTGCTCGATGCCCTGCGCAATCTCGGCGAACTTGTTGTCCAGCCACGCCTCATCGATGCCGGGACTGACGGCCGCCCGGCCCTGCGCGTGCGCAACCGGGTTGGCGGCGGAATGCGCCTTCGGGGCGAAGTTCACATCGTCCGTTTCATACAGCTCGGCCAAGGCATTGGCCGCCGCGCGGTCCCAGGGCTCGGGCGCATCGTCCGATGGGCCCCCGATTACGTCGAACGTATCGACGATGCCCGGCGCGCGCTTCGAAAACTCGTCATGCACGTCGTTATGAGCTGAGCGAAGCGCCATCGGCGTCGAGGACCTGTAGGGATCGTTGGAAGAAGAACCACGTCGCGCGGAGGCGGAAACCGGGCGCTTATCGTTGGCGCCAAACTTCGCCTCGACCGGATCCGACAATCGGTGCGCCAGTTCGGCCATCGCCGTCTCGATCCGCCCAAACGCTGGCGCGAACTCTTCCGGCACGCGAGGACGCAGCGCATCCGCTTCGCGTCCCATTCCGTTGATGCGCTCCTGCATTTCAGCGAGTGCTGCTGTATGGCGACGGTCCGCATCCACGAGCTGAGCCGCAATCACATCGAGCATTGCTCTGAGATCGGCGCGATTGTCACCGCCGGTGCTCGCGTGCTCGCTTTCCGGATAGTCAGCGCTCAATTCCGAATTGGACATTTTCCCCTCGAGGCAACGCAATGCTGACGGTCCGGGAGAACGCAATGTCAGCGGGATAGGGACATCGGAGGCGTCCTACCGCGCGGGGCAAATGCGAACATGGGGACGCGGCACTAGTCATGGCTCGCTGCCACAATCGGGGCATCCCAGTAAACGCGGGGTTAAGGCCCGTGCTAAAATGATAAAATTTTTAGATTACAATGTCTTATTGTGTTGGCCTTCCGTCGACTGACCAATGAATTCGACCCCTCAGCGAGCGCCGATTCGGCAATTACGAGCACAACGCTGCCTTGTGATGCAGCTGCACCGAGACCATTTCCGGTCTTAGGGCAATGCGGAGGACTCGAAAATGACACTAGGGATGAAGCGAGCGGCGGCTCTCGGATTGCTGATCTTGCCCACACTCGCAACCTTTGCGGCAGCACAGCCGGCACCGGATTCGACTGCGAAGTCGGACGCGGACGCAAACTCGAAGGGGCGCTATCAGATGTCTCCCATCGAAGGCGGCGTGATACGCCTCGATAGGGAAACGGGTGCCATCGTAGTATGCTCGCGTATCGGCAATGAACTGGCTTGTAGGAGCATCGAAGAGAGAACAAACGTTCCGTCAGCTGATGAACTTGCGGCGCTCAGAGCCGAGAACAGGCAATTGAAGCAGCGCATCAAGGAGATGATGGAGGATATAGAAAGCGAACCTCGCACCAGCCCATACGGCTCCGGTCCGCCCGGTGGCCCGCAGGGTGAATTCCATGGCGGGCCTCCTGGCGGGAACTTTCAATTGCCGACGGACGAAGAAGTGGATCAGGCGCTCGACTACCTCACGCGCGTCTACAAAAAGATCCGCGACCACGTGAAAGACATCGATAAGGACACGGCTGCTCCAGGCCAAGCTCCAGCACCACCGGCGCCTTTGCAGCAGCCCCCTTCGGCGCAGCCATCTACGCCGACCAATCCTCCTCCAAAGCTCAGCCCCTGAGACGCCGCACAACCCGGCTGACGGCCGCTAAGAGGACGCTATGCCGAGCGTCCCGACGAAAACTTCCGCGTTGCGCGAATAAGCTCATGAACGATGCCGGGTTCCGTCATCGCATGCCCGGCATCGGCGACGACGCGCAAATCCGAACCGGGCCATGCCTTGTTGAGAAGGACCGCGTTCTTCACGGGCGTCACGACATCGTAGCGCCCGTGCACAATGACACCCGGGATATCCTTCAACCGGTCGGCCTCAAGCAGCAGTTCGCCGTCGCGGCGTAAAAATCCTGCGTTGACGAAATAGTGGCTCTCGATACGCGCAAATGCCAGAGCATAGTGATCTGCTCCAAAGCGCGCGACGCGCTCTGGCTCGGGAATGAGGGAAAGCGTCGTGCCTTCCCAGATGCTCCAGGCGCGGGCCGCAGCATAGCGCACGCTGAGATCTGGAGATGTCAAACGGCGATGATAAGCTGCGATCATATCGCTGCGTTCGTCAGGTGGGATGATCCGCTGAAATTCCGCGAAAGCTTCCGGATAGATCCAGCTGCAGCCGTCTTGATAGAACCAACGCAGCTCGGCCTGCGTCAGCAGGAAGATGCCGCGCAGGATCATCGCGCTCACGCGTTCGGGATGCGTCTCCGCATACGCGAGCGCGAGCGTCGATCCCCACGACCCGCCGAAAAGCTGGAAACGCCCGATACCAAGTTCGATCCGAATGCGTTCGATATCCGCGACGAGATCCGGCGTTGTGTTGTTATCGAGCGACGCGTTCGGTGTCGAGCGGCCGCAACCGCGCTGATCGAAGAGCACGATGCGGTATCGCTCGGGGTCGTGAAAGCGCCGCATGGTCGGATTGCTGCCACCGCCCGGTCCGCCGTGCAGGATGATGACGGGCTGCCCGTCCGGATTACCGCATTCCTCGACGTACAGCGTATGCCCACCGCCAACCGGCAGCCGATGCTCGCGATAAGGCGCGAGAGGCGGATAGAGATCCAATCGATCGCGGACGGTCATGACGGCTCTTCAGCTTGCTGGAGGGTTCAAGCCATCCTAGCCGATGGCGTCCGATGGTGGGCACAAGGACTTATGTGCGAGCATGCTTCCTGAGCTGCAACCGCTGCATCTCGCGATCGTAAATAATCTCTCCCCCCGGAACCCGCATATCCCGCACAATCGCGAGCGCGTGCCGGTTGGCTTCGGGCCGCATCATGCTCGTCATGAGGGCCAAGCCGAACGAAACCGGAAGACCGAGGATGCCGGCGATAGGGCTCGGCGTCGAGAGCGTGCCCATCTCGCTCATGAGAATGGCCAGCGACGCCGCGACGAACCCGGAAATGACCCCGGCGATGGCCCCGCCGACGGTCAGCCTCTTCCACCAGATCGATAGCAGCATCACCGGAAACAGGCTCGCCCCCGTGATGGAGAGCGCCCAGAGCACCAGCCGCAGCGGATCGGTCGGGGCCGCAATCGAAAGCGCCGCACCGCACATGGCGACGACGCCGATGAAGCCGCGCACCACCCACACGCGGTTGGAAGGCGACGGCGGTTCCCACGACATACCTTGAACCACGTCTTCGCCGAGTACTGTCGCCAGCGAAACAGTGGTCGCGCTTGCCGTGACGAGAGCCGCCGCAAGCGCTCCGGCAAGCAGAAGGTACACAAAAGCCGAAGGCAACCCGACCGCGATCGGAAGAGAGAAGAGAACGCCGTCCCGATCGAACTTCAAGCCGTCGAAGCCAAGCTTCGTAGCAGCCTGATCGAAAGCGACGAAATGGTTGGCCGCCGCTTGAAACAGCCATTGCGGCAATGGTCCGAGCCGCTCTGCCCTCACCGCATCGAGCGTGAAATCGCGCATGAACACTGCGACCGATGAGATCGTCAGCAGTGCGAGCCCCGAAAACACGACCGCCCAGCCGAGAGACTTCCGCGCTTCATAAACTCCAGGTGACGCGGCGACCCGCGGCAACAGCCAGGGAGCCGTGCTGATGCCCGTCGCGATCGCAAACGTCCCGATGATGAAGGCCAACGGACCAATCGCCCCAAACGGTTGGGTATAAGGCTTCGTCAGCAGCGAGAAGCCTTCGGGCGGCAGCTGAAAGGCCAACGGCCAGACACGAACCAGTTGCAAACCCTCGTTCACCTCATTGCGCACCAGCCCGCGCACCATCGGCCCATTGGCGAGCTGCGGGATCGGCAGGCTCGTCACGATGACGCTGACGGTCGTCGCGACCGCCAGCAACGCCAGGAAAAGGGCAATCGATTGCGCCACGCCCGACCATGTGAACGAGCGCTTGCCACCGCCGGCGGTGGAGATCGCAATGGTCAGCGCGATAAGACAGATGAGACCGCTTTGGCTGCCGCCGATCAGATTTTCGGCGATACTGCCACCCATCCGAAGTTCGGCAGAGAGAACCAAAAGCATCGGAACGGCAGCGACGGCGGCTGTCACCACCCTGAGAGACCGGCTCTCGAAACGTCGCCCGAGATAGCTCGGAACCGTGAAGGCGCCGAACTTTCGATAAAAGGGCGCAAGCGCAATTGCCATGATGACAAAGCCGGTGAGCATGCCGATCAGCAGCACGAGCGCATCGAATCCGGCGAAAAAGAACGCCCCCGTTCCAGCGACGATCAAAGTCCCGCCAAGCGCGGACGCCGCCAGCAGCAGCCCTGTGTAGGCAGCCGGCACGCGACGCCCCGCTGCAAAAAAGCAAAGCGTCTCGTTCGTCGCAACAGATAGCCCCATCGCGCCATAGATGAGAATGGGCCCGGCGAAGATCGCCAATCTCAGAAGATGGTCATCGAGACTGAGCTGCTCGAAAATCAAAACGAGCAGAAAGAGCGCGGTGTAGAGAGCCGCGAAGATGCTGAAATACGTGCCGAGGCGGGGATTGACCATCCTCGCACGTGCGCCGAACGCCATATTCCGCCTCACATGTCTTCATGGGCGCCATGCCAATGATCGATGGCATTCTGGCGATTGACGTAGCTCGCAACCGTTATGAGCGCGACCACAAAGAACCCGTGGGCCGCGAGAAAATATCCTAACGGAAAGCCGAGAAACCTGTTGGCGTTCAGCTGCTCTGCATAAAGTGGCAAAATGATAACAAGAGCGATGAACGGAATGGCGCTCGCCAGAACTTGCCATTTGGTGTGCCGCCAATAAGGCTTGCGTTCCTTGCGTTCGATCATTCGGCTTAGTCCCCCATCGTCGCTCGGCGGACCCCCAAAACCAGTCCTGAGCTGCCGCCATTATGCCCGGCAGGCACGGTCCTTGTCCAACGATCCGAACGGCAAAAACAGCTTTCGTTCCACGTTGTCCTGGGGAACGCCATCCCGTAAATTCCCTAAGAATCGTCGCTACGCCGCAGAGACCGTTGCCTTCGCCTCGTCGTGACGACAACTTAGATCGTGACTAGCGACGCCTGAGACTGGTTCGAAACATCAGCTGAGAAGGACATCGCAATGGGCGTACTAAACGAGTTCAAAGAATTCGCGATGCGAGGCAACGTTATCGACCTCGCCGTCGGCGTAATCATCGGCGCCGCATTTGCACCGATCGTTTCCACGCTCGTCGACAATATCATCATGCCGCCGATTGGTTATCTGATGGCCGGTGTCGACTTCTCAAGCTTGGCTGTTAAGATTCCGACGCCGACCGACCCCGTTCTGATCAGGTACGGCATATTTCTGAACGCGCTGGTCAAATTCCTCATCACGGCGTTCGCGATCTTCCTTCTCATCAAGGCCATTTCCGTCATCCAGAAGCCGAAGCCTGCCGCTGCTCCGGCGCCTACGCCGACTGAGATCTACCTCAAGGAAATTCGTGACCTTCTCGAAAAAAGAACGCCCTGACCCTGCGATCCAGGAAGAATCCATCGCGAAAGGCCACTCTTTGAACGAAGGCCTTTCCGCTCAAAAGGCGCGCATCCGCTGACGTGACCGCCACGGCGCGCAAACTGCGCCGAAGCCATCCGCGATGCGTTGCGTTACTGCTTGACGTTGTATTGAACTTGCTGGCTGACCCACCCGCTCACGCTCAGGCTGATCGCAGGCGTCTTGCGCTCGTCGACGGCTGCGCGCGACGCTTCCAGATCCCTGATCTGCGCCTCGACATCGGCGGACGGCTTTTCGACAGCGATGCCCGCAGCAGCATTGATATCGCGACTGAGCTTCGCAGATAGCGCCGTATCCTGCGAGGGGCTCGGCAAGCTCATATCCTCAGCGCGAGCCGGAGCGCCGAGTAGGCAAGCCGCGACGGCAGCGGCGATGCAGAGAGTTGCAGTAGCGGCCTTCATCATCTCTCCCCCGATGAGTTCTCGCCTTTTATCACGCTTCTGAACGTCAATTCCAAAAATTTCCGCCGCTGCCGCCGGCGAAAAGTCTGAACACCCGTTAGGCTCGCCGGGAGACTTTGGCGGACGATCGGACAGCCCGCCGCCCTCACATATGGTAAGCTCTCTACGCGGGCGTCACGCCGAGTGCGTAGGCGTTCAAATCTGACATGAAGCTCGTCGCCTCAGCGAGCGACCTTTTCGTCTTCAAATCAAAACTTGAGGCTGCGCAAATAGCCAATCATGCCAAGCTTGCGCACGTTGAAGATCGTCCGCGTAAACCGGTAATTTGAGCGCTTCCTGGTCCGCGTCACGATCGTCGACGGAAAGAGCTCGCGGCTGAGCTCGGTCACAGGTGGCGGGTCTATGCCATAGACGTTGAGGTCGAGGCTCCAAGGCCGGCGGACTTCATGATCGATAGCGTCGACGATGGACCGTTGGGTCAAGAGCTTCTTCGCGCCGCTCGCGCTGACGATGATGGCAGCGGTCCCATACGGAACGTAAGGATAGCGGATCAGGTTGTGGGTGGCATCAATCTTGTCGATGACGAGGCAACCGCGAGTAGGACGGCGCACCATGCGGATTATGTCCCAGTCGCTCGGCACGACGGCAAGTGCCGCACGGACGATTTCGAGAAAACCGATGGGGAGAATGGCGTCGTCCTCAAGGACAACGGCGCAAGGCAGCTTTTCATCGCGAATACGGGCGCAAATCGAGAGATGGCTCGCCGAGCACCCGACCTCACCGGGCGTCAGGCGCGAGTCTCGGTAATATGGAACGAGCCAGTCAGGGACTCTGACGCCATCGACGGCACTCAGCCGCGTCGCCTGAATGCCCGCCCTCGCTAATTCCGCTTCGATATGGTTGCGCCGATCGTGATCGCAGTCACGGTTGATGTAGTACACGGCAACCGACATACGCCCCCCGACGAAAATTAAAACCGCACTCTAATTATCGGCAGACGGAGCGTTATGCTAGTGTGGATGGCGCATATTGATGGGACGGCAGAAATTGAACTCGACCTGAGGTTGAAACTCGGCGCTTTTGTCCGCTCAGCTACGTGACCATTCGAAAGAACGACTGCGTTCGGATTCGAACCGTTCAAGAGTCCGCATCGGGCCCGTATCCGTTGTGCGCGGCCCTCACACCTGTGTGGCAAGCCGCGCGAACACCTCATGCGATAATTTGAGTTCGGCCGCAGCCAAGTTCTCACCGAGATGCGCGAGCGACGACGTGCCGGGGATCAGCAGAATGTGCGGCCCGCGACGCAACAGCCACGCGAGAGCCGTCTGCATCGGCGTAGCGCCGAGTTCCGCCGCGATCGCGGAAAGCGCCGACGACTGCAAAGGCGTGAAGCCACCGAGCGGAAAGAACGGCACGTAGGCGATGCCAAGGCTTTCCAGTTCGTCGATCAGCGCGTCGTCATCACGACGCGCCAGGTTGTAGAGGTTCTGAACGCAAACAATATCGGCAAAGGTCCGCGCCTGCCTGAGCTGGTTCGACGTCACGTTGCTGAGACCGATGTGCCGGACCAGTCCTTTGCGCTGAAGCTCGGCCAGCGCATTCATCTGCGGCTCGAGCGAACTCTCGACCGGCCGGTCAAAGCCGCCGACGCGCAGGTTCACCACGTCCAGCTTATCGACCTTGAGGTTGCGAAGGTTGTCGTGCACCGCGCGTGTGAGGTCATCCGGAGAGAGGGCCGGAATCCACGAGGCATCCGCCCCGCGCACGGCCCCGACCTTCGTCACGATCACCAAGTCATCAGGATACGGGTGCAGCGCCTCGGCGATGATCTGGTTGGTCACATACGGGCCATAGTAATCGCTCGTGTCGATGTGATTGACGCCACGCGCAACGGCTTCCCTCAACACGGCGAGCGCGGCGCCCCGATCCTTCGGCGGTCCGAACACACCCGGCCCCGCGAGTTGCATGGCGCCATAACCCATCCGGTTCACGGTGCGGTCGCCCAACCCGTAAGTTCCGGCGGCAGTGATATCGGTCATGGCGAGATCTCCCGGATAGGACGCCCTTCGAAGCAGTTGCGGGACCGTCGAGAAAGTGTCAAAAACCCGCTTCACGGTCGCGGGCGTAGTTCAATGGTAGAACGGCAGCTTCCCAAGCAACGCTCGCTCCAATCTAAGCATATAAACTTCGAGGCATTTTCCTGATCTATGCTTCGGTGCGTAGCTCATGCGTAGCACGGCGTCGGCTGCGTTCGATCAAGACGTAACGACGACTTAACAATCCGCCTCAAAGCCAAAGCGACGGTAGAATGCCCGACTAGCTTCGGGACTCAGGTCATCAGCGCACGTCTGGCGGAAATCTCCGACGCGTTCACTCTTAGGCTGTCTCCACCAGGGCTAGTCAGCTCGGTGTCCGAAGGCCCGCCAGCGCTTCCCGCGTCACCTTCCAGCAACACAAGTTCGTAGAAACGACCGTCGTGAAACTACGTGTCCACGGTCTGCGGGTCGCCCAAACGTATATTTGTATGAGACTAAGTTAAGCAACAAAAGTCTCGTGTACAGACCTTTGTTCCTCGGTGGTCTGCAAAACCATCGGCTTTGAAATTGAGGGATGGTGCCGCGAGGTTCGACTCCTCCGCGACACACCACTTTTCGCGAGGGCATCCGCAAGCGGCAAAGCCGAGCGTGTGGTACTCGAGGCTACGCACGCTGGTTTAACTTCGCAGGTTCGAGTCCTGCCCCCTCCCACCAACCAAAGAGACGAGAGTGTCGAACGACTTCATGAGCGACCCGGCCAACAAGAAACTCGACGTCGATCTGACGAAGATCACGCGCTTCGAGCTATTGATTTGAACCGGGAGGACGCCCGCGCCTGGATCGGCGGGCCGCGCTACGACAAAGAGCCGACCGAGATCGCAGCGTCCGTGCAGGGCGGCGGCCGCACGCTCAAAATCTTCGTGAAGCGCCACCGCTAGCGGAACTTTTTTAGCTTGCTCCCAATTTGGTAGCATGGTATAAAGTTGTATGCGATTATTCAGCCGTTCAACTCTCGTCAACTACGCCGAGACGCAAAAGAGTGTGCCTCAATATCGGGCGCTCAAATCTCAGGTCAAGGAGTGGTGCAAGGAAGTTGAACGGGCGAAGTGGAAGAGCACAGCGGACATCAAGGCCGGCCACGCGACGTTGAGCGTGATCACATCCGACCGGGTTGTCTTCAATCTCGTTGGCAACCATTACCGGCTGATCGTGAGAATAGACTTTGACTGGGGTGTGGTGCTCGTGTGCTTCATTGGCACCCACAAGGAATACGATGACGTCGATGCTGAAACGGTGACATTCGATGATTGAGCTTAAACCTATCCGCAACGAAGCGCAGCACAAGGCGGCGCTCAAGGAAATCGAACGCCTGTGGGGCTGCAAGCGCGGCACGCCCGATGGCGATCGCTTCGAAGTCCTTGGCCTGCTCGTCGAGAACTACGAGCGCGAGCATTACCCGCTCGGCCCGTCGGACCCGATCGAAGCCATCAAGTTCCGCATGGAGCAGATGGGCTACACGCGTGTCGATCTGGAGCCGTCGATCGGTAGCCGGGGTCGCGTCAGCGACGTCCTGAACCGCCGGCGGCCGCTCACGCTCGCCATGATCCGGCGGATCAGCGAGCAGCTGAGCATCTCGGCCGAAGTCCTGATCCAGCCGACCGTTAAGAAGGCGAAGAAAGGCGAGAGAGCCAGGGCCGCCTAACGCTGCCGGCCCTGCCGCATCTGGCGGTCGGTCTGCTTGATCAGCAGGATCGTGCGCGGGTCGTTCGTACCGCAAACCGTACAGCGTAGTTTGCCGCGCAGCTCCTCGTGATCCATCTCGGGGTCGTATGGCGTGAGGTCGATCGGGATGCGCCGAGGGCCTTTGAGGAACCCGTGGTTGCCGTGACAGACGGCGTAGAGCTCCCGGCCCCGAATAAGAAAGTCTTTGATCTTCCTGGCCGTCGCCTAGTACGCCCCGGCCGTTCCCAGCGCGATAATAGCGACCGATGGGCGGCCCGTCCACGCCAGGCGCCTGAAACTTGACGTCAAGCTGGGCTGTGTCATCAATCCGTAAACGGCCTTTGCAATGTCTGCGGAACGGGGAGCTTTCAGTGATCACGAGGATCGTATTCATCTGTGCAATTTTCGCCTGTGCCGTCCTGCCGGCGCGGGCGACCGAGTGCGAAACGCGCGCAACAATCGATTGGCTCCTCTCTCGCTTCAAGACCAGGGACACGCCGTTTTCGTTCGCCGAGTCTCTCGCACACCTTGCAAATCCTCGTTCCCGCGAGTCAGCTGAGTACATTGGAAGCCAACTCAAGGAGCTGGCCGACCGCGTTCCGCCGTCCGCCACGCCGGTGCAAATCAAAGACGCTCATGCGGTCGATTACAACGACAAGATCGATCGCTATCAGTGCGAAGCGACAATGGTGCCAGACCCTGAGACCTATCCGAACGTCCTGATGCTTGTGCTGCTGGCGCAGACGTTGAGCAACCAACAAAACCAGACTTCGCTACTGCTTGCCGCGCTCATAGATGAAGGCAACCTGCCCAAGGTCCAACAAGTGTTTGGCCTTCTGCGCGCCTCATACGCCCCCATCGTCGCCAAGGCGACCGAGCCGCACACCATGCGCTACACGGTTCAGAACACCGAGAGCGGCAAACTGATCGAGATCCTAGAGAGCAATTGAGCGTGGACCCCAGCTGGAAACCGGCTGTCGACGGAATACTGCTCGGGCTGGTTATCTCCGTCTTTGTGCTGTCGTACGCCTTTCGCCGCTAGTTGCACTTGACGCAAGTCATGAGTTGCGCTAAATGCAAGCTCATGTCGAAGCACCCGAAGCCGAAATCCGTTGATGAACGCCTCGCCGAGATCCGTGAGATCCTCGCCGATGCCCGGCGCGTATCGGGTACGACACAATCGTCTGTCGCCGATGCGATGGGGTTGTCGAACAGCCAGTATTCAAGGATCGAGAACGGCTCGACGGAGATGAGCCTCCGTCAGTTTCTCGTCGCGTGCAGTGAAGTGCACCTTGAGCCGTCTGCTGTGCTTGGCGCCCGGGAGGATGTCTCCGTGGCCGATCTGAGGCGCCGTTTGCGCGCCTCAGAAAGCATCATCAAGCAAATCTCAGGTGTCCTTAAAGTCGGCGACAAGGATGCGTGGGACGACTGAAGGAGTTCTGCACATGACAGAAGCAACTACGCCGGAGACTGCTCCGGCACTCACGACCTCGATCGTTATGGTTCTCGACCGCTCCGGCTCGATGTCGAGCTGCCGCGACGCGACGATCAAGAGCGTCAACAGCTACCTCAAGGAAGCGAAGGGCGACGCCAATCTGAAGGACGCCAGCTTCGATCTGATGATCTTCGACAGCCAGTCGATCGATACGATCCGCTCAGGGACGATCAAAGCGATCGAGGACATCACGCGCGAGGATTTCATGCCCCGTGGCGGCACGCCCCTGCTCGATGCGATTGGCCGTGGCGTCGACAGCCTCGATAAGAAAGCTGCCGACGGCAAGGCCATTCTGGTTGTTGTGACCGACGGCGAAGAGAACTCGTCCCGCAAGCACAACTACGAGAGCATCAAGGCGCTGATCTCGACCCGCCAGGACAAGGGCTGGCTCGTGATTTTTCTCGGCGCCGGTCTCGACAGTGCCAAGCAGGGTCTGGCTATGGGCATCAGTTCTGCCAACGTCGCCAACATCGGTCTGGACGAACAGTCGCTCGCCGCCACCGCGTCGTTCATGTCGGTATCGAGCGCTGCGTACGGCGCCACGCGGTCGATGGCTGAAGCCAAGGGCTACGCCGGCTCGGAAAAGATTTCCCGGTCGCTGCGTATGTCGATGGGCGACAAGTCCGGCGGCGCCGGCATCGTCGACAACGTCGACGCTGTGATCGCTGGCATGGACAAGACGCTGGTGATCGACGATCCGTGGGCAAAAAAGATCCCGCCGCAGGTCTCGCGTTCGAAGACGCCCCCGAAAGACGTTGATGCCTGGGCCGACACCCCGGCCGACAGCTGGGGCGCGTAAGTAAAAGGGTAGGATTATCATACCTTTTCGAAAGGCCGGGAGCGATCCTGGCCTTTTTTGCATGAAAGTGCAGGAGATTTGGCTACACCTTCGGATTCTGGTTGAAATCCTAAGAACTCCTGCCTACTTTGAGGATACCGCGACCCAAAACAGGAGTAAAAAGTAATGCCGGCACCAGAATTTGGCTTCTCGATCGCAAAACGGTTCAAAGATCTTGGCTTCACGTATGCCGATCGCGTCCGCATCCACGAACGGCTTGAGGCAGAGGGCGGCGTTCGCCCAGGCGAGCACAAGAACGATGCTGCGTTTCGGATCGCGAAGCTAATGAGGGCTGAAGAGGACGCTCAGAAAGCAGCCAAAATCGAAGCATCCGCTCCTGCTCCGGCGGCCCCGGCGGCCCCGGCAGCGAACGACGACGAGGTCATGGAGTGCACGATCTCAATGAAGACGACGCGCCGGGCACTGCGTGAGTTTTTTGCCACGACCATCTGACTGAAGGTGCACATCAAGACGTAAGTGGCCGGGATCGCTCCCGGCCTTGACGCTTGGCGAGGTTGTCCATAAGTCTCTTTAAGGACTGTCGCCGGGGCAAGCGCCGCTTTCTTGGCGGCCCGGCGAAGCCAAGCCGCGAAAGCTTCCGCCGTCGCCTCGCTGTTCTCGCCCTGCTCGCCCTCTACGATGATTGAACAGGCATTTGCCCTTCTCGAGCGCCTCGAGGTAGAGTTCCGGCAAAAATTCTTTCCGGCTCCGTTGATCCTCGAGCCCCATGCACGAGCAATGCGATCCGTGCACGTGCCACCACATGCCGCCGTCAAAATAGGCGAGGTCGGCCGAGCCTTCATAAGTCGGCGTCGAATAGACAAACCAGCATGCGCCCGCTCAGGCCGACTTGCTGATCCGAAGTCCGGTTGCGGCGAGTATCTTCAATCGCATGGTTGCTCCTTAACGACTCTGACCCTGAGCAGTCGTCGGACCGAAAGCGCGAGCAGACCTGCGGAGGTCCGCTCTGATGGAGCAATGCGGATGATAGGGGAAGCCCCCGGCAACGACGTGCGCTGCGAACCAATTCGCATGACGAGTTGGCTGTGGAAGATGCGCCGTTGGGCGCATCTCCGCTGAGGTAGAACTTCAACACACCGACTTAGATGGTGCTTTTCGCGCCGCCCTTGCTCGCATCAGTTGATTTCGAATGCGAGGTATCGATATCCCGCAGTTCCTTCATGAACTCGTCGAGACGTTCAGAAGTGGACCTGGGGCGGTCAATTCGCACCTGCTTTGCTATTGCATTCACGAAATCCACGACGTGGGTTTCGTACATTCGCTTTCGCACGTCGAAAGGCGTCTCGATGAGCGGCTTCGCTTCACGCTCAAGAGTGCTGTCGTCCCAGTGATAGGGGCCGCCGGGCATGTCTACGTCGACGTAACCTTCCCACCGGCAATTTTCGTAGAGGATGCGGAACCGGCCACTGTTATCCTTTGACCAGACTAGTGCCTCTTCCTCGATGAACCCGCTCGCGGTGCCATCCATGTCCAGGCTGATCTCGGCTTCCCGCTGATCTATGGGGCAGAAACATTTGCCCGTGCCCATCCGAACCTCTTGAGCCAAGCCAGTTTCGCGGAGGTAGGTCTCCAGTTCTTTCAGATCATTCGAAAGACGTGTCTTCGCGTCATCCGCGCCCTCAAAGGCCTGACGTGCGGCATCAACCGCCTGTTGCAACTCAGGCGACGAAAATTTTGGTGGTTTAATTCTGGTCATGAGATCACCGCTGTTGAACCGTGGTGAAGGCGTCAACCTTCCGGGTCGTATCCCACTCAAGGGTGCAGGTGGCCACTCAAGGCTGACGGATGACTATGCAGTGGGAGGTTGAATGTCAATAGCCATGGCGAATTGTCCAACGTCGGCTTCCGAATTTGCGGTAGTAGTTTTTGGTCGGTATTGGCCCATCGCCGACGTCAGCACTTGGTCGCTCGATCCCATTAGCGGACCTCAATGCCTGCACCATTGGTCGCGTGAAGGGCTGCTACGAGCAAGTCAGGTAATTGAGGAATTAGCGTGCGGGAGTGGGCGACATTCCTACCATGTATCGCTCAGCCTAGGTGGCGGCTACGCTTCTACATGTCTGAGGCTTAAGTGGACCACCATTTTGCCAGATCACCGCTCCCTCTTCTTGAGCGGTGCAGACGTCGTCCGGCGCTGGTCACTCAAAACACTTTCAGCTTCAAACAAAACTGGCATCGCTCCCACCGGCGTTGACCGCTCGATCTTCAACTCGCCCTGCTCTTTAAGAACATGCTTGTGAAGCTTGTCGAAGTCAGAGCACCATACCGTCTCAATGTCCCGATCTTTCGGGTGATCGTTGGCGTTTGCCTCAGAGCCAAACCGCACGGGCCGGAACTGTAGCTGTTCGGCCCCTCTCACTTCGACACCCATTTCAGGATTAGCGGCACGGCGCATCACCAACCGGCCATCTTTGACCCAAGCGGTTTCCATACCCTCGCGAGCTTCGTAGCCGAGGTCTGCGAGCGTCTTTAAAATGGCGCGCCGCTTCGCTGCCAATGCTCTTCCCTTCCGCTCGGCGTCAGTGACGTCTGCCACACGTCTCGAAAGTGACGCCGCCCTCGAGGCATCTTCGCGCTGCAAGGCATCCCGTGCTTCCGCGATCAATCCCGTGGCCGCCGGAAGTCTCAGGGCCTCCAGCTCGGCCACCCTTTCTTCAAGAGCAGAGAGTGCCTTGATCTCATCTCGGCGCTTTTGGATCGCCGCAGAAATCTCAAGCTGGAGCGTATCGGCCATCATTCGTTGTCTGGCTTCTGAAGTCTCGCGGGTCACGAGAGTCTGCCGCACTGATAGGGCTTCGGCAGACTTGTCGTCACCCAACATGCACAGCTCCGCGAGTGCAGCATCGAGGTTGCGCGTACACTCCTCAGAAGCCGAGGGTTGCTTGTCGAGCCAGCTGGCGAAGCTGGTGACTTCTACGCCGCCTCTCAGCTTGTCCGCCAGCAGTCGCTGTTCGTCGGTTAGGCCCGCTTCCGGCTTACTTTGCGACAAAGCGGCCAACACTTGTGCGAGAATGTTTTCTGCACTCTTTTCATCGACATCGCCGGCCGCAATCTGCTGAAGCTTCACCGAAAGATCGTCCGGAAGGGCTGAGCCGAGCGTCTTGAGCTCATCGAGCTTCTGGGCTGCCATTCTCTCGATGCGGCGCTTCCGAAGTTGCGCGTCTGCCTTCTTCTTCGCAGCCTCTTCGATCCTTCGCGCGATGTCCGCTTGCAAAAACTCGACCTCGCGAGGAACCTCCTTCTGCAAGTTTAAAAAGCGGTCCTTTGAGAGTAGTCCCTCAATCTCCTTCAAGCGCGTGCGCGTCTTGGCCACTTCGTCGTCGGTCAAAAGGTCATTTCGCTTTCCTACCTTCTCCCAGCGGCTGACCGCTTCCCGGAGGTCGGTGAGGCGGGCCTCGCAGGTTGCGATGACTTCTTCCCGAGTCACGACCCGAACTACCTTTGGCCCGCTCATGCCGCCCCCTATCTCAGCGCCAGTTCAATAGCCTGCTGCAGCCGTGCCTGTTCCGCCACACGGCTATGGTACCAGCCCCTTAGCGAAACGCGATGTATGACGGGAATGGCCTTCTGCATGACGCCTCGTCGCCAGATCTCGCGCGCCCGAGCGTGAGCCAGAATAGGATGCCGATGAGCCCCGCACTCGATTCCCAGCCCGTAGGTGCCACGGGACGGATGATCAATGGCAAAATCAATGCCGAATGCACCGCCGTCACTTGCCCGCGTCGGCCGCACTCCAAGACTTTCCAAGTAGTGCTGAACTGAATTGAGGAAGCCGTCATCCGCAGCAATCTCATGTTCATCGGCACGATGCCGATCTTTCAAAGTCTGGTCGAGCAGCCGCTGTGCAACATCATAATTCCCGGCCGTCATCGCCAGAACGTAAGCCATGTAAAGCTGTAGATAATCCCGTGGTGTTTGCGGCTTGGCACCACTTGTAAAAATGCCCGATACCTCATTGATGGGCATCGACGTCACCAGGGTCACCTTCTGACGCGCGCGCGTGATAGCTACGTTGAGGCGCCGCTCACCACCGCCCTGGCTCAACACGCCGAAATTCCGGCGAAATGTGCCTCTGCCATTTCGACCGAACGTCGTCGAAAAAATGATCTGATCGCGCTCGTCGCCCTGGACGTTCTCGACGTTCTTGACAAAGAACCCCATGTCCTCGCCGGCGTCCGTTCGTTGACGTTCGCGAATGTACGCGGCACGGAAGACGGAATCCTCCTCCGCACGCTGCTCCAAGCCCATTTCGATCAAATCCGCCTGATCGCGGTTGAAGGTGACAACCCCCACGGAAGGAATCGTTTTTCCACGGCCTAGCCATAGTCCGGCTAGCAAGTCGACGACTCGATCAGCTTCTGCCTTGTTCGTCCGTTCTTCGTAAAGGCCGTCGACCTGAATGAGTTCCAGAGGCTTTTGCCGCAAAAGCTCTGCCTGCGGATGCCGTACCGGGACGTTTAGCTGGCCATCGTAGAATGCGTTGTTTGAGAACGAAATCAGCTCTCGGTACGCCGAACGGTAGTGCACCTTGAGCATGACCGTCGGGAGGGACGACTTGGCCAAATCAAGAAGGTTCGGACAATCCTTGATTTCCCGCCGGTTCCACGAGTCCATGGCTGCCGTCGATTCCTCATCGCTCAGGTCCTCTCCACCCTCGTCAACCTCCCCATCCTCGTCATCGGCGACGTCACGGTTCGAGAAGAATGAGGTCGGGGGTAGCTGCTTCTCGTCGCCACTGACAACTACGACGTTGCCTCT